>NZ_JBUEFZ010000021.1:0-114209 GCF_054963715.1 Streptomyces sp. STAM6 | reverse complement strand
ACACCCGTGCGCCGGCCGCCGTCCGCGCGCGGACGGCGGCCGGGTCGTGTCCTGGGCCGCTAGGCGTCGCCGCCCGCGGCGCCCGGGTCGGCGGCCGCGACGTCCAGCAGCTGGTACCGGTCCACCGCCTGCTTCAGCACCGAACGGTCGACCTTGCCCTCGCGGGCCAGCTCGGTCAGCACCGCCAGCACGATCGACTGGGCGTCGATGTGGAAGTAGCGACGCGCCGCACCACGGGTGTCCGCGAAACCGAACCCGTCCGCACCCAGCGAGGTGTACGTACCGGGCACCCAGCGCGAGATCTGGTCCGGAACCGACCGCATCCAGTCGGAGACGGCCACGAACGGGCCCTCCGCGCCGGACAGCTTCTGCGTCACATAGGGAACCCGCTGCTCCTCCTCGGGGTGGAGCAGGTTGTGCCGGTCGACCTCGACGGCCTCGCGGCGCAGCTCGTTCCAGGACGTCGCCGACCAGACGTCGGCCCGCACGTTCCACTCCTCGGCGAGGATCCGCTGGGCCTCCAGCGCCCACGGCACGGCGACACCGGACGCCATGATCTGCGCCGGGATCCGGCCCGCCTCCCCGGTCTTGAAGCGGTACATGCCCTTGAGGATGCCGTCCACGTCGACGTCCGCCGGCTCGGCCGGGTGCTGGATCGGCTCGTTGTAGACGGTGAGGTAGTAGAAGACGTCCTCGCCGTGCGGGTGCTCGGCACTGGAGCCGTACATCCGGCGCAGACCGTCCTGGACGATGTGCGCGATCTCGAACCCGAAGGCCGGGTCGTACGAGACGCAGCCCGGGTTCGTCGACGCCAGCAGCTGCGAGTGGCCGTCGGCGTGCTGCAGACCCTCACCGGTCAGAGTCGTACGGCCGGCGGTCGCACCCAGGACGAAACCGCGCGCCAGCTGGTCGGCCATCTGCCAGAACTGGTCACCGGTCCGCTGGAAACCGAACATCGAGTAGAAGACGTACACCGGGATGAGCGGCTCGCCGTGCGTGGCGTACGCCGAGCCCGCCGCGATCAGCGAGGCCGTGCAGCCCGCCTCGGAGATGCCGTCGTGCAGCATCTGCCCGGTCGGCGACTCCTTGTAGGCGAGGAGCAGCTCGCGGTCCACGGCCTCGTACTGCTGGCCCAGCGGGTTGTAGATCTTGGCGCTCGGGAAGAACGAGTCCATACCGAAGGTGCGGTACTCGTCCGGAGCGATCAGCACGAAGCGCTTGCCGATCTCCTTGTCCCGCATCAGGTCCTTGAGCAGCCGCACGAACGCCATCGTCGTGGCGATCGACTGGTGGCCGGAGCCCTTCTTGACCGCGGCGTACGTCGTGTCCTCCGGCAGCGCCAGCGGCTTCGCGCGCACGACACGGGTCGGGACGTACCCGCCCAGCGCCTTGCGGCGGTCGTGCATGTACTGGATCTCCTCGGAGTCCCGGCCCGGGTGGTAGTAGGGCGGGGCGCCGTTCTCCAGCTGCTTGTCGGTGATCGGCAGGTGCAGCCGGTCCCGGAAGCGCTTCAGGTCGTCGACCGTCAGCTTCTTCATCTGGTGCGTGGCGTTGCGGCCCTCGAAGTTCGGACCCAGCGTCCAGCCCTTGACCGTCTGCGCCAGGATCACGGTCGGCTGGCCCTTGTGGGCCCGGGCCGCCGAGTACGCCGCGAAGATCTTCTTGTGGTCGTGACCGCCGCGCCCCAGGTGCAGGATCTGGTCGTCGGTCATGTTCTCGACCATGGCCCGCAGCCGGTGGTCGTCGCCGAAGAAGTGCTCACGAATGTACGCGCCGGTCTCCGTCGCGTACGTCTGGAACTGGCCGTCCGGCGTGGTGTTCAGCTTGTTGACCAGGATGCCGTCGCGGTCCTGTGCCAGCAGCGGGTCCCAGGAGCGGTCCCACACCAGCTTGATCACGTTCCAGCCGGCGCCGCGGAACTGCGACTCCAGCTCCTGGATGACCTTGCCGTTGCCGCGCACCGGGCCGTCCAGCCGCTGCAGGTTGCAGTTGACCACGAAGGTCAGGTTGTCCAGGCCCTCCCGGGCGGCGATCGAGAGCTGGCCGAGCGACTCCGGCTCGTCCATCTCGCCGTCGCCGAGGAACGCCCACACGTGCGACTTGGAGGTGTCCGCGATCCCGCGCGCCTCCATGTAGCGGTTCATGCGCGCCTGGTAGATGGCGCCGATCGGGCCGAGGCCCATGGAGACGGTCGGGAACTCCCAGAAGTCCGGCATCAGCCGGGGGTGCGGGTAGGACGACAGACCGTTCGGGAACTTCGACTTCTCCTGGCGGAAGGCGTCGAGCTGGGTCTCGCTCAGCCGGTCCAGCAGGAACGCGCGCGCGTAGACACCGGGGGAGGCGTGGCCCTGGAAGAAGATCTGGTCGCCGCCGTCGCCCTCGTCCTTGCCCCGGAAGAAGTGGTTGAAGCCCACGTCGTACAGGGAGGCGGAGGACGCGAAGGTGGCGATGTGGCCGCCCACGCCGATGCCGGGACGCTGCGCGCGCGACACCATCACCGCGGCGTTCCAGCGGGTGGCGTTCAGGACCTTCCGCTCGATCTCCTCGTTGCCGGGGAAGAACGGTTCGTCCTTGGTCGCGATGGTGTTCACGTAGTCCGTGCTGCGCATCTCGGGCACGGCCACGCGCTTCTCGCGGGCCCGCTCGATCAGTCGGAGCATCAGGTAGCGGGCCCGTTCACGGCCGCGCTCGTCGACGGCGGCGTCGAGCGAGTCCAGCCATTCCTGGGTCTCCTCGGGATCGAAATCCGGGACCTGGCTGGGCAGGCCGCCAATGATGATCGGGTTGCGATCGGATCCGGAAGCCACGCTGTTCCTTCTGTTCGGTGGTGCCTACGGGAGGGGCGTCGGGAGCGGTGCGGTCGCGCCGCCACCATCGTCTACCCCGGCGACGGAAACGTCATCTCTACCGAGGGGTAACCCTGAAGTGCGGCCGTCCCGCGGTGCCCCGGGGGTCCCGGTCGGGGTCAAATCGCAACCTTACGCCCAGTCCGGCCATGCGTTCCGTTCGGTCGTTCGCCGACCAGGGGCGCACAGATGGAGTAGATGCCCCTAAAGTGGGTCAAGAGTCGTGGTGCTCAGCACGTGCGAGGGCGGCAGGGTGACTGGAGTTGCGGCGAGACGGCCCCAAAAGTCACCGTTTCGGCGGTCTCGACGGCCGGGTACTTGCGCGATCCGCCCAGCACGTGTGGACTACGGCCAACGCCACGCGTACGCGCGCGGCCGAAGCACTTTCCGAAGACATGATCAGGAGGCAAGCCGTGAGCGCGACCGCGGACCACGCGGAGGAGCGGACCAACCCGGCGGCAAAGCTGGGGTTCGAGCCCGGACAGGTGGTCCAGGAGATCGGCTACGACGACGACGTCGAGCAGGAGCTCCGTGAGGCAATCGAGGCCGTCATCGGCCAGGAGCTCGTCGACGAGGACTACGACGACGTCGCCGACGTCGTGCTGCTGTGGTTCCGCGACGATGACGGAGACCTCACGGACGCACTGGTCGACGCCATCGGCCTGATCGACGAGGGCGGGGAGATCTGGCTCCTGACGCCGAAGACGGGCCGGGACGGTTACATCGAGCCCAGCGACATCAACGAGGCCGCCCAGACCGCGGGCCTCTCCCAGACCCGGAGCATCAACGCGGGCAAGGACTGGACCGGCAGCCGTCTGGTCACCCCGAAGGCGGCCAAGGCCGGCAAGCGCTGACCGCCCCCAGAACCCGACAGGGCCCCCGCCGATCAGGACGGCGGGGGCCTTGTGCGTAGGGTGGTTCCGCACCGAACCGGACCGACGAAGGGATGCGTGAGTCAATGGCGATCGAGGCGATCGAGGTCGGCACCAAGGCCCCGGACTTCGAGCTGAAGGACAACCACGGGCGCACCGTGCGCCTCGAGGACTTCCGCGGCCGCAAGAACGTGGTGCTGCTCTTCTACCCCTTCGCCTTCACGGGTGTCTGCACCGGCGAGCTGTGCGAGCTCCGCGACAACCTGCCGAAGTTCGTCAACGACGACACCCAGCTGCTGGCTGTCTCCGCCGACTCCATCCACACGCTGCGCGTCTTCGCCGAGCAGGAGGGCCTGGAGTACCCCCTGCTGTCCGACTTCTGGCCGCACGGCGAGGTCTCGCGCGCCTACGGCGTCTTCGACGAGGAGAAGGGCTGCGCCGTCCGCGGCACCTTCATCATCGACAAGGAGGGCGTCGTCCAGTGGACCGTCGTCAACGGTCTGCCGGACGCCCGTGACCTCAATGAGTACGCCAAGGCCCTCGACACCCTCTGATTCTTCGGGCGAAGAGCCTGCTCGCGACGGGAACCGGTCACTAGGATCCAGTCGTTGATCCGATGCCAACGAACGACGGGGGCGCTGCCCCTGGAAACCAATGGAGGGACTCGTGGGAGTCAGCCTCAGCAAGGGCGGCAACGTCTCGCTCACCAAGGAGGCCCCCGGCCTGACGGCAGTCACCGTCGGTCTGGGCTGGGACGTCCGCACCACCACCGGGACGGACTTCGACCTCGACGCCAGCGCCATCCTGGTCAGCGCCGAGGGCAAGGTCCGCAACGACCAGGACTTCGTGTTCTTCAACAACCTGAAGAGCGCCGACGGCTCGGTCGAGCACACCGGTGACAACCTCACCGGTGAGGGCGAGGGTGACGACGAGCAGGTCAAGGTCGACCTGGCCGGCGTTCCGGCGGACGTCGCGAAGATCGTCTTCCCGGTCTCCATCTACGACGCCGAGAACCGCCAGCAGTCCTTCGGTCAGGTCCGCAACGCGTTCATCCGCGTCGTGAACCAGGCCGGCGGCGCCGAGATCGCCCGGTACGACCTCTCGGAGGACGCCTCGACCGAGACCGCCATGGTCTTCGGCGAGCTGTACCGCCACGGCGCGGAGTGGAAGTTCCGTGCCGTCGGCCAGGGGTACGCCTCCGGTCTGCGCGGCATCGCGCAGGACTTCGGCGTCAACGTCTGAGCCTGCGGTCCGAACCGCCGCACAGCTCCGTCCGGCGCCGCACGCTTCCGTGCGGCGCCGGACGCGCCTTTCCGTACGCCTCGGACGTGCCTTCGGGCACGACCCGGGCGTGCGTTCAGTACATCTTCATGGGGAGGAACCACCGTCATGGGCGTCACGCTCGCCAAGGGAGGCAATGTCTCCCTCTCCAAGGCCGCACCCAATCTGACCCAGGTCCTCGTCGGACTGGGCTGGGACGCTCGCTCCACCACCGGAGCGCCCTTCGACCTCGACGCCAGCGCACTGCTCTGCGAGTCCGGCCGGGTCCTCGGCGACGAGTGGTTCATCTTCTACAACAACCTCACGAGCCCCGACGGGTCCGTGCAGCACACCGGCGACAACCTGACCGGTGAGGGGGACGGTGACGACGAGTCGCTGATCGTGGACCTGCCGAAGGTGCCGGCCCACTGCGACAAGATCATCTTCCCCGTCTCGATCCACGAGGCCGACAACCGCGGCCAGACGTTCGGCCAGGTGAGCAACGCCTTCATCCGCGTGGTCAACCAGGCCGACGGGCAGGAACTCGCCCGCTACGACCTCAGCGAGGACGCCTCCACCGAAACCGCGATGATCTTCGGCGAGCTGTACCGGTACGGCGGCGAATGGAAGTTCAGGGCGGTAGGCCAGGGGTACGCATCGGGGCTGAGGGGCATCGCTCTAGACTTCGGGGTCAATGTTTCCTAAAGCACGTCTCCGGGTTCGTTCAAAGCCCGGCGCGTGGGGCGGGGAACCTCTCCCCGGGGGCTGCTCCCGGGGGGACCTGCCAAAAAATACGATTGGGTAGCCAGTGGTTCTGAAAACGTTCGGCTGGTCGTTCGCAGTCACTGCGCTCGGCCTGGTCGCAGCGGTGCTCTACGGGGGGTGGACCGCCTTCGGTGTCGTGGCGATCCTGTCCGTCCTCGAGATCTCGCTGTCCTTCGACAACGCGGTGGTCAACGCCGGAATCCTGAAGAAGATGAATGCCTTCTGGCAGAAGATCTTCCTCACGATCGGCATCCTCATCGCCGTCTTCGGCATGCGACTGGTCTTCCCCGTCGTGATCGTGGCGGTCACCGCCAAGCTCGGTCCCATCGAGGCCGTCGAACTGGCCCTGACCGACGAGGACCAGTACAAGCAGCTCGTCACGGACGCCCACCCGTCCATCGCCGCCTTCGGCGGCATGTTCCTGCTGATGATCTTCCTCGACTTCATCTTCGAGGACCGGGACATCAAGTGGCTGGGCTGGCTGGAGCGTCCGCTCGCCAAGCTCGGCAAGATCGACATGCTGTCGGCCTGCATCGCGCTGATCGTCCTGCTCATCACCTCGATGACCTTCGCCGTCAACGCCCACCAGCACGGCGGCGCCCACGTCGACAAGTCCTCCACCGTGCTGATCTCCGGCATCGCCGGCCTCATCACCTACATGATCGTCGGCGGTCTCTCCAGCTTCTTCGAGAACAAGCTGGAGGAGGAAGAGGAGCGCGAGCACGAGGCCGAGGAAGAGGCCAAGCGCAAGGGCAAGCCGGTCTCCGCCGTCAAGCTCGCCGGCAAGGCCGCCTTCTTCATGTTCCTGTACCTCGAAGTGCTCGACGCGTCGTTCTCGTTCGACGGCGTCATCGGCGCCTTCGCCATCACCAGCGACATCGTCCTGATGGCCCTCGGCCTCGGTGTCGGCGCCATGTACGTCCGGTCGCTCACGGTCTACCTCGTCCGCCAGGGCACCCTCGACGACTACGTCTACCTGGAGCACGGCGCCCACTACGCCATCGGCGCCCTGGCCGTGATCCTCATGATCACCATCCAGTACGAGATCCACGAGGTCATCACCGGCTCCATCGGCGTCGCCCTGATCGCATGGTCCTTCTGGTCCTCCGTCCGCCGCAACCGCGCGCTGGCGGCCGCCGAAGGAAACTCCGGCGGCCCGGACGAGAAGGCCGAGGTCCCGTCCGGCGTCTGACGGACGCCGGCGCACCTCAGGGTGTGACGTCCGCCGGGGTGTGACGCCCCGGCGAACGAGGAACGCTTCCTTGCGGGGCGGCCGGGTGCTCCCGGCCGCCCCGCGACGTATGCCGCCGTATCACCGGCGTACTCACGAGGCACCGGACGACGAGGGGTGGGGCATGGCTTTCTGGGACAGCCTGTGGCGCGACAAGACGGCGCAGTTCGACTCGGGCAGCGCCTCGACCAACTCCATCGACCTCACCAAGCGGCGCCCGTCCGTATCGCTCACCAAACAGGGCGCGGCCACCGGCAATCTCCGCGTCAACCTCTCCTGGCGGATGCGCACCTCCGACATCGAGGGCCGGTCCAAGCAGAGCGGCCGGCTGCTGCGGCACCCCTTCCAGCTCTTCAAACCCGAAGTGGTCCAGGCCCACACCCAGGGCATGGTCAATGTCGACCTCGACATCGGCTGCCTCTACGAGATGGCCGACGGCAGCAAGGGCGTCGTGCAGCCACTGGGCAGCTTCTTCGGTGACCTCAACACCCCGCCGTATGTGAAACTCAGTGGCGACGACCGGTTCGGCGCCCCCTCCGGCGAGACGATCTTCGTCAACCTCGATCACCGCGACGCGATCAAACGGCTGCTGTTCTTCGTCTACATCTACGACCAGACCCCGGCCTTCGACCGCACGCACGCCAAGATGACGCTCTACCCGAGCAACGGTCCGCGCATCGAGATCGAGCTCGACGAACGGGCCCCCCAGGCCCGCTCCTGCGCCGTGTTCATGCTGGAGAACGACAAGGGCGAACTCACCGTCCGCCGCGAGGTCAGATTCGTGTACGGCTTTCAGGCCGAACTGGACCGCCTCTACGGCTGGGGCCTGCAGTGGGGGCGGGGCTTCAAGGCCGGCAAGGTCTGAGCCCGTGTCACGCCCGTACGAACTGCGGGCCCATCGGCGGAAGCCGGAAGTTCGGATCCGGCGCCGGCGCGGCGGCCGCGGCCGGCTGCGGATAACCGTAGGCGGGCTGTGCCGCACCAGGATGCGCCGAAACGGGCTGGGGCGAAGCCGGCTGGGGGTAGCCGTACGAAGGCTGTGCCGCACCGGGCTGCGGATAGCCGTACCCGGGAGCGCCGGCCGGCGGCGCGCTGGGCATGGGGGGTGCGGGCACATATGCCGTCGGAGCGTCTGCCGTGCCCGGCGCGGGCGCCTGGGCCGGCTCCCCCGACTGCGGCTGGGCGGACTGGGGCTCGGACTGCGGCTCCGAGCCGGCGGCCGGCTGCTCCTCCTCGGCCTCGGCCTCGTCCACGGAGATGCCGAACGCCGTCGCCAGACCGATCAGCCCCGTCGGATAGCCCTGCCCGACCGCCCGGAACTTCCAGGCCTCCCCACGCCGGTACAGCTCGCCGCAGATGATCGCCGTCTCCTCACCGGTCTCCGCCTTCACCTCGAAGACGGCCAGCGGCTCCGACGCCGCCGCACCGGCGTCGTACAGCAGGATCCGCAGATCCCGGACGTGCTCGAAGGTGTCCCCGTCCGAGGAGGCCGCCAGCACGACCTGGTCCACCGACGCGTCGAGCGCCGCCAGATCCGCCTCGACCGTGTCGGTGAGCCCCTCCGGCAGCCGCTTCTTCGACAGCCGCCGCACCAGCCCCGACGGATGACGCGGTTGGTTGTAGAAGACGAAGTCCTCGTCGGAACGCACCCGTCCGTCCGGGCCCAGCAACAGAGCCGAAGCATCCACGTCGGGGACCCCCGGGCCGGGGGTCCAGCACAGGACGGCCCGTACGGCCGCGGCGTCGAGCGGGACGTTGGAGCCCTTCAGCATGGCGTGCGTCATGCCCGTCATCCTGCCTGCCCGGCCGTCCGCCGGACAACGCGGGGCCCGATCCGGCCTCCCCCGCCGAGGCCGGGGCACGGACGAGAAGCAGACGAGTTACCTGAAGTTCATGCCTGTAGGGAACCCGCGACACCGGTACCTACGTACTATTACCGGCCACATGTCATCAGGGCCATCGCCGCAGTACGGGGGATATTAATGCGTCATTTCGGGCACATCGCGCCCGCTACCCGAGCCGGGCTGTTCCACCGGGAACCTGTCGAGTTCACCGCGGACTCCCCGGCCCGGGTGCTGGCGGCCGCCCTCGGCGCCACGCTGTACAGCCCCGCCACCCGGCCCCGGCTCGCCGACGACGTGATGAAGCAGGTGGGCCGCGGCGTCGTGTCGATGGTGCTGTGCCTGGAGGACTCCATAGACGACGCCGAGGTCGGAGCCGCCGAGGAGAACCTGGTCCGGCAGTTCGCCGACCTGGACGGACGCGACGGCGAACCGCCCCTGCTGTTCATCCGCGTCCGTGAACCCGGCCAGATACCCGACCTGGTCCGGCGGCTCGGCCGGTCCGCCCGACTGCTGTCCGGATTCGTACTGCCGAAGTTCACCGAAGAGCGCGGCGGACCCTTCCTGGAAGCACTCACCATGGCCGAGAACAGCATGGGCCGACGCCTGTTCGCCATGCCCGTCCTGGAGTCGCCGGAACTGCTCCACCTGGAGACCCGCGGCGAAACGCTCGCCGGTATCGCCCACACCGTCGACAAATACCGGGACCGGGTCCTCGCGCTCCGCCTCGGTGTCACCGACTTCTGCTCCGCGTACGGGCTGCGCCGCTCACCCGACATGACTGCGTACGACGTACAGATCGTCGCCAACGTCATCGGCGACGTTGTCAATGTCCTCGGCCGCTCCGACGGCACCGGCTTCACCATCACCGGCCCCGTCTGGGAGTACTTCCGTCTCCAGGAACGCATTTTCAAGCCGCAGCTGCGCCGCAGTCCCTTCATGGAGCAGCGTGCCGACGAACTGCGCACCGCGCTGATCGAACACGACCTGGACGGACTGCTGCGGGAGATCGAGCTCGACCGGGCCAACGGCCTTCTCGGCAAGACCTGCATCCACCCCTCGCACGTCCTGCCCGTGCACGCCCTCTCCGTCGTCAGCCACGAGGAGTTCAGCGACGCACAGGACATCGTGCAGCCCGAGCGGGGCGGCGGCGGAGTCCTTCGCTCCACGTATACGAACAAGATGAACGAAGTGAAGCCGCACCGCGCCTGGGCCGAGCGGACCCTCCAGCGCGCCGAGGTCTTCGGCGTCGCCAAGGAGGACGTCGGCTTCGTGGAGCTGCTCACCGCAGGGCTCGCCGGATGACCGGCGCCCGTACGACGATGGAGAACGAGAACGTGGTGTGGACGGGAACCTGGGTCGCTGAGCGCCTCGGCGTCGAACTGACCGGCGACGAGGCTCTGCCCGGCCTGCTCGGACTCGCCCTGCGCCGCAACCCCAAACGCGCCCACCTGCTCGTGTCCAACGTCCTCGGCAAGCACGTCCCCCAGAGCCCCGCCGTCGTCTGGCGGTCCGGATACGACCTCGGCGTCCGCGTCCGGGAACTGCTCGGCGCCGACGCCGATCGCTCCGTCGTCCTCGGCTACGCGGAGACCGCCACCGGCCTCGGCCACTCCGTCGCCGACGGACTCGGCACCGCCCCGTACCTGCACTCCACCCGCCGGCCCGTCCCGGGCGTCGCCCAGGCCGGCGGCTTCGAGGAATCCCACTCGCACCACACCTCCCATCTGCTGCTCCCGGAAGACCCCGACCTGCTGGCGGGCCCCGGGCCGCTGGTCCTGGTCGACGACGAGTTCTCCACCGGCAACACCGTCCTCAACACGATCCGCGCCCTCCACGAGCGCTACCCGCGCGAGCGGTATGTGGTCGTCGCCCTCGTCGACATGCGGTCGGCCGAGGACCGAGGACGGCTCGCCGACTTCGCGGTGGAGATCGGCGCCCGGGTCGACCTGGTGACCCTCGCCGCGGGCACCGTACGGCTTCCCGACGGCGTGCTCGCCAAGGGACAGGCGCTCGTCGCCGCACACGAAACCGCTTCCGCCGCGCCGCGGCCGGCATCGGCGCCGGCCACCGCAGCGCCGGCGGGCGACGGCGCGCCGGCCGCGCACCGGGTGGACCTCGGCTGGCCGGCCGGCGTCCCCGACGGCGGCCGCCACGGCTTCACCCCCGCCCACCGCGCCCTCCTCGACGCCGCCCTCCCCGCCATGGCCGCCCGCCTCGCCGAAGCCCTCGGCCTGCCCGCCACGGACACACCCACCCGGGACACGTCCGCCCAGGACACATCCGAGCCCCGCGGGTCCGGCCGGAACGACGCACGCCCCGACGCCGGGGACCGGCCCGCGACCGAGCCCCGGCACGACAGCCGGCCGCGTGTGCTGGTGCTCGGCTCCGAAGAGCTGATGTACGCGCCGCTCGCCCTCGGCGTCGCCCTGGAACAGCGGATCGACGCCGACGTGCGCTACTCGACCACCACCCGCTCGCCCGTCCTCGCCGTGGACGACCCCGGATACGCGATACGCACCCGGCTCGTCTTCCCCGCCCACGACGCCCCCGCCGACGGCCCCGGCGACCGGTACGCCTACAACGTCGCGGGAGCCGGCTTCGACGCCGTCGTCGCCATCGTCGACTCCACCGCCGACACCCCCGCCCTGCACGCCCCCGACGGCCTGCTGGCACAGCTCGCCACGCACATCCCGCGCGTCGTGCTCGCCGTCGTGCCCTCCCACGTCCCCTCCCCGCCCCCGTCGCATCCAGCCCAGGTCTCCGAAAGGGCCCCCATGCTGCCCGAGCCCCTCCGTGGCCCCGCCTTCTCCTCCTACGCGCCCGAAGAGGTCGGCTGGCTGCTGCAGGACCTCTCGGACGTCGAGCTGGAGGCGCCCACCGAGGAGCGTGAGGAGGCGATCCAGAGCGGCGGCGCCCACTACGCCGAATCACTGCCCGTCGAATACCAGCCCAGCGCCCAGTACCAGCAGCTCTATCAGGCCGCGCTCACCGCCTCCGCCGCCCGGATCGCCCGCGCGGTCGGTACCGTCACCGAAACCGTCCTCGCCGAGCGGTCCGCCCGCCCCGTCCTCGTCTCCCTCGCCCGGGCCGGCACCCCCGTCGGTGTACTGATGCGCCGCTGGGCCCGGCGCCGCCACGGCCTCGACCTCCCGCACTACGCCGTGTCCATCGTGCGCGGCCGCGGCATCGACGCCAACGCCCTGCGCTGGCTCGCCGCCCACCACGACCCCGGCGACATCGTGTTCGTCGACGGCTGGACCGGCAAGGGCGCCATCACCCGCGAACTGGCCGCCGCGCTCGCCGACTTCCCCGGCTTCGACCCGGAGATCGCCGTACTCGCCGACCCCGGTTCCTGCGTCCGCACCTACGGCACCCGCGAGGACTTCCTCATCCCCTCCGCCTGCCTCAACTCCACCGTGTCCGGACTCATATCGCGCACCGTCCTCCGCGCCGACCTCGTCGGCCCCCACGACTTCCACGGCGCCAAGTACTACCGGGACCTCGCGGCCGCCGACGTCTCCAACACCTTCCTGGACACCGTCGCCGCCCACTTCGACGAAGTCACCGACACCGTCGACGCCGAGGTCAAGGAACTGCTCTCCACGGACCGTTCCCCCACCTGGGAAGGATGGGCCGCCGTCGAGCGGATCAGCGACGAACACGGCATCCACGACGTCAACCTCGTCAAGCCCGGCGTCGGCGAGACCACCCGCGTCCTCCTGCGCCGCGTCCCCTGGAAGATCCTCGCCCAGCGCGGAGCCGGCACCGACCTCGACCACGTACGGCTGCTCGCCGAACAGCGAGGCGTACCCGTCGAGGAAGTGGACGACCTGCCCTACACCTGTGTGGGACTCATCCACCCCAAGTACACCCGAGGCGCCACCGGCGCCGACGGCAAGGCGGTGAACCACTGATGAGCACCCCCACCGCCCCCGGCACCACCCCCAGGCCGACCGCGCTCATCGCCAGCGACCTCGACCGCACCCTCATCTATTCGCCCGCCGCGCTCGGCCTCACCATGCCGGACGCCGAGGCACCCCGTCTGCTCTGCGTCGAGGTGTACCAGCACAAGCCGCTCTCCTACATCACGGAGACCGCGGCCGCGCTGCTGACCGAACTGCCGCGCCACGCCGTCTTCGTGCCCACCACGACCCGCACCCGCGAGCAGTACCAGCGCATCCGGCTCCCCGGCCTCCCGGCCCACTACGCGATCTGCGCCAACGGCGGGCACATCCTCGTCGACGGCGTCTCCGACCCCGACTGGCAGCGGACCGTCGCCACCCGGCTCGCCGACGAGTGCGCCACCCTCGACGAGGTCCGCTCCCACCTGCTCGCCGCCGCCGACCCGGCCTGGCTCCTCAAGGAACGAGTCGCCGAGGACCTCTTCGCCTATCTCGTCGTCGAGCGCGCCCTGCTGCCGGAAGGCTGGGTGAAGGAGCTCTCCGAGTGGGCCGAGACCCGCGGCTGGACGGTCTCCCTCCAGGGCCGCAAGGTCTATGCCGTGCCCCGCCCCCTCACCAAGAGCGCCGCGGCCCGCGAAGTGGCCCGCCGCACGGGGGTGGAACAGGTGCTGGCCGCCGGGGACTCGCTCCTCGACGCCGACCTGCTCCTGGCCGCCGACCGCGCCTGGCGCCCCGGCCACGGCGAACTCGCCGAGACCGGCTGGAGCGCCCGCCACGTCGACCTGGTCGCGGAGCGAGGCGTGGTCGCCGGCGAAGAGATCCTTCGCCGCTTCAGCTCCGCCGTACACCCGATCCCGGCTTGAGCAGCCGTACCCCGACGAACGCCACCACCGCGCCCACGGCCACCACGAGCACCACCTTCGAATACATCGACACATAGCGGGTGACCTCCTCCCAGTTGTCGCCGAGGGCGTACCCGGCGAGGACGAAGACGGTGTTCCATATCGCGCTGCCGACCGTCGTCAGCGCGAGGAACACCGGCAGCGGCATGCGCTCGATCCCGGCCGGGACGGATATCAGGGAACGGAAGATCGGCACCATCCGCCCGAAGAACACCGCCTTCGTGCCGTGCCGGGCGAACCAGGCCTCCGTCCGCTCGATGTCGGAGACCTTCACCAGCGGCAGCTTCGACGCCATGGCGATCGTCCGCTCCCGGCCCAGCAGCGCCCCCACCCCGTACAGCGCGAGCGCGCCCACGACCGAGCCGGCCGTCGTCCACAGCAGTGCGGCGAACAGGTCCATGCGCCCGGTCGCGGAGGCGAACCCCGCCAACGGCAGGATCACCTCGCTCGGCAGAGGCGGAAAGAGATTCTCGAGGGCGATGGCGATCCCGGCACCGGGCGCGCCGAGGGCGTCCATGAGGCTGTTGATCCAGCGTTCCATGGCTTTCACGTTAGAAATCCGTGCCTGAAAGCACCCTGAAGGCCGCCGCAGATCTCTCCTGCGGTTTTCCGCAATGTGCCGGACCGGCCCGCTTGGCTAGCGTGGCGGATCATGAAAGCACTGGCCGTGCGCTGGGTCCGACAGGCGGTGGGACTCGCGCTGGGCTCCCTCACCGCCTTCGCCGAGCTGACTCTCGCCCTTGTCGCGGGCGTCGCCCTGCTGCTCGTCCTCGCGTGGCCGCGCGGCCGCCGCGCCGCGGTGCGCCCCCTGGCGCCCGTCGCCCGGCGGCTGGCCCGCTGGGAGCGACGCAGACTCGCCCGCTTCTTCGGCGCGCGCATATCCGACGTGTACGACGACGGCCGCGCCCTCGCTTACATCGCCGCCCGCGCACCCCTCGGCCTGCTCGGCGGAGTGGTGCTCGGCTGTGTGGTTCTGGGCATCGCATACAGCACCTTCATCCTCTACGCCTGGCTGATCACCGACATCCGGTACTTCGGCATGGTCGCCGTGAGCAGCCTCGCCGGGCTGTTCCTGCTCTTTCTCTCCGCCCAGGGAGTCTTCGGAGTCGCCGCGCTCGAAGGGCACCTGGCCCGGCACTTCCTCGGGCCCAGCGTCCAGGACGAGCTGGAGCGGCGTATCGAGCAGCTCGCCGCCAGCCGCGCCGAGGTCATGGACGTCGTCCACGACGAGCGCCGCCGCATCGAGCGGGACCTCCACGACGGGGTGCAGCAGCGGCTCGTGGCGCTCGGCATGCTGCTGGGCCGGGCCAGACGCAGCCGCGATCCCGGGCGCGCCGGCGAGCTTCTGCTCCAGGCACACGAGGAGAGCCGCCGGGCCCTGGCCGAACTGCGCGAGGTCGCCTGGCGCGTATACCCGACGGTGCTGGACGAGGCGGGGCTCAGAGCAGCCCTGGAGACGGTCGCCGAGCGCAGCCCGCTGCCCGTCACCCTCGGGTACGAAGTCGGACGGCAGCTGCCCCAGCAGCTGGAGACAGCGGCGTACTTCGTGGTCTCGGAGGCCGTGACCAATGTCGTCAAGCACGCGGGAGCGACCCGTATAGAGGTACAACTGGCCTGCAGCGAGGAGGAGCTGACGGTGAGTGTGAAGGACGACGGCAGCGGGGGCGCCGACCACACCGGTGGCGGACTGACCGGTCTCGCCAAGCGGGTGGCGGCCCTGGACGGCCGCTTCACGGTGGACAGTCCGGCCGGCGGACCCACGGTGATCACGGCGGTGCTGCCGTGCGAGTGATCCTCGCGGAGGACTCCACCCTCCTGCGTGAAGGACTGATCAGGCTTCTCGCGGAGGAGGGCCACGAGGTGCTGGCCGCCGTCGGCGACGCCGAGCAACTCCTCACGGCCGTGGAGGCACAACAGCCGGACGTGGTCGTCGCCGATGTACGGATGCCGCCGACCCACACCGACGAGGGCCTGCGAGCGGCCCTGAAGATACGGGACCGGTGGCCGGCCGTCGGCGTGCTGGTCCTGTCCCAGTACGTGGAGAAGCGGTACGCCACCGAGCTGCTCACCTTCAACGGCTCGGCCCGCGAGTCCGAAGGCGTGGGCTACCTGCTCAAGGACCGGGTGGCGCAGGTCGACGAGTTCCTCGACGCGCTGGAAAGGGTGGGAGCCGGCCGGGCGGCCTTCGACCCGGAAGTCGTACGCCGGCTCCTTGTCCGCACCACCCACACCGACCCGTTGTCCCGGCTGACCGGCCGCGAGCGTGAAGTGCTCGCGGAAATGGCGCAGGGCCACACCAACGCGGCGATCGCCGCCCGGCTGTACATCTCACAGAGCGCCGTCGAAAAACACATCAACGCGATCTTCGACAAGCTGGAGCTGACCGGGACGACGGGCTACAGCCGCCGCGTGCTGGCCGTGCTGCGCTACCTCGGGTCGTGAGCGTAGGGCCCCTAGCCGCAGCAGCCGCCACCGCAGCAGCCGCCACCCCCGCCACCGCTGGGGGCCGGGGAGGCCTTCGCCGTACCGCCGACGGCCACGGCGGACAGCAGCTTGACCGTGTCGTCGTGCCCGGCCGGGCAGGCGGCGGGGGCGGACGACTCGGCCATGGGACGGTTCAGCTCGAAGGTGTCGCCGCAGGTGCGGCAGCGGTATTCATAACGAGGCATGGCCCCAGAGTAAACGCGGGTCAGGCGTGGTGGCTCCGCTGCTCCCGGATCAGTTCGACGACCCGGGATGCCGTGGCGCGTACGGCCTCCAGCTCGGTCAGGAAGTGCCAGTAGTCGGGGTGGCGGCCCTCCAGCCCTTCGACGGCCCGGTCCAGACGTGCCACCGCGTCGTCGAGAGGCCGGGCGTGACGCGGATCGGGGGTGTTGCGGCCCGCCATGGCAAGGCGCTGCGCGTCGCGGATCGCGAACCGGCTGCGCTCGATCTCCTGCTTGGGATCCTTGGCAACGGCGTTCAGCCGCTGGAGACGGTCCCCGGCGGCGGAGACAGCTTCGTCGGCGCTGTTCAGCAGCGCCCGCGCGGTGGCGAGGAGAGCCGTCGCATCGGCCCAACGCTGGTCGTCACGGGCGCCGCCGGCCTCCCTCAGCTTCTCCTCGGCCTGGCGGACGTTCTTCGCGGCCTGCTCGGGCACCGGCTGGAGGTCCTGCCAGCAGGCGGCGCTGAAGCGGCGGCGCAGCTCGCTGAGGACCGGCTCGACCGCGGCGGCCCGGTGAGTGAGCGCCTCGGCCCGGGTGCGCAGGGACACCAGCCGCTTGTCGGTCTCGCTGGCCCGTTGCGGCAACCGCTCGGCCTCGGCCCGGACGGCCTCCGCGTCACGCAGGACACGATCAGCGCGCTGAAGCGTATCGGCGACGCCGTGCTGCCCGGCGCCCTGATTGAGCTTGGTCAGCTCCGGGCCGAGTGCGGCGAGCCGGGCAGCGAGATCATCGGCTCGCAGGCCGGCGCTCCGTACCGTGTCGAGAGCGTTGCTCGCGGAAAGGAGCGCTGCTCTCGCCCGCTCGACGGCGGGTGCCAGACGCGCCAGCTGCGTCTCGGCCTTGTCGAGCAGCGGGGCGAGCCCTTGCTCGAACCGGTCGAGCTCACCCTTGACCCGGACGAGTTCGTCCTTGGCGCGGTTCAGCTCGCCCTGGGCACGCGAGGCGACGGCGGCATCGAGATCGTCCCGGTCCAGGTCATAGGCGTCGACGGCGGTGATGTACGCATGACTCACCTCGTCGATCCGCCGCCCCAGTGCGGCGAAGTCGTCCATCACCCGACGCGCGCCCGGCGACCCGTCCACGGCGGTGATCGTCTCGATCGAGATCCGCAGATCCCGCTGGGCGGTGTCCAACTCGTAGAAGGCCGCCGCGGCGGCGTCCTTCGCGGCCTGAGCTTCGGCACGGCGGCTGTCACCGCGCCCACCGAACCAGCGCCGCGTACCGCCCCCCGCGAAGGCACCAGGCAGCGCGGCGACGACCAGCGGCACCGGCAACAGCATCAGCGCGAGCAGATCCTTCACGTACCGCCGCGCGTGTGTCGCCGTCACATCCCGCTCCCGTGCCGTGTCCGCCCTGCCGGTTCATTCTCCCACCAGGTAAGGACGAACACACGAGCCAGTTAGTTCGCCGTTCGCAGCGTCACTTGCCCGTTGTCACTGCGCGCCGTGACCACATGGGCGCTGCTGTCGTCGGTCGGGATGCCCACCTTGACCTCGCCGTTCTTGCTCTGCGTCCGCACGGCGTAGGCGGTCTTCCCAGCCGGCAGTTCGACAGTGATCGCGCCGTTGTCGCTCACCGTCTCCACCCGGTCCGGCACCGCCCCGAGCGCCACCCGCACCTGCCCGTTGTCGGACCGCGCCACCACCCGCCTGGACGTCGACTCCTCGACGAGGACCTCTCCGTTGTTGCTCCGCAGCTCCAGGGGCCCGGTGGCGTTGCGCACGGTCACCCTGCCGTTGTCCGACGCCAGCTTCAGCGCCGAGGTGAAGCCGTCGGCGGTCACGGCCCCGTTGTCGTCCTCCACGGTGACGGCGACCTCGCGCGGCACCTTCACCTCGTGCCGCGCGGCGCAGTCGCTCGCCACCGCGTCGCAGTCCAGCCGGAGCGTGAGCTTCCCGCCCTCCATCTTCCACACGGCCGACGGCCCGTCCCCCATGAACACCCACCCGTCGACCTGCCGGGTCACCTGGACGTCCTTGATGTCGGCCGGCACCAGGACAAGATCCGAGTTGTCGGAGTCGATCGTCAGCGTCTTCCCGCTGAACGCGAACGCCTTCCTCTCCACCGGCGCCCCTTCCACATCGGTGCTGCCGCACCCCG
Source organism: Streptomyces sp. STAM6 (assembly GCF_054963715.1). Classification (NCBI taxonomy): domain Bacteria; kingdom Bacillati; phylum Actinomycetota; class Actinomycetes; order Kitasatosporales; family Streptomycetaceae; genus Streptomyces; species Streptomyces sp. STAM6. Next base: position 95,782 of record NZ_JBUEFZ010000021.1, on the reverse strand, counting down.
TGACGGCAAGAGCGACGAACACGGCGCCGCCGACGACACCGACGGTGCGTATGCGAGTGCGCTGACCGGCCACGGCGAAACCCCCAGGTAGCTGTGCTTGTGATCCTTTACGTTACGGATCCGCAGGCCCGACCACGATGCGGCTCCCCACCCTCCTGGGGTGGGGATAACCCCAGGCCACCGCCCCGGCCCTGGCTCCCGGCTCCATGTCCGCCCCCACCCCAGCGGCCCCGCCGGAGCCGGGGAACGGGTTTGCAGGATGCACCGGGGAGGCATGTACGCTGTTGCCTCACTCCACGGGTGCGTAGCTCAGGGGTAGAGCGCTGCTCTTACAAAGCAGATGTCGGCGGTTCGAAACCGTCCGCGCCCACCAGCGAGAAGACCCCCAGCCGATCACGGCTGGGGGTCTTTGACATCCGGATCCGACATCAACAGAGGCGGTCCGGCATCAACAGAGGCGGTCCGGCACGGCCGGTCCGCCTCTGGAGCAGCCGGTCCAGGTGGCTTACTGCCTCACGCTGCGTGTGGCCGCACGAAGCCCGGCAACAGGTGGGCGAAGGTGTAGGTCAGCCGGAATCCGCCGTACGGGACCTTCCGAACCGGTGATGTACAGCAGCTAGGTGCGGCAGCCACCGCGCCCGCAACCCCGCTACCACCCTCGACAGGCCGACGGTGCCCCCGCAGGCCACCACGGGTTCGGCCTATGTCGCCCAGATGTCAAAGATTCCCAACTCTTTCCCGATGAAGAGCGCTGCCGAAGTAGCAATCAGCAGGAAAATACCGATGCTGCCGAGCACGTAGGGTGCCACTGGCGTCGCTTTCGGGAAGTGGCCGTCGGCTCGGCGCCTGCGTGCAAGAGCGAAGCGCCGGACGAATAGAGTGGCACTTACCACGAGCAGGAGGGCGCCGACAATCTGCAGGGCCCTCAAGCCGAATTCAAGGAGGAAAAGGACCAAGTACGAGAGCAGTACCCCCACGACTACCCTCACTTACTCAGATATCGGCATTATTCGGAATCCGGTCGGCTTTCATTGCCGTCGGCTGCGGCCACGTGCAAGGCGGACGATAGGATCACGGCCTTGACTGCGTCAAACCCGCGCGTGAACGCGTGCCTGACATGTGTCCGACCGGTTGGTAAGTCACGGTTCATCTACCTCCCCCGTCCATGACCGGCAACCGCGACAAGCACCTCACGCAGGTCAAAGGTACTTACCCCACCAGAGACCTTCTGATCCGTAGCCAAGAATGGATCGGTCATCCAGAGTCAATACGGCCACTGTCGACTTCATAGCGGACGGGTCGTCTGCTGACATCCACGTCTGACATACGGCGCCGGGGGCGTGAATGAGCGTCCTTGTCCGGCAGCTGTGCCGGAGGGTAGGACCGCCGTCACCGGCTCCCAGCCGTATGCACAAAGGCAGATGTCGGCGGTACGAAACCGTTCGCGCCCACTTGATCGGCAGCGGGAATGCCTCCCCCGGCAGGAACCACGACGGCATGTGTGTCAGCCCGGCGGGGCGGCCTTCGCCGTCGAGCCATGCCCGCGCCCCGGCCGGGTCCGCTTCGTCGGCCTTGCGGCTGTCCGTGCGGCACAACGCCATCCTCCCTGCCGTCACGTAGGGCGTAGAAGATGTTGCCCATGGTGATCGAATGAGGTGAAGCTGAGCGGGATGCACCGGATTTCAGCGAGCGCGGACGGAACTGCGCAGGTCGCGGTGCGCGAGGAGAGCGTGCGATGCGGATGATGATGAAGGCCCGCATGGACACCCAGATGTCGAATCGGGCGACGAAGGGCGGAGCGATGCCCGAGTCACTGAAGTCGGCCATCGAGCAACTGAAGCCCGAGGCCGCCTACTTCACCCCTGAGGGCGGGCGCACCATGTTTCTCGTGTTCGACATGAAGGACAGCTCGCAGTTGCCTTCCATCGCCGATCCGTTCTTCCAGGAGATGGGCGCGGAGGTCACGTTCGAGCCGGTCATGAACCTCGACGACTTGCAGCGGGGCCTTGCTGCTCTGCGGTAGCGGTCCAGCTCGACGGGCGTATGCCGATCGGCGGAAACACTTCAGCAGCCTGCCCGCCCCATCGGCGCCACGCCCGGTGGGGCAGCTCGATCGGCCTCTCCCCGTCGCGCGTTTCGGCCGGGCCTTTGCCGAGCGGTTCTGCGGAGAGGTTCGGAGGCCGCGCCCGCTCCTGACGTCACGCCGGGGCCTCCCGTCAGTCCAGCCAGATGATGACCGCGTGTCCGTCCCGGGCCGCCGCCGTGAAGTACTCGGTCAAACCGGAGAACCAGTCCCTGCCCCACTCCAGGGCGGCGTCGTCGTCCCAGCCCAGCGGGTAGACGTCCGCCGCGAGCAGTTCCTGCGGGTCGACGCCGTTGAGGAGTCGGTCGTACGTCAGGCGGCTCAGGGCCTCGGCGCCGAGGCGGACGCGGTCCGCGGGGAGGTAGCGGGGCGGACCGTACCCCCAGTCCTCGGCCTCGCCGAGCGGTTCCTCGCCGTGGATGACGTCTACGGGGAAGCCGGAGCGCCGTAGCAGGAAGGCGAGGAGATCCCACGCCTTGTAGGTGGAGAAGTGACGGGTCCCGGCCGGTGGAGGCTCGGTCGGCGAGTCCTCGGCGTCAAGGGATTCCTCGATGAAGCCGAGCGCCCAGTCCGGGTCTTGGAGGGCGTGCTCCAGCTCGGGGGCTGTGACGCGGAAGTATTCTCCGATCATGCTCATGGTCCGGATGCTAGGCGGGACCACTGACATCGCCCGTGCGCCCGACCGCCGGCTCCCCTCGCTGGCATGACGTGCTCGATGTCAACGAGGGTCGACAGTGGCACTCTCCGGGGGTGTGGCACGACCGTGGTGTGCGGTCCGCAGGGTTCCGGGCGTTCAGCCCAGGGCCGAGGTTCGGCTCAGGGCCGAGGTTCAGCTCAGGGCCGAGGCCATGCGGTGCACCGCCTCCGTGAGGAGTTCCGGGGAGGTCGCGAGGTTCAGGCGGACGAAGCCCGCGCCGCCGGTGCCGAAGTCGGGGCCGGAGGTGAGGGCGACCCGGCCTCGGGCGAGGAACGTCGCTGCCGGGTCGTCGCCGAGGTCGAGGCTCCGGCAGTCGAGCCAGGCCAAGTACGTGGCTTGCGGGGGCTCGTAGCGGACGGCGGGCAGGTGCTCGGACAGGAGGTCGGCGAGGAGTCGGCGGTTCTCGTCGAGGGCGGGGAGCAGGGCGTCGAGCCAGGGCCCGCCTTCGCGGAGGGCGGCGGTGTGGGCGATGACGCCGAGGTGGCTGGGGCCGTGGCTGATCTCTTCGGGGAGGCGGGCGAAGTCCGCTGCTGCCCCGGTGCCGGCTGTCGCGACGGCGGCCTTGATGCCCGCGAGGTTCCAGGCCTTCGACGCGGACATCAGCGAGAAGCCGTCCTCGCCGCCGGGCACGCTGAGGTACGGGACGAAGGTCGCGCCGGGGAGGGTGAGCGGGGCGTGGATCTCGTCGGCCACGACCCGGATGCCGTGGGTGCGCGCCAGGGCTGCGACACGGGTCAGTTCGTCGGCGGTGTGCAGGGTGCCGGTGGGGTTGTGGGGGCTGCACAGCAGGTACGCCGGCCGTCGGCCGCCCGTGGCGGCGCGCCGGAACGCGTCCTCCAGCGCGGCGAAGTCGATCCGGCCGTCCTTGCCGAGCGGCGCTTCGACGACGGGGCGGCCCATGTTCCGTACGAACGCGTAGAACGGGGGGTAGACCGGGCAGTTGACGACGACGGGGGCGCCCGGGTCCGAGATCAGCTTCAGCACCTCGACGATGCCGAGCATGACGTCGGGCACGATGGCCGTCCGCTCCACGGCCAGTCCGTCCCAGTTCCACCGGGTGCGGGCGAACTCCGCCAGGGCCTCGGCGTACGCCGTGCCGACGGGGTAGCCGGTGTCGCCGAGGTCCAGCGCGTCGTGCACGGCCCGCGCGACCGGCTCGGCCAGCGGGGCGTCCATCTCGGCCACCCAGAGCGGGAGGACGTCGTCCGGGTACTTGCGCCACTTCACGCTCGTGCGCCGGCGCAATTGGTCGAGGGAGAGTCGGCGCAAGGGGTTGGTGTCGTCGGGGGCAGAGGCGCGTGCGTCGCGCGACAGGCTGTCCATAAAACTGAACATAGGACCAGTGCGGCGGTCGGTCGATCACTTTCCGGACGGCGTGCGGGCGGCGTGCGGAGCGCACGTGGGGTGCGCATGTCGCGCGCGTGTACCGCATACGGGGCCGTGCGGGGCGCCTGGCGGATGCCGTGCCGGCCGTGGCGACGTACGCGCTTGACCTGCAACCTTTTTGGCTGCCTATGGTTTTAGGCAGCCAAAAGGCTGCATGTGGGAGGTCGGGGATGGACGAGGTGTTCAAGGCCCTGGCGGATCCCGGCCGGCGCCGGCTGCTGGACAGCCTGAACGCCCGCAACGGCCAGAGTCTGCGTGAGCTCTGCTCCGGGCTCGACATGGCGCGCCAGTCCGTCAGCAGCACCTGGCGCTGCTGGAGGCGGCCAACCTGGTCACCACCGTGCGACGCGGGCGGGAGAAGCTGCACTACCTGAACGCCGAGCCGATCAACGCCGTCGCCGACCGCTGGATGAGCCGGTACGACCGCGAGCGGGCGCACGCGCTCGCCGATCTGAAGCACGCCCTGGAGGGGCCGACCATGGCCACCGACGCCTTCGTCTGCACCACCTACATCAAGACCACCCCCGAGAAACTCTGGCAGGGGCTGACCGACCCCGCCTTCACCCGCCGCTACTGGGGTGTCGCCTTCGAGACCGACTGGGCCCCCGGTCGCCGATGATCTGGGAGGAACGGGGGGCCCGGACCGACGACCCCGAGCAGGTCGTCCTGGAGTCCGACGCCTGCCGCCGGCTCTCCTACACCTGGCACACCTTCACGCCCGCCTGGGCCGAGGCGGCCGGGGTGGGCGAGGGCGTCCGCGCCGACATCGCCCGTGAGCGCCGGTCGAAGGTGACCTTCGAGATCGAGCCGACCGGCGAGATGGTCAAACTCACCGTGGTCCACGACGGGTTCGAGCCCGGCAGCACCGTCCTGGAGATGATCCACGAGGGCTGGCCCGCGCTCCTGTCCAGCCTCAAGACGCTCCTGGAAACCGGTGAAGCCCTGCCCGGGGCGTGAGCGGGCGGCACCGCTCGGCGCCGGTCCGCGCCCGTCGCGCGGCCGGGCCTCGCTCCGCGCATGCGACGGAGCGCGCCTTCGTGGGCCCGCTCTGCGCCCTGCCCGGGTGGGCCGGTGGGCGGCGAACCTGCTGTGCGCAGGACCAAGCCCATTGAGAAAGAGAGGGCGACATGGCTCGTACGCAGTCCAAGTGCGGAGCACCCACCAAGCACGGCGGCCGTTGCCGACGGCTCGCGATGGTCGGGGCCTCGCGGTGCAATCTGCACCGTGGCGACTGGGCCACCTACACCATCGACCGGCTCAGGGAGAGGCAGAAGGACCGCAAGCGGCCCGCGCGCTGACCGTCCGCGCAGGCCGGGACCAGGCAGAGCAGGGACAGGGCCAGGCAGGGACCAGGCAGGGAACCGGCAGGACCAGGCAGGGCAGGACAAGGCAACCAGGGACGGGGCGGACAGAGCAGGGACAAGGGGGGACGGGGGGCCTCGAAGGCGTGGGAGCCGCCGAGGTGGGGGTACGCGGCCCCAGCGTCAGAGAGAGCAGTGGGGCAAGGGTGTGAGTGCGCAAGGGCGCACGGGGGCGCAGTGGCGCAGGGGCAGAGGTGAGCGGTCTGGGGCTCCAAGGGGTCCGAGTGTCTGAGGTCCGGGAACAGGGGTGGGGGACGTGCGCAGGGGGCCGAACGGGGGCGGCGGAGGCCGTGGAAGCGGGCCTGGGGGAAGGGGGCCGGGGCGGGCGTCGGGGGGCGCCCGCCCCGGGCGGCGACGCGGCACGAAATGCGGATGCGGGTCCGAGCGGCGCCTGCGTAGGGTGCGCCGCGTGACGTCGCCGCATCCACCGCACCCGCCGCACTCGCCCCACCCGTCGCGACGACCGCGACCACCGCACTCTTCGCGCTCACCACGCCTCGAAGGAATCACTCCGGAGAACGTTCTCGACGCCTGCCGGCTCGAGGTACGGGCCGACCAGGCGCACCTCGTCGCTCCTGTCGCGCGCTCGCTGGCCGAGGCGTACGCGCAGCCCGAGACGGCGTGGCCGCGCCTGATCTTCGACGGTGACGAACTCGTCGGCTTCGTCATGGGCTTCTTCGGCGTCCACTTCTACCCGGACGACCCGGCCGACACCGCCCTCCGCTCCGGGATCTGGCGGCTGAACATCTCCGCGGACCACCAGGGCCGCGGATACGGCCGCTTCGCCGTGGAGGCCGTGTGCGAGGAGATCCGCAGACGTGGTGGCACGCGGGCGACCGTGACCTGGAAGCCGGGGGAGGGCGGGCCCGGGAAGTTCTACCTCGGCCTCGGTTTCCGGCTCACGGGCGAGAAGAGTGAGGACGAGGTGGTGGGCGAAATGGACCTGGCGCAGACCGCTCCCGCGGGCGGGCGCTGAACGCGGCGACTGCCGGGGGCCCGGCCGGCGCGCCACACTGGAGGCATGTGCCGCAGCATCAAGACCCTCCGCCCGCCCGTCCTCCCCACGGAAGCCACCGAGGAGGACATCCGCGCAGCCGCCTTGCAGTACGTGCGCAAGGTCTCCGGCTTCCGGGCACCCGCCGCCCACAACCGGGAAGTCTTCGAGCGGGCGGTGGACGAGATCGCCGAGGCGACCGGCAGACTGCTCGACGGGCTCGAAGTGCGGGGTGCGGCTAGGAAGCCGATGCCGGAGACGGACGTCGTATGACGTAGGCCGCGAGGGTGCCGGCCAGGAACAGCGCGAGCACCGACACCGCCGCGCTGAACCAGGTCGCGCCGAGCCACTGGCCGCCGAAGTAGCCGAGGCCCACGCTGTAGGCCGCCCATGCCACGCCCGCCACGGCCGACCACGGCACGAACTCCTTTGCCCGGCGGCGGGCCGCCCCCGCGCCCAGGGACACGACCGAGCGGCCTGCCGGGGCGAATCGGGCGATGACGACGAGCAGGCCGCCGCCGCGGCTCAGCGCGGTGCCGAGACGTTCCTGCGCCGTGGTGAGCCGGCGCGAGCGGGCGATGGCCCGGTCCAGGCGCGCGCCTCCTCGCCAGGCCAGGCGGTAGGCCACGAGATCTCCGAGCACCGAGGCGGCGGCCGCGCAGAGCATCAGCGCGAGGAGCGAGCCGCTGCTGCCGGTCGCGGCGGCCGTCGCCGCCGTGATGACCAGGACGCCGCTCGGCAGGACGGGCAGGAAGACGTCGAGGAGGACGGAAGCGGCGACAGCCGCGTAGATCCATGGGCTGCCGGCCAGCTCGAGCACGTTGACTCCCCGGTTCACGAACCAGCGCCGCGATGTCGCGGGGAGCGGCAGGGGCGGCATGACAGCCATAGAGAGTACGCCGGGTCGGCGGTCCGTTGATCCCCGGGTTGTCTTCGGCAGGTGAGGTGGAGCCGAGGGCGGGGCGACCGGGAGCCGGGTTCCGGCAACGGACGTGTGAGCCGCTCCCATGTGAGGGTGTGCGGCATGCCGCTGTCGGCGTAATCGCCGGGTTGGGCTGTTTGGCGGGTTCAGGCTGCGCAGGGTTGATCACGCTCGTGTCAGGAGACTGTGGGTGCACAGATCGCGTGAGTGGCCGTACGAGCGGATCCGTCGGAAGAGGCGGAGGAACCCGGCGATCTCGGGGCGGGCCAGGGCGGTGAAGTACCGGGCGTCGCGGAGCACGGTGGCGAAGGCGCCGGGGCATCCTGTGCCGTCGAAGCGGAGGAAGCCGCCACAGCGGCGGAGTGTGCCGGAGCCGGTGGGCGTCCCCCTCGACGCGATGCCGCGGAAGGATCTGGCCGCGCCGGTAAACCCGGCTGGTGCTGATCACCGACGGGATGACCGAACGCAACACCACGGCCCTGGACCTGCCCGCCCGCATCGAAGCCGACGCCGAGCCGGTCCGGGTGCCGACAGGCTCCCGGACCGCTCCCTACGCGCGGCGGAACGTTACGCCGCGGCGACCTTGGTGCGCGGCTCCTCCTGGGCGCGTGCCTCGCGGGAGCCGAAGAGGCCGTCCAGGGCCAGGGCGCCGGGGCCCGTGAAGACCAGCAGCAGGAACGCCCAGCAGTACATGGCCGCGCCCTCGCCGCTGTTCTCGATCGGCCACAGCGCCGTCGGCTGGTGGACCTTGAAGTACGCGTACGCCATCGAGCCGGAGGCTATGAAGGCGGCGGCGCGGGTGCCGAGGCCCACCAGTACCAGGGCGCCGGCGACGAGCTCGATCACCGCGGCGTACCAGCCCGGCCAGGTGCCGGTCGGGACCGTGCCGCCGCTTCCGCCGGCGCCGCCGAGGACGCCGAAGAGGGAGGCGGCGCCGTGGCAGAGGAACAGCAGGCCCACGACGATGCGGAAGAGGCCGAGCGCGTAGGGCTGGGCCTGGTTGAGGCGTGCGGTGATCCGGGACATGGGGGGACTCGCCTTCGGTTGGGGACGGAAACCGATGAGGCCCCTAGGTTAGGGAGTCCTAATCGATACTTGCAAGTTCAACATTCGGCCTTCGCGAAGTTCTCGCGATGATCCTCAGGGCCGCCCGGGCCACCGCGTCGGCGTCGGAGAGGGTCACCGAGTCCACCCCCGGCCGGGCACCCGCCGCCGTGACCCAGTGGACCCCTTCGGTGGGCACACCCAGCGCGAACCTCCGGGCGTGCGGCCTACCATGACGGTCTATCAGGCGGTACGGACGAGGGGTGACGTCCAGCCCGCCGGTGTCGTAACCGTCGCACGCGTGGGTCCGGCACTGGCCGGTCCTCAGCAACCGGGCGAGCAGTTCGTCACCGGCCCGCCGCAGGTCCGGCTCCGGCAGCCGCGCCTCGACGACCGTGGTGACCGTTACCGCCGAACCCGGCACGGCAGGCGACTCGGCGACGAACGCGCCGCCCTCCGCCCGTACCTCCAGCCCAGGACCGATCACCTCGAGCAGCCCGGCCTCGATCAGGGCCGTCATCTCCTCGATCCGGCGGCGCGGCGGCCCGATGGACAGGAAGGCGTTCAGCGGCGTGTACCAGCGGTCCAGATGGTCCCGCCGCGACGCTCCGGAGAGCCCCGAGTGGTCGACTATGCGCCGCACTTCGTTGCGGACGTCCCGCAGCACGTCGAGCGCCGCCTTCACCGGGCCGGTGACGTTCCCCAGCGCAGCCCGTGCCGCGTCCCGGCGCAGATGGGCCAGCAGCCAGGCCCGGTGCGCGGCCGGGGAGCGGAACGTCTCCCCGGCGTGCGGGCGCGCGATCCGCTCCCAGCACCAGCGGTCGGCCGGCGGAACCCCGTAGGCGTCCAGGACCGCCCCGGGCGCCTCCGACGAGAGGAAGTCCAGGCGGAAGCCAGGCGCCGCCGGCAGCAGCGCCTCGTAGTAGACGGTCTCGACCTCCTTCGCCACGAGGGGCCATATCTCGGCCAGGAAGTCCGGCGGGTCGCCGGCGTCCGCCCGCTTGCGGAACGCCTCGATCACGTCCGGCGTCAGCACCAGCGGCTCATGGCGCTCCGACGCGCCCTTCTCGTTGTCGCCGCGCGCCTGGTACGGCACTCCGCGCCGCGACCCGGCGTACAGCTGCGGCTCACGGCCCGACGGGCGGTACACGAGCCGCTCGCCCCGCCGTACGAACGTGCCGCCGCGGCCCTCCGTCAACAGCGCCATGTGGTCGAAGAAATTGAGACCGAGGCCGCGCAACAGGACCGCCTCGCCGGGGGCGATGGGGGACAGGTCGAGGTCGGCGGGGTTGGCGGGCGGCAGATGGCGCAGTCCGTGGCGGGCCGCGTACGCGCCCAGCCGGGCCTCGGACGGGCCGGGGACGGCCGGGAGATGGCCCTGCGCCAGGACGACCGCGCCGAGTCCGGTGAGGACCGTTCCGTCGTCGAGGAAGAGAGTCTGCAATCCGCCCCCGCGGCCGCCGTCACCGCCCCCGCCGCCGGGACCGTTCATGCCGTGCGGCCCGTGACCGCCGCGCTCGTGGTCACCGTCGGCCCCGTCGTCCTCCAGACGGGTCGCGCGCGCCCGGTGGACCCGTACGGTCACCTCCGGCGGCGCCCCGCGCACCGTGCGGTCGAACGCCCACTCCAGATAGCGGCCGTAGCAGGCGCGGGTCGGGTAGTCGTCGGGGCCGATCGGATACGAGTGGGCCGCGGCCCACTCGTAGAGGCTCGGCCCCCGGCGTATCGGGCCCTCGCAGCGGACGCTCGCGTCGGTGAAGACGGTCACCTGGGACGCCACCGTGTTCATCAGCAGCTCGGCGGGCTGGTCGGTGCGCCAGACGCGGCCGGGGCCGGGTGGCGACGGGTCGACGACATGCACCGTCAGTGGTGCCCCCGGGGCCAGTCGCGGAACGGAGGCGCAGAGTCTTTCGAGCACCGAGGTGCCACGTGGACCTGCGCCGACCAGGGCTATCGCAAGCGGGACTGCGGACAAGACACGACTCCCGGAACGGGGTGCGGCAAAGGGCGTGCGCCGAGCGGAAGGCTCATCATGCCCCCGTCGCACGCCCCACCGAACCCTTGGGCGGAGCATCACCGTCCGCTGTGGGTGGATTCACCTGAGGCTTGAACCGGATGTTCACCCGACGTTCACAGCCCCGGGGTCAGCGCCCGCTCCTGTACGGTCTCCAGCTCCGCGCCGTGGCCCTGGCGTTCCCGCGCCTGGTCCAGGCGCAGGTCCGCGGAGCGGCCGCGCAGCGTCAGTGTCATGAGCTGGTTCCCGAACCACGGTCCGCCCGTCCGGCGCCAGTCGACCGGCGGGCGCCCCGTCCGGCCGTGCCGGGCCAGGGCGTGCCCGAGGAGCCTGCCCACCCGGCTCCAGCCGAAGCGGAAGGCGAGCCGGATCGAGAACGGGATGCGGTTGTGCATGGGCGAGCAGGTCAACTGCACGATCCGGGAGCGCGGGACGGCGGAGGCGTCACCGGGCCGCCTCGGGGCGGGCCACTCGGGCTCGGCGACGTACGCATGGTGCACGTCGCCCGACAGTACGCACACCGTCGCCGGGGCGTCCGGCCCGGAGCCCGCCTCCGCCAGGAGATCCGTCAGCCGCTCGAAGGAGTCCGGGAACGCCGCCCAGTGCTCCAGGTCCGCGTGTCTGCGCACGCCCTCGGCGAACCGTGCCCAGCGCGCGCCCCGATCACCGCGGCACAACGCGGCGTTCCAGCTCTCGGCGTCGTGGACGAGCGGTGGCAGCAGCCAGGGCAGCGAGGTGCCGACGAGGAGGTGGTCGTAGGCACGTCCGCCCGCGGACCCCTCGACGACCTGTTCGCGCAGCCAGCGCGCCTCGTCCTCGTGGAGCATCGCCCGCTTCTGCTCGTCCAGGACCCGGGCCGCCCGCGTGTCCACCATCAGCAGACGGGTCCGTCCGAAGTCCCGCCGATAACTCCAGCGCGTGCGCGCCGGATCGGCGTCGGCCTCGGCGGCGAACCGGCGCAGCACGTCCGTCCCGTCCGGCTCGGCGCACACCGCCGCGTACAGCGGATCGGCCGCCAGCTCGGACGGGGAGAGGTTGCCGAGGTGCTGATGGACCCAGTACGACATCAGGCCGCTGAGGATCCGTTCCCGCCACCAGGGGGTCGCCCGCATCTCCGCGAGCCAGGCGGCGCTGGTGTTCCAGTCGTCGGTCACGTCGTGGTCGTCGAAGATCATGCAGCTGGGCACCGTGGAGAGCAGCCACCGCACCGCGGGGTCGAGCCACGATTCGTAGTAGAGCCGGCTGTACTCCTCGTAGTCCGCGACCTCGGCGCCGGGGGGTTCGCTCAGGTCGCGGCGGGCGGCCAGCCAGCGGCGGGTCGCTTCGGACGTCTCGTCGGCGTAGACCTGGTCGCCCAGCAGGAGCAGGACGTCGGGTCTCGCCGTGGCCGGGTCGGCGGCCAGCCGGGCGGCGAGCGTGCTCAGCGCGTCCGGGCCGACCGGGTCCCGCTCACCGGCGGGGGACGCGGCCCAGCGGCAGGAGCCGAACGTCACCCGCACCTCGTCCGTCCCCGGGCGGGGCGTGCTGATGACACCGGCCGGGAAGCCCTCGAACGCCGGGTCGCCGGACGGCCACACCCGGTGGCCGTCGAGGAGGACTTCGTACGCGGTGGCCGAGCCGGGCGTGAGACCGGTGACCGGGACGAGGGCGTAGTGGTGCCCGGCAATCCCGAAGGTGCGGGCGCTGCCTCCGCCGCCCCGGGCGCACCGGACCTCGGCGGTGCACGGACGGTCGGTCTCGACCCAGATCGTCGCGCTGTCCCCGGTCTCCCAGTCGACGTACCGCAGCACTGGTCCCAACCGCAGTCCCGCCGCCATGTCTGGCCCCCTCCGTCGCCGTACGGGTACCCCGTACGTCTGTACGGTACGGAACGACGGACGGCGACGGGCGGTTCCGGACGGCGAACCGCCGCGCGCGCCGTGACCGGGGCCCGCCCGTGACCGGGGCCCGCCCGTGACCGGGGGCCGGGCCGGGACACCAGGCGGGGCCGGGACACCAGGCCGGGCCGGGACGGGAGCCGCGCCGGGCCTCCGGCCCGCGCCGGGACCGGAGCCTGCCCCGGGACCGGAGCCTGCTCCATGACTCCGGCCCCCGCCGGGACCGGAGCCCGCGCCCGGTCCTGGACCGGGCGGCGGACCGAGGACCGGCTTCCGGGCCGGGTACGGCCGCGGGCCGGGCCCGGTTCCTGTCGCGGTTGGCCCGGTTCCTGTCGCGGTTGGGCCGGCCCCGGCCGCGGACGGCTCAGCAGCCGTTGAGGACGGACTGCAGCGCGCTCTTCTCGGCCGAGTCCACACTCAGGCCCCAGTAGTGCTTCACATGCACCCACATGCGGGCGTAGGTGCAGCGGTAGGCGGTGCGCGGCGGCAGCCACTCGGCCGGGTCGAGGTCGCTCTTGGCCTGGTTGACGTCGTCGGTGACGGCTATGAGCTGCGGACGGGTCAGGTCGTTGGCGAAGGACTGCCGCTTCGACGTCGTCCAGCTGCTGGCTCCGGAGCGCCAGGCCTCGGCCAGGGCCACCACGTGGTCGATGTCGAGGTCGGACGCCGCGCGCCAGGTGGCGCCGTCGTACTCGGAGTACCAACTGCCGCTGACCGCGGCACAGCTGGAGTCCTGGACGACGTTGACGCCGTCGCGCTTGAGGACGACCTCACGGGTGTTGCAGGCGCCGGACTGGGTGATCCAGTGCGGGAAGAGGTCGCGGCTGTAGCCGCCGGAGGAACCTTCCGCCTTGACGGTGAGCTGGCCGAGGTACGTACGTGCGGTGGCGGCGCTGATGGGGGTCGGCGGGGCTGCCTGGGCCGTCGGGGCGGTGGCCAGGACGGCGGTTGCGGTCAGGGCGGCGGACGCGGCGAGCACGGCGGTTCGACGCGCGTAGACACCGGACATGCGAACTCCTCGATCGGTGGGGGGCCTTGGCCGGTTCGTCGCCCGGGCGGGCGGCTCGGCCATGGTGGCGGCGCCAGGTTGCACGGGGATGGGCGCCGGGTAACAGCGTGGCGACATGAGCACGTCAGATCAAGGGTTGTGTCGTCCCCTCTGACAACCCGCCAGCCCACTTGTCCCGCTTTAGGGTTGAGGAGTGCTGCTGCCCGTCAATGTCACGTTCGGGGTCGTTCTCGCCGTCCTGCTCGCCGTCGCCGCCACCGTCGCGGCCGTCGCCCGGCTGCGGCCGCCGCGCGAGATCGTCGTCGCCGGGGTGCGGGCCGCGGTGCAGCTCGCCGCCGTCTCGCTGGTGATCGGCTGGGTGATCCGCGCGGTGCCGCTGCTCCTGCTGTTCCTGCTGCTGATGTACGCGGTGGCGGTCCGCACGGCCGGCCGTCGCGTCACCGCCAACCGCACCTGGTGGTGGGCCGCCGTGCCGATCGCCGCCGGAGTGGTCCCGGTCGTCGCCGCGCTCGTGCTGACGGGCCTCGTGCCGGTCCGGGGCATCGCCCTGATCCCCGTCACCGGCATCCTCATCGGAGGCGCGCTCACCGCGACCGTGCTCGGCGGGCGGCGGGCACTGGACGAGCTGCGGACCCGGCACGGCGAGGTGGAGGCCGGCATGGCGATCGGGCTGCTGGACCGGGACGCCCGGATGGAGGTGGCGCGGGAAGCGGCGGCCGACGCGTTGCTGCCCGGCCTCGACCAGACCAGGACGGTGGGGCTGGTCACACTCCCCGGCGCCTTCGTGGGGATGCTGCTGGGCGGCGCGTCGCCGTTCCAGGCCGGGGCGGTGCAGCTGTTCGTGCTGGTGGGGCTGATGGCGGTGCAGGGCATCGCGGTGGCGGTGGTGCTGGAGCTGGTGACCCGGGGCAAGCTGCACCGGGAGGGGGTCGAGTGGCCGTGATCGAACGCGTGTAGGGATCACGTACCCTGGACGGAGCAGAAGGGGAGTAGCTCTTCGCCGGACCGTCGACATACTGCTGGGCCTCGCGCCCGGCCGGCGCCCGGAGGCGGACCCGTCAGGGACGGACAACCGTCGGCGAGACCTTCGGCAAGCAGTGTCCAGGCGTGCCACCGTGCACGTGCCATGGCCCTGCCGTGCCGAAGCGACCCCTGACCCGCGGGGCCCGGTCTCTCGGTGCGGCGGAGCCCGACCGATCGAGGACCCACCCCGTGCTCAGCTTCACGATCATGGCGATCACCTTCGGCGTCGTCTTCCTCGCCGAACTTCCCGACAAGACCGCCCTGGCGGGCCTCATGCTGGGCACCCGCTACCGCGCGTCCTACGTCTTCGCGGGCGTCGCCGCCGCCTTCGCCGTCCACGTGGCGCTCGCCGTCGCCGCCGGCAGCGTGCTGACCCTGCTGCCACACCGACTGGTGCAGGCGATGGTGGGCGTGCTGTTCCTGGCCGGTGCGGCGGTGCTGCTGCTGAAGAAGGGCGACGACGAGGACGAGCGGATCGAGGCGCCCGCGGACCAGTCCTTCTGGAAGGTCTCCGGCGCCGGTTTCATGCTGATCCTCGTGGCGGAGTTCGGTGACCTCACGCAGATCATGACCGCCAATCTCGCCGCCCGTTACGACGACCCGCTGTCCGTCGGCCTCGGCGCCGTCATGGCGCTGTGGGCGGTCGCCGGACTCGGCATCCTGGGCGGGCGGACGCTGATGAAGTTCGTACCGCTGCGGCTGATCACCAGGATCGCGGCCTGCCTGATGATCGCGCTGGCCGGTTTCAGCCTGTACGAGGCGCTCGCCCCCTAGCCCGTCCTCGCGGTCCTCGCGGTCCTCGCGGTCCTCGCGGTCCTCGCGGTCCTCGCGGTCCTCGCGGTCCTCGCGGTCCTCGCGGTCCTCGCGGACCGCCGGGGCCGTCACCGCGCACCGCTGTCGTCGTGGTCGTCGCCGTCGGCCGCCGCGACCGCGACGGTGACGGTCTCAGCCGATGAAGCGGAGCCGGATCGCGCCGTCGGCGCCGTCCGTCTCCACGCGCACACCGGTCAGATCCGGCACGTGGGCGTCCGGGCCGAACGCGCCCGCGCGCGGGCCGACGCCCACGACGCGCATCCCGGCCGCCCGGCCCGCCTCGATGCCCGCCTGGGAGTCCTCGAACACCACGCAGTCCGCCGGGTCGAAGCCCAGCTCGGCCGCGCCCTTCAGGAAGCCCTCCGGGTCCGGCTTGCTGGCGCCCACGCACTCGGCGGTCACCCGCACATCGGGCATCCGCAGCCCCGCCGCACCCATCCGGGCCCGGGCGAGTGCCGCGTCGGCCGAGGTGACCAGGGCGTGCGGCAGCGCCTGGATCGCGGCCATGAAGGCGGGTGCGCCGGGGACCGGGACGACGCCGTCGAGGTCGGCGGTCTCCTCGTCGAGCATCAGGCGGTTGTCGGCGAGGTTCTGCTCCATGGGCCGGTCCGGCAGCAGGACGGCCATCGTCGCGTACCCCTGGCGGCCGTGGACGACCTTCAGGGCCTCTTCCGGGTCGAGCCCGTGGCGGACGGCCCAGCGGCGCCAGCAGCGCTCCACCACCGCGTCCGAATTGACGAGCGTCCCGTCCATGTCGAGCAGGAGGGCCCGGGCGGTCAGGGAGGGCGGGGGTATGGCCGTCATCGGCGGTCTCCGGGGTGGAGGGGGTGTCGTACGGGGGAGGGGGCCGTACGGGGTACGAAGTGGCCCGCCCGCCGGTCAGGGTATACGGGCGGGACCACTTTGTTTCTCCACGATACAAAACAAAGGGCGGCAGACGCCAATCGGCCTCGAACGAACCTCTCAGCGCCCCGTCGTCTCCGCCTCCAGCGCCTCGCGCGTCTGCGATCCGTAGACCCCCTCCGGGTCTCCGTCCAGGTCACGGGCCCCCTGGTAGCGGGCCACCGCGTCCTCGACGGCCTGTGTGTAGCGGCCGTGCATCGGGCCGTCGTACAGTCCCGCCTGCCGCAGCCGGTGCTGGAGGTCGCCCACGTCCGGCCCGCGGTCCCCGAGGCCCAGCGTCGCCGGCTCGGCCGAGTCGTCCACCGTCGACAGGCGTGACCGGGTCGGCGCCGCGCTCGTCACGACCGCGCTCGTGCTGACCCGGGACGTGGCCGACGCCGTCCCGGAGGGCGAGGCCGACGCGGAGAAGACGGGCGACGGCTTCCCCGACGAGGACGGGCCGCTGTCCGACGGCTCCGGGGCCGTCGAACCGCCCGAGAGCCTGCTCGGCACCATCGGTCCGTTGGTGATCTCGGGCAGGACCCGGTCGGCCTCGTCGCCCCCGTCGAACAGCCCCACGGCGAACGCCGCCGCACCCGTGACGGCCACCACGGCGGCCGCGACGCCGACCAGGGGCGCGGTGCGGCGCCGTGGACGGGCCCGCCGCCGGCTCTCTCCCGGCTGCCGCGCCACCAGGGGCACATGCGCGTCCGGAACGTGCAGCGGCATCGTCGTGGCGGCCGGATCCTCGTACGGAAGCGGGGGCGGAGCCTCGTTCCCCGCCGGGCCCGGCTGCCATGCCGGGCCCGCCGACGCGTCCAGGCGCACATACGGGCGTATCCGCATCGGATCGAAGCCTTCGGCGCAGCCGCAATCGCCGTCCCGCGGCGCACCGCACTCAGGACAGTGCTGTCCCGTCAACGTGGGTCCCCTCCCCTTGAACTGCGAGCGATTATGCAGCCCCGTCGCGCCACGCCCAACGTTCCGTCCGGCCACCGGGCCCGCTCAGCAGGCCATAACGGGACGGAACGCCCAGGATGGGAGGGGTGACCGGGGGTGGGCGGAGACCCGCCGCTCGTGAGCGACACCGAGGGAGACCCGTATGGCGGAGGACGTGAGCACCCCGGCCACCAGTCCGGTGCCCGGCGAGGCGCGGAGCCGGTCCACCGTCATGGTCGCCATCGGCGCCCTGCTGCTGGGCATGCTCCTGGCCGCGCTCGACCAGACCATCGTCTCCACCGCGCTGCCGACGATCGTCAGCGAACTCGGCGGCATGGAGCACCTCTCCTGGGTGGTCACCGCCTACATGCTGGCCTCGACCGCCGCCACACCCCTGTGGGGGAAACTCGGCGACCAGTACGGCCGCAAAAAGCTCTTCCAGGGTGCCATCGTCATCTTCCTGATCGGCTCGGCGCTGTGCGGAATCGCGCAGAACATGCCGCAGCTGATCGCCTTCCGTGCGGTGCAGGGCCTGGGCGGCGGCGGTCTGATGGTGCTGTCCATGGCGATCGTCGGCGACATCGTCCCGCCGCGGGATCGCGGCAGGTACCAGGGGCTCTTCGGCGCCGTCTTCGGCGCCACCAGTGTGCTCGGCCCGCTGCTCGGCGGTCTGTTCACCCAGCACCTCTCCTGGCGCTGGGTCTTCTACATCAACCTGCCGATCGGCGTCGTCGCGCTCTTCGTCATCGCCGCCGTCCTCCACATTCCGGCCCGCGGCACCCGCCACACCATCGATTACCTGGGTACCTTCCTCATCGCCTCGGTCGCCACCTGTCTGGTCCTGGTGGCGTCCCTCGGCGGCACCACCTGGGAGTGGGACTCCCCGCAGATCATCGGCCTTGCCGTCCTCGGCGCCGTCCTGCTCGTCTGGTTCGTGTACGTCGAGCGGCGGGCCGCCGAGCCCGTGCTGCCCCTGAAGCTGTTCCGGATCCGCACCTTCACACTCGTGTCGGTGATCAGCTTCGTCATCGGCTTCGCGATGTTCGGGGCCATGACCTATCTGCCGACGTTCCTCCAGGTCGTGCAGGGCGTCACCCCCACCATGTCCGGTGTGCACATGCTGCCGATGGTGCTCGGCATGCTGCTCACCTCCACCGCCTCGGGGCAGATCGTCAGCCGCACCGGCCGCTGGAAGGTCTTCCCCGTCACCGGCACCGCCGTCACCGCCGTCGGACTCCTCCTGCTGCACCGGATGGAGGAGTCCAGCTCCGACGGGGAGATGAGCCTGTACTTCTTCGTCTTCGGCGCCGGCCTCGGCCTGGTCATGCAGGTGCTGGTGCTGGTCGTGCAGAACGCCGTCTCCTACGACGACCTCGGCGTCGCCACCTCGGGCGCCACCTTCTTCCGCTCCATCGGCGCGTCCTTCGGCGTCGCCGTCTTCGGCACCCTCTTCACCAACCGGCTCACCGGGAAACTGTCCGACGCCCTCGCCGGACAGGAACTGCCCCCCGGCGTCGACGCGGACCGGCTCGCCGCCGACCCCCGGTCCATCGCCGCCCTGCCGCCCGCACTGCGCCCCGATGTCCTGAACGCGTACGCGACGTCCATCACCGACGTCTTCCTCTACGCGGCGCCGGTCGTGGCGGTCGCCTTCGTAGTCTCGTGGTTCCTGCGGGAGGACCGGCTGCGCGGCTCGGTCACCGCCCCCGACACCAGCCAGACCCTCGCCTCCAACCCCGTCGAGCGCTCCTCGTACGACGAGTGCGCCCGCGCCCTGTCGGTGCTCGGCTCCCGCGAGGGCCGCAAGGCCGTCTACGAGAAGATCACCGCGCGGGCCGGCCTCGACCTGCTGCCCGCCGCGAGCTGGCTGCTCCTGCGGGTACGGCGGCACGGCACGGTCGAGCCCGCGCGGCTCGCCGACACCACACCCGTGCCGATCCGGGCCATCACCGAGGCCGCCCGGCAGCTGGAGGAACGGCACCTGGTGCGCCGCGAGGGCCTCCAGTTGCTGCTCACCGACGAAGGCGTGGACGTGGCGGTCCGGCTGGCGCACGCCCGCGAGGAGTCCCTCGCGGAACTGCTCGGCGACTGGTGGGGGCCGGAGCGGCCGACCGACCTGGTCCAGCTGGTCGAGGAGCTCACCGCCGAGCTCTGCGGCTCCAGCCAGGAGCGGCCGCGGACCGCGGAGGCCCGCCGGGACCACGCGCCGGAACACCACGACGACCCCGGTCACGACCGGACGCGCGACCGGGGCGGCGGCCCCGGGGCGTGACCTCCGCGTCCGGCGGTCACTGCTTGGGCGCCGCCTGCTGGACCACCTCGAACGACCACAGCGTGGACGCGGAGGCGGCGGGCCGGGGCCGCTCGCCGCCCTCGCCGCCACCGCCCGCGCCGCCACCGCCCGCGCCGGGGCCGCCCTGGGCCCCGCCCTGGTGCGCGGCCTTCATGGGGCCCTCCATCCACGCCTGGAACGACTCCTCGTCGCGCCAGCGGGTGTAGACGAGGTACTGGTCGGTCCCCTCCACGGGACGGAGCAGCTCGAACCACTCGAAGCCGTCGGAGCCCTCCACGGCCCCGGCCCGGGAGGCGAAGCGCTTCTCCAGGACCTCGCGCTGCTCGGCCGGCACGGTCAGAACGTTGATCTTTACCACACTAGGCACATGACACCTCTCAGGAAGCACAGGCCGGGCGCTGCGCCGAGCCTTGATCACGTACGTGCAGTCTCGTACATCCGCCAGTCAAAGCGGCGTGAGGACGACTCGCAGGCGTCGCCCGTGGCGCAGCGCGAACGGTGCGCCTCGCTGATCGCGTCGAAGGGGTGGAGCGATGCGGGCCACTTCGAGGACGTCGGCAAGTCCGGGTGGGACCCGAGCATCCACCGCCCCGGCTTCGAACAGATGATGACGGCCGTGCGCGGCGGGCACGTGGACGCCGTGGTGGTCTTCTCGCTGTCGCGGCTCACTCGCCGTGGCGCGCTGGAAGCCATGCGGATCATCGAGGAGCTGGAGACGCACGGCGTCCGGCTGGTGAGCGTCGAAGAGCCGTACCTGGACACGTCCACCCCGGTCGGGGTCGGCATCCTCGCCATCATCGCGGGTCTGGCGCAGCAGGAGTCCGACATGAAGTCGGCGTACGTGTCCGCCACCAAGGACACGCTCCGGCGGGCTGGTAGCCATGTCTCCGGCGTCGCTCCGTACGGCTTCACGGCGGAGAGGGCGACCAGCGGCAAGCTGTCGGTCGTCCGTCTCGTCCCGGACCCGGTGGAAGCTCCGCACGTCCGTGACATGGCCAAGTGGGCAGCAGAGGGAGTGTCTGCCTCGCAGATCGCCAAGCGACTCAATGAGGACGGCGTGCCCACCAAGGCTGAGTCACTGGGGGAGTCGGGGGCCAAGCGCCTTGCCTCGCGCCGTGCGCGGGGAGTCTCGGAAGCTGTGGAGCGGTCCGCGTGGGTGTCGTCCACCGTGCTCCGCATCCTGCGGGACCCCCGCCTCGCGGGGTACGCGATCGAGTGGCAAGGACGGGTACAGGCGACCAAGGACGCCGACGGCAATCCCATCCCGGGCAAGACGGGGAAGCGCGTCATCCTGCGTGACGACGAAGGGCAGCCCGTCCAGTCGCACGAAGCGCTGATCCCTACGGAGGAATGGTGGAAGCTCCAGGACGTGCTGGACGGCCGGACGCAGGTGGTCGTACGAGCGGGCCGACGCGTCCCGACACTGCTGGCTGGGCACGGGCTCCTGTTCTGTGACGTGTGCGGCTCGGTGATGGTGACCGATCGACGGGCCGGGAAGCTCTACTACAAGTGCAACCGGGCCGGGGGAGTGGTCCCGGGCCACGGTGGTCTCGTCATCGGCCAGGACACGGCGGACAGTGAGACTGCCGGGCGGGTATGGGCGCGTCTCATGGCCATGGACCCCGATGACCCGGAAGACCTCGAATGGCTGGCTGAGGCGTCACGGCGCTTCGCCCGCCGGCAGGACACGTCCCAGCGAGATGCCGAAAGCGCGGCAGTGCGCGCCGAGTTGGAGCACGTACGGGAGTCCCGCCGCATCCTTCACGTGGACCGGCTGGCCGGCGTCTACGGTGACGAGACCGGTGCGCAGATGTTCAGGGAGTCCATGGCGCGGTTGGCTGCTCACGAGGAGCGGACGGCCGAACAGCTGGCGGAATTGGAGGCCACTGGCGACAGAACCATCCAGATCCCCAACGAGTGGACGAGCGTGGATGGAGATCCCATCGGGGAGGGGTCGACATGGGCGGCGTGGGACCTGGAAAAGAAACGGGAGTTCCTGGCGCTCTTCATCGACTCCGTGAGGATCACCAAGTCCGTCGGCAGGGGCCGGAACGCGAACACGCGGGACCGGGTGATCGTGCGCTGGGCTGAGTCACCGGAACCTGCGGACGCCTGAGCCCCCTGGGAGGTCTGTACGGTCCGCCGCTGGGGACGTCCGGCGGCGGGCCGTTTGGCGGCCTGCGGGATCGCCCCACCCGAGCCCCGGTAGTCCCTCGCGGACCGCCAGGGCTTTGCTGTGCCCTCAGCGGGGCCGACCAGCGGGCGAAGCCATGACGGTATGACGGTTCAGAGTGTTTTTTCGTATGCACAAGAAAAAATAAGGAGAAAACCAAACCGTGCATCGAAACGCCATCCCGTCATGCTCGGTCGCCAGGATCTTCCCGCTCTCTACACCACATTGAGGGGCCGAGCGGCACGGCTCGCGGCGTACAGACGACGCGGGAATCTGCTGGTCCCCACAACACAGTGAGGGACCGCACGGAGTCACCGAGCGCGCCGCACGGCGGGTGCCGGGACACCTCTGGTCCCCACAACACAGTGAGGGCGGGACTACCGCGCACCCACCCCAAGGGGGATCTCGGCGGACCGAGTGCCCGCCCTCACACCAGCTCTGCCCGTGCACCACGAGCCCCGCGTTACCGGGGTGGCCGCAGGGGTCGTGTGGCAGAGCGCGGGGGACCGCACCGCCCATGAGTAACCGGCTCGGCCGCGAGTCGCCGAAAGGGGTTGTAAGCGCGTGCGGTCCCCCACCGTGTCCGGACCGGCCCCGCCGGCGAGGACGTCCAAGCCCACCTGACCCAACAGAGCGGAGGTGCGCGGTACCGGCGCGGCTCGTCCGGGATATCGGCCGCGTACGAGCGACGACCGACCGTCCGCACCCGACGTGCACGGAGCCGACGACGAGCGGCCCGCAACGACGCTGCTGCACGACTCCGCCGGATCATCGAGCGGAAGGGGACCGCGTGGTGTGACTGGTGCCTGAACGACTTCCCCACGGCGGATGTGGACGTGGACCATGTGCGGCCCCTCTCGATGGGAGGGACCGACACGGACGGCAACGTTCAAGTGCTGTGCCGGGGGTGTCACGAGCTCAAGACGCGGACGGAGTTCGGGCGCGGTAACGGTTGCCCTACTGGTTCTACTGGTTCGGCTCCGGCTGGTACGGCTTCACTTCCGGCTCGTACGGCGGGACTTCCGGAGTGTAAGGCTCCGGCTCCGGCGCGTGCGGATTGACTTCCAGCTTGTCTGGCTCCGGCACGTACGGCTTCACTACCGGCTCCATCGGCCCCTGCTCCGTCCCATCCGGCGCGTAGTTCGGCTCCTGGTACCCGCCGGGGTGGGACGTAGGCGGCTCCGGGGTCATTGCGTTGGCCGTGCCAGTCATAGCCAGTGCGGCACCGGCAAGGGCGAGAGCGGCGAATACGCGCTTGGTGTGGTTCATGCACCCGCCAACGATCTTGCGCGCATTGAGTAACGGTCCTAGCCCCTGATTGGAGGTGGCCCCCCATGCCCCGACGTCCCCGCCCCCCCGTGCTCGGTACCCGGGTGCCCCGAACTGACCCCGCGTCGCGGACGCTGAGGGACGTGGATCACGTGCGGCCCCTCTCGATGGGAGGGACCGACACGGACGGCAACGTTCAGGTCTTGTGCCGGGGGTGTCACCGGCTCAAGACGAGCACCGAGTTTGGGCGTGCCCGCGCGAGCGCTGGAGTCACACCCCTTCTACGGGAATCTCCTCGGCGAGATCAATGATGACCGGGTGACCCTGCGGCTTCGTCACGTTGAGGTTGCTCATATTCCCCCCGACCGAACCGATGTGCTGGTTGACGTTCGCCAGCCCCACCTCCGAGTCTTCGAGAATGTCCGTGGTCATCTCGGTGATTTCGGGACCATCCGCGTAGGCGGTCCCCGCCATGGACAGTGCGGCCCCGGCGAGGGCGAGGGCGGCGAGGGCGCGCTTGGTGTTGTTCACGCGCTGCGAACGATCTTCTACGCCTCACGTAACGCCCCGACACAGACACACCCCCCTATGCCCTCGCTGGAGGTATTCCCATGCCCCGACGTCCCCGCCCCCCCGTGCTCGGTACCCGGGTGCCCCGAACTGACCGCCCGTGGTGGCCGCTGTGCCGCTCACGAGCGTGAGGCGAACGCACTACGGGAGACGCCGGGGACGAGCGCGTACGGGCGACGGTGGCCGAACATCCGGCGCCGCTACCTCTAAGCCCATCCGTGGTGCGTGTTGTGCACGAAGCCGGCGACGGTGGCTGACCACTTTCCGGAGTCGCGCCGTGCGCTGGTCGCGCGTGGTGTGTCCGATCCGGATGCGTGGTCGCGGCTGCGTCCGCTGTGCACGTCGTGTCATAACCGCGAGACCGCGAAGCATCAGCCGGGCGGATGGGCTGCCGAGCGTGTCCGTCCTCGCTTGCCCGAGCCCCCGACCAGGGGGTGACCCCCTCCCTGAGCCCTGGAAGCACGGCAGGGAGGCAAAAAACTCGCATGGCTCATTTGAGCGTTTCTGTGGAGAGCCATGCGCTGATCAATTAACCAACAATGGAAGGAATTTTCTTGACTCTCACTCTTGCCGAATCGGCCAAGCTCACCCTCGACCAGCTTCAGCGTGGCGTAATCGAGACGTTCGTTCAGGAGTCGCCGATTCTAGACCGGCTTCCCCTTGTTCAGGTGGAGGGAAGCGCGTTCAAGTACAACGAGGAGTCCAACCTTCCTGGCGTGGCCTTCCGTGCGATCAACGAGGCGTACCCGGAGAGCACCGGCACGTTGAACCAGCGTGTCGAGACTCTGGCCATCCTGGGAGGTGACGCCGACGTCGACAAATTCATCGTCCAGACGCGGGGGAACCTGAACGATCAGCGGGCGATTCAGACTCACATGAAGGTCAAGGCCGCCTCGATCCACTTCGCCGATCAGTTCTTCAACGGCGACGTCGAAGTGAACCCCAAGGGGTTCGACGGCCTGCGCAAGCGGCTGGTCGGGCGCCAGGTCATCGATGCCAAGGGCAAGGGGGCCGTTGCCCACGGGCACGACTTCTTCGATCTGCTCGACACCCTGACGAACCAGGTGCGTGGCATCGATGGCAAGAACGGCGCGCTCTAAATGAACGCCGCGCTGCGCGCCAAGATCGCATCCGGTTTCCGGCGGCTCGGTGGCAGTGAACTGCTGAGCATGGACATCGCTGGAAAGCCCACGGTCATGTGGAACGGCATCCCGCTGCTGGACGCCGGCCAGCGTCTCGACGGCACGGACGTGCTGCCGCTGACGAGCGGGACCGGCGGTGCCGAGACGGGTGACATCTACGCAGTTCGTTTCGGCGCGACCGAGGCGGACGCCGGTGTCTCCGGACTCACCAACGGTGGCGTTCAGGTCACCGACCTGGGCGAGTCGCACGACAAGCCCGTCTACCGCACGCGTATCGACTTCTACTGCGGCATCGCGCTCTTCGGAGGCAAGGCAGCCGCCCGCCTCACTGGTGTACTGAACGGCTGACGCCGTCATATGGCCCCTGTCTCTCTCCTAGCCGGAGAGGGGCATGGGGGCCTTTTTGGCGTTTCCGTACTCGTTGGGCGGTCAGCCGAGCGACGACAGGGCGGACGTCACGAGCGAGCGTGCGGCGGCTCCCCGTGTCGACCCTTGCGACAGTCGGTCGAAGGCTCGTGCGTACAGCTCGACTTGGCTTGGCTGCGTCAGCGTGGACGCGGCGTCCAGGGTGTCCGCGTGCACCCTTGTGTCGTCGAAGATGGTGAAGGTCGGCATGGGCCAGACGGTTCGCTGCGACGAGAACGGGACGATGCCCACGGCCACGTTCTGGAGGTCCATGACCGCTAGAAGGTGACCGAGTTGTGCCGCCATCGTCTCGACGGTGCTCAGCCTGTAGCGCAGGACCGATTCCTCCAGGACGAAAGAGAATCGGTGTGCCGCGTTGTTCAGCACCGTATTCCGCCTCATGCGGACCTTGACTGCCTCTGTCAGCACGTCATCCGGTGTTCCCCGCAAGTCCGCGATGGACGACAGGAGCGCGGTCGCGTACCCGGGTGTCTGGAGGAAGCCGGGGATCACGTCGGAGACGTAGACACGGAAGAGGTGCGTGCGCCGGTACAGGCTCTCCGTGGATTCCTGCACGTGCCGTAGGCCGCCTCGCTGGAGGCGCTTCCATTGGATGTGTGCGTCCGCGGATTGTCTGTTCGCCGCTATGAGATCCGGCGCCTGGTCGTCGGCTCCGCACGCCCGGCACCATGCTCGGATGTCCGCGTCGGACGGGGGCGTCTTGGCGTTGCCGATGCGCGACACCTTCGAATCCGACCAGCGGAGCCTGACGGCCAACTCCCGCCCGCTGATTCCGGCGTCCCTGCGGATCTCGCGCAGGCGGCCCGCGAGCGCTTCACGAGCCTGCTGGACACTCGATGAGGGGTGTGGGGGCATGGAGCTGGCTGTCCTCAGATCGCGTACAGGTGGTGCGGGACGGCCCGGTCCCAGACGGCTTCGAATGCCGATGCGCAGAGTCTCACCGTCGCCGGGTCGTCTGTGATCTCGTCCTCCACCACCACCCCGTCGCCGGAGAAGTGGTGCACGCGCAGGAGTTCACCGTCGAAGAGCCAGAAGTCATTGCCGGGGAGGGCGATGTCCGTAGCCCGGCGGCGCGGCAGCCAACGGACGTCCTCGCCGGCCGTGACGTTGGCGTGGGTGACGTAGTGCTCCCACCGTATGTACTCCGTCACGGGCTCGGAGACGATCCGCGCACGGCGGATCGACACCCCTCGTGCCACGGTGTCCGCGATCAGTTGGTCGTACGGGTGCCACCAGGACGCGCGGTCGTCCCAGTCGATGCGCTCGCCGCGCTTCCACGCTTCGAATCTGTCGGTGGACGCGTACGAGTCACGCATCTCCAGGTGCACGGCGGACCGCTCGCACCGGCCCAACAGCTCAGCGAAGCTGGGCACGCTCGATGGCATCGCACGCCTCCCGGATCATCGGAATCATGCGGGCCGGAAGCCTGACGATCGCCTCATTGTCGGGCACCGGTCCGTTCGCGGGGCTGCTCGCCTCGCAATGGGCCTGAGTCTCGCTGTCCGGCTTCCAGCCTTGCAACAAGATCTCCTGAGCTTCCGCGTCCGCCCATACCGTCGGGCAGTGATCGCGGTCGGTGTTCGGGTCGATGCCTACGAACTCTACGGCCATGGCTGACTCCCTGGTCCAAGTGATTGCGTGGGCTTGCATGAACCATGCCGACCTGCGCTCGAAGCGTCAACGCCGCAATGAGACAAGTAAATTGGCGTGCAAACTCATGCAACTTCGTAGAGCTTTCGGCGGACGTCTTCCTAGCGTCCTCGGCAAGTACGCAGACGGACCGAGGGGACGACGACATGCCCGGCAAGGCTCAGGAGCGTGAAACGGACGCACGGCAGTGGGAGTACACGACCTACGCCCCTTCGGGCGAGGTGTGCCCCGCCTGCAACGAGCCGATTGCCTCGCTCGAACGCTGTCGCCGGGGAACGCTGCGCGAGCCGTCCCAGCCCGACAAGGCCGTCTACCAGCACGTGAAGTGCCCCAAGTGATCGGCCCGGACGACATCGGCCGGCGCGTCGAGGACGGCACGGGAAAGGTCGGCATCCTGCGTGACGTGATCCGGGACTACGAGGATCCCGCAGAGTTGCCCGGCGAGCGCCGGAAGCACCCCATGGCGTTCCTGTGGCCCGAGCGCGGCGGGCGGGAGTGGCTTGTCCCGCCCGACCATGTGCGGCGTGCGTGGTTGGGGCATGGGCCGACGGCGGGGGCTGGCGGCATGGCGGCAGCATAGGCGGGGCCCTCCCGGCCGGGGCGGCGGGCGCGGTGGGATCAGCCCACGACGCGGGCGAAGAGCAGACCGTCGTAGCCCTTCGTGCCGACCGTCTGCAGGACCGTCGCGTCCAGCCGGGGCTCGGCCGCGACCAGCTCGAACATCTCGCGGGTCGCGGTGATCGCCTCGTCCGTGCTGTGCGCGTCCGTGACGGCACCGCCGCGCACCACGTTGTCGACGATGATCACGCTGCCCGGACGGGTCAGCCTCAGCGCCCACTCGACGTACCGCGGGTTGTTCCGCTTGTCGGCGTCGATGAAGACGAGGTCGAACGGGCCCGCCTCCTCCGCGGCCAGCCGCGGCAGCGTGTCCAGCGCCGCGCCCGTGCGAACCTCGGCGACCTTGTCGAGCCCGGCCCGCGCGAGGTTGGCGCGGGCGACGTCCGCGTGCGCCGCGTTGTACTCCAGCGAGATCAGCCGGCCGTCCGCCGGCAGCGCCCGCGCCAGCCAGATGGTGCTGTAGCCGCCGAGGGTGCCGATCTCCAGGATGCGGCGCGCGCCCTGCACCCCGGCCAGCAGATGGAGCAGCTTGCCCTGGTTCGGCGCCACGGCGATGGCCGGCAGACCGGCCGCCTCACTGTCGGCCAGCGCCCCGTCCAGGGCCTCGTCGGCGGGGACGAACAGTCCGGCCAAGTACCCGTCGACGGCGTTCCATTGTTCCTGTGTCATATCGCCGAACGTACTGCACGACGCCGTCGGAGCGCCCGCACAAAAACGGCCGCGCCCGCCGGTACCGCCACCACGGCGAGCGGCCAGACCGGGAGCACGCCCCCGACGGTCAGCAGCCGGTTGCGGTACTGCACCCGCCGGAAGGCCGTGTCCGCCTCCGCCGCCCGCAGCTCGTGGTCGCCGTCGATCCGCCACGGCTCGGGGAACTCCTGCTCGTACGCGGTCAGGAAGGCCGGCTTCCCGCCGGTCAGCCGGCCCACCGCCCCGTGCCCGCCGGTCTCCCCGGCGTACGTCACCTCCGGCTCCGCTCCGCCGATGGCGCTCCGCGGCTCCATCCGGTGGTCCGCCAGGACGTACAGGCCCAGCTCCTGGGGGGACTTGGCGAGGCGGGACAGCCGCATCGGGTAGACCAGCCGGTCGCTGGCGAAGCGGATGAGCAGGGGATCGAGAGTGCCGTACAGCGTCGACCGCTCGTCCTCGGGCACGAGTTTGACGGCGACGTACTCCCATTTCCGGTCGACGTAGTACTTCAGCTCGCCCGGCAGCCGGTCGGGCAGCTGGAAGCCGTTGGTGTCCAGCCAGCGGCCCAGGGCGTCCGGGTCGGTCGCCTTGAGCCGTGCCACGTCGAAGTCCCCGAGCCGTTCCCGGCCCACCACGTCGACCGGCGCACCGTCCGCGGGCGCGGGGGCGGCGGCGCCGTCCCCGCTCGTGCCGAACGGCCAGTCGTTGCCGCGCGGCCAGAAGTAGTACCGGTCGCGCCGCTCGGGCGCGGTGAGCTCGTCCAGTTCGCCGAAGAGGCTGCGGTCACCGAGCTCGACCGTGGCCCGGCTCGGCACCGGCATGACCCAGGCGGCCTTCTTGGCGTCGCCGTGGACGGTGAAGCGCATGACGATCTGTTCCGTCCGGCCGTCCCAGTGAACCACCGACGTCTCGCGCTGGACGCCGATCCGTGACGTACGGTCCGGGATCATCGCTCCGCAGCCGCACGCGTACGCCGGGCTCACCAGTGAGCCCAGCTGCAGCGCCAGCAGCGCGAAGACGAGTGTCAGGATCCGTTGTTTCCGCTGTTTCCCCCGCATGCCCGTTCGGACGCCACAGCGGATCTTCCGGTTCCGGGCCGGGGCGGCCGGTTGGAGGCCCGGCGAAGGTGGGGGCGGCGGCGTGGTGTGCCGGCGGCGGGTGGGGGCGGCGGCGTGGTGGGCCCCGCCCTCCGCCGGACGTTCAGCGCGCGGTGGGGCCGCGGCCGACCCTCAGCTCCTTGATGCCGTTGAGCCAGGCCGAGCGCAGCCGGCGCGGGTCGCCCGCGAGTCGCAGGTCGGGAAGCGCGTCGGCGACGGCGTCGAAGATGAGGTTGATCTCCAGCACGGCGAGGGACTTGCCGAGGCAGAAGTGCGGGCCTCCGCCGCCGAAGCCGAGGTGGGGGTTGGGGTCACGGGTGATGTCGAAGCGTTCCGGGGCGTCGAAGACCTCCGGGTCGTTGTTGGCGGAGGAGTAGAAGACGCCGACCCGGTCACCGGCCTTGATCTTCTGGCCGCCCAGCTCCAGGTCGCGGGTGGCGGTGCGCTGGAAGGAGACCACGGGGGTCGCCCAGCGCACGATCTCCTCGGCCGCCGTCCGCGGGCGCTCGCGCTTGTAGAGCTCCCACTGGTCGGGGTGGGTGAGGAAGGCGTGCATGCCGTGGCTGATGGCGTTGCGGGTGGTCTCGTTGCCGGCGACCGCCAGCAGGATCACGAAGAAGCCGAACTCGTCGTTGGACAGGTTGCCCTCGTCCTCGGCCGCCACCAGTCGGGACACGATGTCCCCGGCCGGGCACGTCTTGCGCGCGTCGGCGAGGTTCATGGCGTACGAGACGATCTCCATGGCCGCCTCGACCCCGACCTCCTCGGTGATGGCGTACTCGGGATCGTCGTACGCCGCCATCTTGTTGGACCAGTCGAAGATCTTGGCGCGATCCTCCTGCGGGACGCCGATGAGTTCGGCGATGGCCTGCAGCGGTAGTTCCACGGCGATGTCGGTGACGAAGTCGAAGGAGCCGTCCTCACCCGCGGCGGCGACGGCCGTCTCGACGATGGCGCGGGCGCGTGCGCGCAGGGCCGTCTCCAGGGAGCGCACCGCGCGGGGAGTGAAGCCGCGCTGGACGATCTGCCGGACACGGGTGTGCTCGGGCGGGTCCATATTGAGCATGATCAGCTTCTGGACGTCTATCTGGTCGCGGCTGATCGACTCGTTGAAGCGGATGATGGCGGTGTTCGTGTGGGAGGAGAAGAGTTCCGGGTGCGTGGAGACGTACTTGACGTCGGCGTGCCGGGTCACCGCCCAGTAGCCCTCGTCGTCGAACCCGGAGATGCCCCGGGGCTGGGCGCACCACCAGACGGGGGCGGTCCGCCGCATCTCGGCGAACTCGGGGAGCGGGACGCGGGCTTGCAGCAGGTCGGGATCGGTGAAGTCGAACCCTTGCGGGAGACGGGGGCAGGGCATCGGCGACTCCAAGTCGTCAGGTCTGAGGTCTGACGGCCCATCAGAACAGTGCCCGCAAGGTAGTAACGGGTTCTACAAGAGGCAAGAGACGAGGGGCATTCCGTTGCGCGCGGGGAGCTGGACAAGGGCGTGCAGGACCCTTGCGTACCGGGGGTAGCCCTCATAAGACTGGGCCGTAACTAGAACGCGTACCAGTTCGGGGGCTCGGGGGACGGGTCGCCTCCCGGCCCCAGCCAGCCTCCCCGCGTGGGCGCCGGGACGCCCCCGCGGGCGCGCGAGGAGAGGACGAGCTCATGGCCGCGGAACCCGTCATCGTCGAAGCCGTACGCACCCCCATCGGAAAACGCTCGGGCGCACTCGCCAATCTCCACCCCGCCTACCTGCTGGGCGAGACCTACCGCGAACTACTCGGCCGCACCGGCATCCACGCCGACTGCGTCGAACAGATCGTCAGCGGCACCGTGACCCACGCCGGTGAACAGTCCATGAACCCGGCCCGCACCGCCTGGCTCGCCATGGGACTGCCGTACGAGACCGCCGCCACCACCGTCGACTGCCAGTGCGGCTCCTCGCAGCAGGCCTCCCACATGGTGGCCAACCTCATCTCGGCCGGCGTCATCGACGTCGGCATCAGCAGCGGCGTCGAGGCCATGTCGCGCGTACCCCTGGGCAGCGGCTCGAAGCACGGACCGGGCAAGCCGTTCCCCGACGAGTGGAACGTCGACCTGCCCAACCAGTTCCACGCCGCCGAACGGATAGCCAAGCACCGCGGCCTCACCCGCGAACGCGTCGACGCGCTCGGCCTGCTGTCGCAGCAGCGCGCGGCCACGGCATGGGCCGAGGAGCGCTTCAAGCGCGAGACCTTCGCCGTACAGGTCCCCACCACCGAGGCGGAGCAGGCCGCCGGACAGGGCATGTGGCGCCTCGTCGACCGCGACGAGGGGCTGCGCGACACCAGCATGGAGGCGCTCGCCGGGCTGAAACCGGTCATGCCGACCGCCGTCCAC
The DNA here is from genome assembly GCF_054963715.1 of Streptomyces sp. STAM6. Classification (NCBI taxonomy): domain Bacteria; kingdom Bacillati; phylum Actinomycetota; class Actinomycetes; order Kitasatosporales; family Streptomycetaceae; genus Streptomyces; species Streptomyces sp. STAM6. Next base: position 64,443 of record NZ_JBUEFZ010000021.1, on the reverse strand, counting down.
ACGGCCGGCAACTCCTCCCAGATCTCCGACGGCGCCGCCGCGCTCATGTGGGCCTCCAAGCGCATGGCGCGCGCACTGAAACTCAGGGCCCGCGCCCGGATCGTCGCCCAGGCGCTGGTCGGCTCCGACCCGCACTTCCACCTCGACGGGCCGATCGACGCGACCCGCGCGGTCCTCGGCAAGGCCGGGATGTCACTCAAGGACATCGACCTCGTCGAGATCAACGAGGCCTTCGCGTCCGTGGTGCTCAGCTGGGCCCAGGTCTTCGACCAGGACCTCGACAAGGTCAACGTCAACGGCGGCGCCATCGCGCTCGGGCACCCGGTGGGGGCCACCGGCGCCCGCCTGATCACCACCGCCCTGCACGAACTGGAACGGCGCGACAAGGAGTTCGCGCTGATCACGATGTGCGCGGGCGGCGCGCTCGCGACGGGCACGATCATCCAGCGGCTCTGAGCGGCTCTGAGCGGCTCTGAGCGGCTCTGAGCGGCTCTGAGCGGCCCGCCAGGCACGGGAAGGCCCCGGTGGAGCTCCACCGGGGCCTTTCGTCTGCGTCTCGCCCGCGTCTTCGCGGGCTGTGGCCGGATCAGTACCAGCCGTTGGCCTGCCAGTGGGCCCAGGCGCCGCACGGGCTGCCGTAGCGGTCGTTCATGTAGTCCAGACCCCACTCGATCTGGGTGGCGGGGTTGGTCTTCCAGTCGGAACCGGCCGACGCCATCTTCGAGGCGGGCAGGGCCTGGACCAGGCCGTAGGCGCCGGACGAGGCGTTCGTGGCCGACGGGTCCCAGCCGGACTCGTGGTCGACGATGTTGCTGAAGCACTGGTACTGGCCCGCCGGGACCATCTTCTTCGCGATGTCCTGAGCGGAACCCGCGGCCGAAGCGGGAGCCGTCGTACCCAGCACCGCACCGGTCGCACCGAGCAGCACGGCGGCACCGGCGACGACGGACTTCTGGCGGGCGGAGAAACGGCTGGCGAGCGAGCGGAACACGTAGCAGACCTAACGTCGGGGACATGGGGCGTCACCGGGCGGAGGCATGCCGGAACCACACCAGGGGGTGGGGGAGGCGGCTGCCAGAGGCGCTGCGATGCGAGCGGCGCCCGGCGACGTCCACCAGACAACCAGGCCGGTTCTGCCGCCGCAACGCCCCCATGTACTAAAGAGATCCGGAGCCGGGGAGAAGGCCGGGGCCCGCCCGCGGGGCGATCAGTGCACGTGGCGACGGGAAGAAGGGACGTGGTCGGACCGCGCCGAAGGCCTACTACCCGCCTTCGTGTGTGACCTGGGTCCTGTGGGTCACCTCACCCTTTGAGGGCCCTTTGGGGTGCTTGGGGGGCCTTCGAATGTGACCTGCGCCTCGAAGGCGGCCCGTCGAGTCGCACGCCGAAGGGCCTTCAGGACCGTTGATCCGATGGTCAGCACCAGCACAACGGTGAGGGCGGCCCGGCCCAGGTCCCAGCCCAGCGACGTCGCCGCGCAGTACGCCAGGAACCGGACCAGGTTCTCCTGCAGCGGATCACCCGGGTGGAAGGAGATCCCGCTCGCCATGCCCTGGAGCGTCACCCAGCCCTGCAGGTTCATGACCGTGCCGTACGCGAACGCCGCCAGCGCCCCGTACAACGCCAGTGCCAGCAATTCGCCGCGGCCGCGCAGGCTCACCGGCCCCGGCAGCAGACCGGCTCCCATCGTGAACCAGCCCATCGACAGCATCTGGAACGGCATCCACGGCCCCACCCCTCCGGTGAGCAGGGCGGACGCGAACATCGTGACCGCGCCCAGGACGAACCCGAAGCCCGGCCCCAGCACCCGGCCGCTCAGCACCATCAGGAAGAACATCGGCTCCAGACCGGCCGTACCCGCACCGAGCGGGCGCAGCGCCGCCCCGACCGCGGCGAGGACACCCAGCATCGCCACCGCCTTGGCGTCCATCCCGCTGTCGGCGATCGTCGCGACGACCACCGCGACCAGCAGCGGCAGCAGCAGGGCGAACAACCACGGCGCGTCCTGGGAATGGTCCGCCACCCCCGACGAGCCGTCCGCGAGCAGCGGCCAGCCGAAGGCCATCACCCCGATCACCGTGATCAGCGCCAGGGCCGCCACCGAACGCGGACCCAGGCGCACCGGACGCGCCGACCGGGCGCTCACAGCGCGGCCTCCACCTGCGCGACGGTCAGCCACGGCCGCGGGGCGAGGATCTTCGCCACCTGCGGGGCGAACGACGGCGACGACATGACGACCTCGGCGGACGGGCCGTCGGCGACGACCTCGCCGTCCGCGAGGATCACCACCCGGTGCGCCAGCTCCGCCGCGAGCTCCACGTCGTGCGTGGCCATCACGATGGCATGCCCCTCCGCGGCCAGGCCCTTCAGCACGGTGACCAGCCGGCTCTTGGCGGCGTAGTCCAGGCCCCGGGTCGGCTCGTCCAGCAGAAGGAGGGAAGGCCGGCCGGTCAGCACCACGGCCAGGGCGAGGGCCAGCCGCTGCCCCTCCGACAGGTCCCGCGGATGGGTGCCGTCCGCCACACCCGGCAGCAGCTCGGCGACCAGGGCCCGGCACGCCCCGGGCCCGGCACCCGCGTCGGTGTCCGCGGCGGCGCACTCGGCGGCCACCGTGTCCGCGTAGAGCAGGTCACGCGGCTCCTGAGGGACCAGCCCCACCTCCCGGATCAGCTCCCGCGGTGGGGTGCGGTGCGGCGTCCGGCCACCCACGACCACGCTGCCGGAGGCGGGCTCGACCATCCCGACGAGCGCGCCGAGCAGGGTCGACTTGCCGGCGCCGTTGCGTCCCATGAGCGCGACGGTCTCGCCGGGCGCCACCGAGAGGTCCACACCGCGCAGCGCCTCCACCCGGCCCCGCCGCACGGAGAGCCCCCGCACATCGGCGGCGGCGCGCGCCCCGGCCTGCCGGACGAGCGGTGTTCCCGCCCGCCCCGGCCGTGCGGCACCGCCGTCGGGCGCGGGCCCCTCGCCGGTCGGCGCCGCTTCGTCGGCCTGCGCGGACCGGCGGTCCGCCGGCCCCGCGCCCGCCACCGCGCGCAGACGCGCCCACAGCCCCCGGCTCCGCGCCACGGCGGTTTCGGTGTCGCCCGGCACCGGTCCCCGCGCGTCCGACGGCGCGCCCTTCGGCCCGTCCGAGGCGGTCGAGGCGGTCGAGGCGGCCGGGGTGGCCGGGGTGGCCGGGGTGGTCCGGGTCGCGCCCGGCGGGGGTGGTGGGGGAGGCGGGGTGACGCCCGCGAGGCGATCCCGGAGGGGGGCCGCCCGGCGCCGGGCGTCACGGACCGTGAGAGGCAGGGGGGACCAGCCGGCCAGGCGGCCGAGGGCGACCACCGGGGGACGGACCGGGGAGAGCGACATGATCTCCGCCGGGGGACCGAGGACCACCGGGGCGCCCGGGGCGGGCAGGAGGGCGACCTGGTCGGCGTACTGCACCACCCGCTCAAGGCGGTGCTCGGCCATCAGGACCGTCGTGCCCAGGTCGTGGACCAGCCGCTGGAGGACCGCCAGGACCTCCTCGGCGGCGGCCGGGTCGAGGGCCGAGGTGGGCTCGTCCAGGACGAGGACCCTCGGGTGCGGGGTGAGCACCGAGCCGATCGCGACCCGCTGCCGCTGGCCGCCCGAGAGGGTGGCGATCGGCCGGTCGCGCAGGTCCGCGAGGCCGAGCAGGTCCAGCGTCTCCTCCACGCGGCGCCGCATCACCTCGGGTGCCAGACCCAACGACTCCATGCCGTACGCCAGCTCGTCCTCCACCGTGTCGGTGACGAAGTGGGCGAGCGGGTCCTGGCCGACGGTGCCCACGAGATCGGCCAGCTCGCGCGGCCGGTGCGTGCGCGTGTCACGGCCGTCGACGGTGACCCGGCCGCTCAGGGTGCCGCCCGTGAAGTGCGGCACCAGGCCCGACACGGCGCCCAGCAGGGTCGACTTGCCGACCCCGGACGGGCCGACGAGCAGCACCAGTTCACCCTCGGGGACGGTGAGATCGACGTTCCGCAGCGTCGGTCCACCGGCGTCGCCGTAGGTCACCGAGACGTTCTCGAACCGGATCACGCGGACTCCTTGGGAACAGGGGCGACGAACGCGGGCAGCAGGCCCAGCAGAACGGACAGGGCGGGCCACAGCGGCAGGGTGGGTGCCGTCAGCGGCACGACGCCCGGGTGCAGGGCGGCAGGGTCACGGACGCCCGCCACGACCATCAGCGCGGCGACCGCCGCCCCCGACCCGGCGACCAGCCACGACCGCGGCCCCCAGCGGTCCGGCCGGTACCGGGTGCGCACCGAGCGGCGCCCGCCCAGGCGCAGGCCCGCGACGGCGGCGAGCAGACCGGCGGCGACGAACGGCAGGCCGTACGAGGTGCCTTCGGCGGTCAGCAGGCCGTACATGCCCACGCACACCCCCAGCAGACCGCCCAGCGTCAGCACCGCCGTCACGCGCCGCACCGCCGCCGGGACCCGTGCCGTGCGGCCGTAGCCCCGCGCGTCCATGGACGCCGCGACCGCGATCGACCGCTCCAGGGCACCCTCCAGTACGGGCAGCCCGATCTGCAGCACCGCCCGCACCCCGCCCGAAGGGCGCCCGCGCAAGCGCCGCGCCGTCCGCAGCCGCACCACGTCGGCCACCATGTTCGGCGCGAAGGTCATGGCGACGACCACCGCGACCCCCGCCTCGTACAGCGCGCCCGGCAGCGACTTCAGCAGCCGCGCCGGATTCGCGAGCGCGTTCGCGGCGCCCACGCAGATCAGCAGCGTGGCCAGCTTCGCCCCGTCGTACAGCGCGAACACCAGCTGCTCGGCCGTGACCCGGCCGCCGATCCGGACACCCTGCGCCCACTCGGGCAGGGGCACCTCGGGCAGCGTGAACAACACGCGCGAGCCGGGGATCGGGGAGCCGAGGAAGACCGAGAACACCAGCCGTACGACGAGGACGGCGAGCCCGAGCCGGACGAAAGCGCCGTAGGACCTGGCCCAGGGCGCGTCGGTGCGGCGGGCCGCCACCACGTACCCCGCGACCCCGACCAGCAGTCCCAGGAGCAGCGGGTTGGTGGTGCGGGACGCGGCGGCGGCCAGGCCGAGCGCCCACAGCCACCAGGCGCCGGCGTGGACGGCGTTGGAGCGGTTCGCCTCGGGCGCGCGCAGCGTCATCGGCGCCGGCGGCGGGTCCGCCACACGGCGGCGGACCCGAGAACGAGCACGGCGGCGCCGCCGGCGAGGAGACCGAGGGCGGGACCGGAGCCGCCCGCGTCCCCCTCGGCGCGCGGCTCGGCCGCCCCACTGGGCTTACCGGTGGGCTCGGCCGTGGTCTCCTCGGCCGACACCTGTTCGCCGCAGCCGGTCCTGGGATAGCCGGAGATCGCGCACAGCAGGGCCTGGCTGTTGTACCGCAGCGGCTCGGCCACCGCGGCGAGGGCCTCCGCGCTCGTCGCGTCGGGGCGGACCTGTGCGCAGGCGACCCGCTGGGCCGGCGGGGGCCCGGAACCCTCCGGCGCGTCGGCCGGCGTGCCGAAGTCGATCACGAGCGCCACCCGCTTGGTGCCGTCCTTGGCGGGCGTGGCTCCGCAGATCGCCCGGAAGCCGGGGGCGTGGCGCGGCTGCGCGGCGTCCTTCGAGTCGGCGCTGACCGCGAACCGGAAGCCGTTGACCTCGCCGTCCGCGGGCCGGGCCGTGGCCGGGCCCTGGGTGGCGTACGTCCACGTACCGTCGTCGCCACCCTCCCAGAACGACCAGTAGCGGTAGCCGGCGGCCCGGGCCGGCCCCGCGCCGAGCAGGGCCAGGGCGGCGCACAGCGCCAGGACGAGCGCGAGGGGCCGGGCGCGGGTCACAGGCCGCGGGTGCGGTTGCGGGCGCTGATCAGGAAGCCGATGCCCATGCCGGCGACCAGGCAGATGCCCACGACCAGCCAGACGTTGACGTCCTTCTTCTCGCCGCCGTCCTCCTTCTCCCTCTTCTCGTCGCCCGCGGGTGCGTCGGGGGCCGACTTGGGGGCGGGGCCGGTCGCGTTCAGCTGCCGTACGAGGTCGGCGCCGCCGAAGTCGCGGGCGTCGGCCCCCACCGTGTGGGCGGCGAGGATCAGCTGCGCGTACGCGGCGGGGCCGGCCTCCTTGGCCCAGGCGGCGGAGTTCTTCTCCAGCCAGGCCACCGCGCCGGCCGCCTTGTCGCCGTGCCCCGCGGCCCCGAGGGCGACCACGGCGTCGGCCGTGTTGCCGAAGTCGGGCTGGGGCGCGGTGTTCTCGGCGCCGGGCATGGGCGGCAGGTCGAGGTGGCCGGTCTTCGCGAGGGCGCCGGCCAGGTGGGCCGCGCCGTTGCGGGCGGCCCGCTCGGCGGTCGGCTTGGCCGGGGTCTCGCAGGTGGGCTTCTGGTAGGGCTTGACGCCCCGGGTCTGCAGGTCCTTGCCGAGCCCGGCGAGCACGGCCGCGGCCGTGGCGTCGTCGTTGGCGACGAGCTTGCCGGCCTTGTCGGGCTGGTAGGCGAAGGCGCCCCCGCCCGGCTCGGCGTCGCACGTCAGCGCGAACGTGAGCAGCGCGTCGTAGGGGGTCCGGCCCCCGGACGACTTCACGTCGCCGGGCTGGTGGCCGGTCGCGGCGAGGGCGCTGGTGACCAGCGAGGTGGAGTTGGCGTCGCTCGGGCCGCCGGGGTTGTAGCTCCAGCCGCCGTCCTTGTTCTGGACGCCCTTCAGCCAGGCCGCGGCCGCGCCCATGGCCTTGGTGACCGGATCGGGCTTGCCGTCCTCCGTCTCGGGCCGGTCGACCCCGGCCAGCGCCTGCAGGGCGACGGCGGTGGCGTTGGTGTCCAGGACCGTGGTCGCGTCGCAGGTCTTCGCCGGGTCGGGGCGGTACGCGGCGAAGGCGCCGCTGTCGCACTGCTGCCCCAGCAGCCAGGCCACCGACTGCTCGGCCGGCTCGACGCCGGAGACCCGCTGGGCCATGAACGCCAGTGACTGCCGCCACACGCCGTCGTAGGTGGGATCCTTCTTGCCGTACAGGCCGGACGGGAGCGCGGGCACGGGGCTCGGCGAGGGAGCCGCGTGGGCGGCGGGGGCGACTCCGGCACCGCCCGTGAAGAGCACGGCGGTGGCGGCGAGCGCTGCGGCGCCCCTGCGGACGGTGGTCATGACGGGTGGCCTCTCCTGCGTGCCGGAACCGGCACGCGAAGGCACCAGGCTCGGCTCCGTATTCCTCGACGGTGCCGGCCACCGGGCGGATCCCGGTGGCACGAGCCGGTCACGTCCGGCACGGGGCAGTCCGGCTCACCGCCGGTGACAGCGGCTTACGGATTGGGGTCTCCCCTGCTCGAGCGCAGCCGAGAGCCTGGGGAAGGGTCAGCGCCGGATTTGCACCGGCTTCCCCCCGTACGGGAGTGATGACGACTCGCACACTCTACCGGTGGGTCATACAGCCAGGTAGGTCACGGGGGAGCTGCCCGCCACGGCCTCGGCGCGCCCCAGCTCGACCAGCCGGCGCAGGTGGGCCTCCGCCTCGGACACCGCGATGTTCCGCGAGCCGGGCGGTATCTCTCCCCAGGGCCGGTTCCACTCCATGCGCTCGGCCAGCTGCCAGGGGGTGAGCGGCGTGGTCAGGAGCGCGAGGAGGCCGGTGAGCCGCTCCTCGTGGTGGGCGAGCAGCTCGGTCACGCGCCCGGTGGCGTCGGTGAAGGCGTGCTGGTGGGCGGGGAGCACCTCGGCGACGCCGAGCCGCCCGACCCGTTCCAGGGAGTCGAGGTAGTCGCCGAGAGGGTCCCCCCGGCTCGAGCGGGGCCGAGGACTCGGGGGCGGGTCCGTGACCGTGGCGTCGTCGGGGTCCTCGTACAGGCCGATGTGCGGGGTGATGCCGGGCAGTAGGTGGTCACCGGAGAAGAGCCGGCCGAAGCCGCCCGTCCGGCGGGCCGGGTGGTCCTCCTCCAGATGCAGGCAGACGTGCCCGGGGGTGTGGCCGGGCGTCCAGACGGCGCGCAGTCTGCGGCCCGGCAGGTCGAGCAGCTCGCCGGGGACGATCTCCCGGTCGGGCAGGGCGGGCCGCGGCAGGGGCAGTTCCCGGGCCCGCCGCCCCGCTCCTGCCCGCCGGAGCGGGGCGGTGTGCTCGTCAGGGGCGCCGGCCGCCGTGAGTTTGTGGACGAGGTAGTCGATCCAGGCGCCGGGCTCGGCGTCCCGGGTGCGGCGTACGACCGCGGTGTCGGCGGGGTGCATGGCTATCCAGGCACCGGACGCCTCCCGCACCCGGCCGGACAGGCCGTGGTGGTCGGGGTGGTGGTGGGTGAGGACGACGCCGTGGACGTCGTGGACGGAGGTGCCCAGCGCGGCGAGGCCCTCGACGAGCACGGACCACGACGTGGGGTCGTCCCAGCCGGTGTCCACCAGCACGGGGCCGCGGTCGGTGTCGACGACATGGACGAGCGTGTGCCCGAGCGGATTGTCGGGGATGGGAACCCGAATGCCGCGCACGCCGCCGCCGTGGTCGGTCACCTGCGTCGTGGAGCGCGTCATGGGGCGGACCTCGTCTCTCCGCGGCGGTACGGCCATTGCCCACTATAACGAAAACTGACGAAGCGTCAGGCCGGGTGGGGTCCCGCCCTGCCGAGTACTCCACGACCTGCTCCGGTGCGGTGGTCGTAGCGCGTTGTCGGCCGTGCCCGGCCGCCTGCGGACGTCCGTAGGCACTCAGCGCTTCAGCGATCCGCACGCTGCGCCGACCCGGTCGGCGACCGTCAGCAGGTACCCAGGTTCCTCCAGTGGGTCCCTCCAGGGTCTGCGCCGGCCGGGGGTGTGCTGGGCTCCTGGCTGGTCCACCACCGCGCCTCCCACCTGCTGCCGTTGTGCGAGACGACGGCTTGTGCCGCGTAGTGCCTGGTCCTGTCCCAGGCGGGAGCAGTGCAGGTCTCGACTCGGCCGTCCTTTTCCCAGTGCAGTCCGGTGGTCTGCTCGATCCACGGCAGACTGTCGGCCACGCTGGCGTACTTGCCGAAATCGCCCGATCCGGCGGACACCACGCCGACCTGCTTGCCATCGAGGAGCAGCGGTCCACCGGAGTCCCCGCGCCTGAATTGGCCGGTGACCTTGGTGGTGCATATGGCCGGCCCGTTGGCCGAGTCCTTCCCGGCCCACGTGTCCTTGCAGTTCGGGTCGACCCTGGTGACCCGAACCTTCGCGGTCTTCAGCGTGGTCGACACATGGTCGGGCTTCTCCCCGACAAGTCCCCAGCCGAATATGTCACCGGTGTCGCCGACCTTCGGGTCGGTGCCGGCGAGGGACACCGGGGCGGGCGCGGCGTCGCTGCTCAGCTCCAGCAGCGCGATGTCGTACCCCGCCCGGATGTGCTTGGCCTTCACTGCCAGGGCCGTGCCCTTGTTTCGTTCCAGATTTCCGGTGCGGACCTGCCAGGACTTCGTCACTTTGCCCTGGACGCAGTGCGCTGCGGTGAGCACCCACTTGGCGTGGATGAGCGTCCCCCCGCACTCGCCACCGGTCTGGACCTGGACCATGCCCGTCGGCGCTTCTGCGGCGGTAGCGCTGTCGCCGTCTTCGACGGCGTGGACCGAAGCGGAAACAGCTGTGATTGCCGCAAGACCAGCCACAAGGCCGACGGCGATTTCATGACGACAGCGCAACACGATGTCTCCCTGTTGTGTGCCGGCGAACCGTGAAGTACATCGACGACGGTCGGGAAGGCGACCCTGGCTGAGCGCACGTCAGTCTTCCCAGCCGTTCGGGACAGAGGTCGTGATCAATCACGGGAGCCGGCGGTGATGGGTGCTGATTGGGCGATGGATACCTCTGAGGAGGGCAGCCCCTGTGTCATGTCCCGTCGGCTGAGCGTGATGTGCATCAGAGTCCGAAGTCTGGGTCCATTCCATTCATGTGCTTGACAAGAGCCAGGGTGCGGCTGGTGGACTCGCTCTTGCCCGACGCGGGTCCCGAATCGGCGAGTGCGGGTAGAGCCGTGGAGCCGGGGGCGGCGGGCCGTGTGCCCCGTGGAGGCCCAGTGGACCGGGAGGAAACAATCCCTCAGCCGGCCCTGCCTCCCACGCGCACCAGCCCCCACTCATAGGCCGCAATCACGGCCTGCGCCCGATCCCGCAGTTCCAGCTTCGCGAACAGCCGGTTGATATGGGTCTTCACGGTGTGGTCCGTGATCGTGAGCCGGCTCGCGATCTCCGCATTGGACAGCCCCCGGGCGATCAGGGTAAGCACCTCCGCCTCACGCGCCGTGAGCTCCCCCACGGAGTGAACCGGCAGCCGAGAAGCCCGCGCATGCACGAACTCGCCGATCACCCGCTTGGTGATCTCGGGCGAGAGCAGCGCGTTCCCGGCCGCCACCACGCGCACCGCGTGCAGCAGCTCGGGAAAGGTGGCGTCCTTGAGCAGAAAGCCGCCCGCCCCGGCCGCGAGCGCGTCGTACACGTACTCGTCGAGGCCGAAGGTCGTCAGCATCAGAACCTTCGTCGTGCTCCCGGACCCGGCCAGAATCTCGCGGGCCGCCTCGATGCCGTTCTTGTGCGGCATCCTGATGTCGAGGAGCGCCAGATCGGGCCGGGTCTCGGCGGCGATGCGTACCGCCTGCACACCGTCCTCGGCCTCGCCGACGACCTCGATGTCCTCCTGGGTGTTGAGGAGGTTCACAAAGCCGGTGCGGACGACCGCCTGATCGTCGGCGACCAGTGCTCTGATCACATCCAACTCCTTCTCCACGCCGATTACCCGGTCCCCCAGGGAAGCTCCGCCTCCACCAGGAAACCTCCGTCCGGGCCCGCGCCCGCGCTGAGCCGGCCGCCGACCAGGGCCGCCCGCTCCCGCATCCCGGTCAGGCCGTGGCCCGCGCCGGAGCCTGGACCGGAACCCGGGCCGGGGCCGTCGTCGTGGATGCGCAGCGTGAGCAGCCGGTCGGCGCCGTAGCCGATCTCCACCACGGTACGGGCGCCGGGCGCGTGCTTGCGCGCGTTGGTCAGCGCCTCCTGGGTGATCCGGTAGGCGGACAGCTCCCACGCGGCGGGCAGCGACACCCGCTCCCCGGTGACTCTCAATTCGGCCTCGCCGCCCACCGCCCGGTGCTGCTCGACCAGTTCGGCGAGATGGTCGAGGGTCGGCTGCGGGGCGGTTTGGGCCGCATCGCCCGTCGGGGTGCGCAGGACGCCGAGGAGGCGGCGCAGTTCGGCCATGGAGGAGCGGGCGGTGCCGGCGATCTGCTGGAAGCCGTCGCGGGCCTCGGGGGTGAGTCCGGGGGTGGTGTACGTGGCGCTCTCGGCCTGCACGGCGATCATCGAAACGGAGTGCGAGACGATGTCGTGCAGCTCACGGGCGATGGCGGCCCGCTCGGCCTCGGCGGCGTGCTGCCGCTCCACGGCGATCAACCGGGCCTGGGCCAGGTCCCGTTCCTTGCGGGTCTCCTCACGGGAACGCACCGCGTCACCCATCATCACGGCCCCGAAGATGACCACGGTCAGCAGGAACGACTCGGTGAACAGACTGAGCGAGCCCTTCTCCCAGAGCGCGGGCACCGGCAGGTCCATCCGCGACCAGGTGTTGATGTGCACCAGGTTCACGCACAGGGCCCCGAGTGCGGCGCCCGCGACGGTCACCGCCGGGTGCAGTACACGGTTGCGGCCCAGGGTGTAGCAGCCGATCAGCCCGCTCGCCGTGATCGAGACGTACAGATTGACGTCCCCGGCGAAGCCGAGCAGCCCCGCGGCGACCGTGAGCACCGCGAGGGGCGGGAACGCCCGCCGCCACATCAGCGAGGCGGAGGAGACGAGGACCCCGATCGTGGTGGTCACGGATCCGGGAAAGGCGATCAGCTCCACCACGGCACCGACGGTCAGGGCACCGCCGGTGACCCAGGGGTAGGCGGGCGCGGCGATCCATGAGCGGAACCGCTGCTGAAGGCACGTACGCATCCATCCATGGTCCGTGCCGTCGTCGGTGCGCGCGTCGCCGCACGGGTTGAGCCTGCGGCCGGATGTCATGCCACGGGTTGAGTCCCAGGTCCGGAGTCTCGGTTGACGCCCTGCGACCTGCGGATTCCTACCGTCGATGGATATGCGGCAGAGTTTTGAACAGTACATGCGATGCATTCGGTACGTACGTCAGGAGCGGTACGAGCGGTACGCGTGGGCCGGCTGCGCGGTCGTCGCGCTGGGGCTCGCCATGGCCTCGGATCTGCGGCCGCACCGGTGGTGGGGGGTGGTGGCGGGGGCGTGCTACACGGTTGCGGCGGTCCTGGCGTGCGGTGCGAGCTCCCGCCCCGCCGCCCGCGTGGTCGCGGTGGCGGGTGCCGTCGTGGTGCCGCTCGTCTCGCTGGTGACGGCCGGGCTCGGGCAGCTGGAGGTCACGGTCGTCGAGCGGTCGGGGCACCTGCTGCTCACGACCGGCAGCCCGTACGTCGCCGACCCTACGGCCGTCGCCGACTTCAACCCCTACCTGCCCGGGATGGCGCTCTTCGGTGTGCTGCCCGGGGACGCGCGCTGGTGGATGGGCGGCGCCTTCGTGGCGGCCCTCGCCGCGGCCGGCCTGTACCGGGCCCGGCTGCTCGCCTGCCCTCTGGTCGCGCTGCCCCTCGCGGTGGGCGGGATCGACCTTCCGGTCGTCGGCCTGATGTGCCTCGGGGTCGTGCTCGCCGGGCAGGGGCGGCCGGGCCGGGCGGGGCTGGTGCTCGGCGCCGCGGCCACGCTCAAGTGGACGGCGTGGCCCGCGCTGCCCGTGGCGCTGGCGCTGATCGCGGCACGCCGGGGCGGTCGGCCCGCGCTGCGGTACGCGGCCGTGGCCCTGTCCACCGCGACGGCGGCGGTGCTGCCCTTCGCCCTCGCCAACCCCTCCGGCTTCTACCGGAGCGTCGTCGCCTTCCCGCTGGGCCTCACCGACGCCACCTCGCCGGCCGCGAGCCCGCTGCCCGGCCATCTGCTTGCGACGCACGTCCCCGGCGGCAGGGTGATCGCGCTCGCGCTCCTCGCGGTGAGCGCGCTGCTGATCGCGCTGTGGCTGGTGGTGCGGCCGCCGGGGACGGTACGGGCGGCGGCCGCCCGGCTCGCGCTCGGTCTGGGCCTGGCGACGGCCCTGATGCCCGCGACCCGCTTCGGCTATCTGGTGTATCCGCTGGTGCTCGGGGCGCCGGCGTACCGGATGCCGCGGCGCGGCACCCCTGTCCCCCCTTGCGGGGAGAAGGCCCTCGTATGACGAACAACTCCCGCCCGCGCACGCTGATCGTCACCAATGACTTCCCGCCCAGGCAGGGCGGCATCGAGACTTTCGTCCGTGAACTGGCCGACCGTTTCCCGCCCGACGAGGTGGTCGTCTTCACCTCGGCGCCGAGCCCCACCACGGCGGAGTCGGCATCCGACGAGTCATTTCCCTACCCGGTGATCCGCCACCGGGTGCGCACCCTCCTGCCCACCCCCCGGGCCACCGCGCACGCCGCATCCGTGGCCCGGCGGTACGGCTGCGACCGGGTGTGGTTCGGCGCGGCGGCGCCGCTCGGCCTGATGGCGGGCCGACTGCGACGGACGACGGACATCCGTACCGCCGTCGCCACCACGCACGGCCACGAGGTGTGGTGGGCCCGCACCCCCGGGGCCCGGGCCCTGCTGCGGCGCATCGGCACGGATGTCGACGCCCTTACCTGGCTGGGCGCGAGCACCCGCCGGCCGATCGAGGCGGCCCTCGCTCCCGGGACCCGCTCCGCACGTCTGGTCCCCGGCGTGGACACCACGGCCTTCCACCCCTTCCTCGACGGCGGTCCGGTACGGGCCCGCTACGGCCTGGGCCGCCGCCCGGTGATCCTGTGCGCGGCCCGGCTGGTCCCGCGCAAGGGCCAGGACACCTTGATCAGGGCCTTGCCCTGGATCCGCAGGGCGGTCCCGGACGCCATGCTCCTCCTGGTCGGTGACGGCCCTTACGCCCCCGCCCTGCGCCAACTCGCTCTGGCCGAAGGCGTCTTGGACTCGTGTGTCTTCGCGGGCGGCCACCCCCACCACACGCTTCCCGCCTTCTACGCCGCCGCCGACGCCTTCGCCATGCCCTGCCGCACCCGACGGCGCGGCCTGGAGGTGGAGGGCTTGGGCATCGTCTACCTGGAGGCCGCCGCGTCCGGACTCCCCGTCCTGGCGGGCGACTCGGGCGGCGCCCCCGACGCGGTACGCGACGGCGAGACCGGCCATGTCGTCGACGGCCGCTCGGTGGCGGCGACGGCGGACCGCCTGACCAGACTTCTCCGCAACCCCGAACTCGCCCGGGCGATGGGCGAGAAGGGCCGCCACTGGGTCCGGACGGAATGGACCTGGGACCGCTCCTACGCAACTCTGGCGGGGCTGCTCCATTCGGCTCCCGCCGTGCTGAGTCCGTCCAGGACCACGGCGAGAGTCGGCGTACCGGCCACCCCATCCTCGTTGGGGGCGGCTCCACCGGGTCGGGTGTCAATGGCGACGCGCATACTCGGTCCTCGTGTCGATACAGCGGGGTGACGCGTCGACCCTCCACCACTTCGAGCGTATGCGGGTCGTAACGGCGTCGGGCTGTCGGTGGAGCGGCTCACGGCCGGAGACGGCCCAGGCAGCATGACAGCGGCCCAGGCGGCATGACGACGGACCCATCGCGGCTGAAACCCGCTGGTGGGGCCCATTCGGTCCTGAGTCTGGCCAAGTGTAACTAGAACTGGTATCAGTTCTGAAACACCGTCAGACGCCGGAATGGATGGACGCCATGACCGAGCTGGTCGAGCACGGAAAACTGTTCATCGGCGGCGAGTTGGCCGATCCCCTCGGTGACGCGACGATCGAGGTGGTCTCGCCGCACACCGAGCAGGTCATCGGCCGGGTGCCGCACGCCTCCGAGGCCGATGTCGACCGGGCGGTGGCCGCCGCGCGGCGGGCGTTCGACGAAGGGCCCTGGCCACGGCTGCCCCTTGAGGAGCGGATCGCCGTCGTGACCCGCATCAAGGACGCGATCGCCGTGCGTCACGAGGAGATCGCCCGGTCGATCAGCGCGCAGAACGGCTCTCCGTACTCCTGGAGCGTTCTCGCGCAGGCGCTCGGCGCGATGATGGTGTGGGACGCCGCGATCACGGTCGCCCGCGCCTGTCCGTACGAGGAGCGGCGGGCCGGGGTCCTCGGGCCGATCCTGGTGCGCCGCGAACCGGTCGGGGTGGTCGCGGCCGTCATCCCGTGGAACGTCCCGCAGTTCACGACGGCCGCCAAGCTGGCCCCGGCGCTGCTGGCGGGCTGCACGGCGGTGCTCAAGCCGTCGCCGGAATCGCCCCTCGACTCCTACCTCCTGGCCGAGATCGTCCAGGAGGCCGGGCTGCCGGAGGGCGTGCTGTCGATCCTGCCCGCCGACCGGGAGGTCAGCGAGTACCTCGTCGGGCACCCGGGCGTCGACAAGGTCTCCTTCACCGGGTCGGTCGCGGCCGGCAAGCGCGTCATGGAGGTCGCCTCGCGCAACCTCACGCGCGTCACCCTGGAACTCGGCGGCAAGTCCGCCGCGGTGATCCTGCCCGACGCCGACCTGGAGGCGGCCGTCGCCGGGATCGTGCCGGCCGCCTGGATGAACAACGGCCAGGCATGTGTGGCCCAGACCCGCGTCCTCGCCCCCCGCTCCCGCTACGACGAGATCGCCGAGGCGTTCGCCGCGGCCGCCGGCGCGCTGGTCGTCGGCGACCCGCTGGATCCGGCGACCCAGGTCGGCCCTCTGGTCGCCGAGCGGCAGCGGCGCCGCTCCCTCGACTACATCCGCATCGGCCAGGAGGAGGGCGCCAAGGTCCTTACGGGCGGCGGTCGTCCGGCGGGCCTGGAGCGCGGCTGGTACGTCGAACCGACCCTCTTCGGCGGCGTCGACAACGGCATGCGCATCGCCCGCGAGGAGATCTTCGGCCCGGTCGTCTGCCTGCTGCCGTACGGCGACGAGGGTGAGGCGCTCGGCATCGCCAATGATTCCGAGTACGGCCTGAGCGGCAGCGTGTGGACCGGTGACACCGAGCGCGGCATCGACTTCGCCCGGCGGGTGCGCACCGGCACGTTCAACGTCAACACCTTCAGCCTCGACATGCTCGGGCCGTTCGGCGGTTACAAGAACTCCGGCATGGGGCGGGAGTTCGGCCCCGAGGGGTACGGCGCCTTCCTGGAGCACAAGATGATCCACCTTCCCGCCGCCGACGGGGAGGAGTGATGGGCGACCGCTGGCACGTCGAGGTCGACCGGGGCGTGTGCATCGGCTCGGGCATGTGCGTGAACCACGCCCCGGCCGGCTTCCGGCTGGACACCGCCCGCCAGTCGCACCCCACGGCCGGCGACACCGACGCCGGCGAACAGCTCCTCGCCGCCGCCGAAAGCTGCCCCGTCGAGGCCATCCTCATCACGCTGACGGACACCGGCGAAGCCGTATTCCCGCCCGAGGAATAGCAGTTGCGAAGCCGCGTGCGACACTCTTCGCCGGAACACGGGGGCATCGGGCCCTCGTGCACTGAGGATCGGGAGTTCCGTGCGCACGTCGATGGGGGTCGCTCCGGCTCGAGCGAAGTCGAGAGCTTGGGGGAGGGTGGCCGCGGCCGCCGGTGTGGCGCTGCTGGTCGCGGGATGCGGCGGCGAGGGCGGATCGGACGAGGGCAAGGGGGCCGACCGGCCCTCGGCCGGCTCCCCGGCCCCGGCCGGCGGCGGCGCGGAGGCGGGCGGCACCCTGGACGCCGCCGCGGTGGCCAAGGAGATCACGGACGCGGCGACGGCGGCCGGACTCACCGAGAAGCCCGACGACACGGTGCCGCCGGCCCTCAAGCCCTGCATGGTTTCCTGGTTCGCGGACAGCAAGAAGATCACCGACTCGAAGAAGTCCTACGACGACACCGTCGCGGCCCTCGCCAAGGGCGGCTGGCAGGAGTCGCGCACGTTCGAGCAGGCCGGTTCGCTCATCACGTCACTGGAGAAGAGCGGCTGGACGCTGAGGGCGAGCCACCACGGCCAGGCCGGCTTCAAGAGCGTCTCCTTCGGGGCCACGGACAACGGGCCGGAGTGCGAGAAGCTCTTCGCCGAGGACCTCGCGAAGAACAAGGCGTAAGCCGGCGGTCAGCCGCGCCCGCGCCCCCGGGCGGGAGCGGGCGCGGTGGCCACCGCCGGCCGGGCCGCCGACCCGGCGGGCGCCGGGTCGCCGGCCGGGGCCGTGAGGTCGATCAGCCGGCACACCGTCTCGATGTCGATCTTCACCTGGGCGATCGACGCCCGGCCCGACAGCCAGGTGATCAGCGCCGAGTGCCAGGTGTGCTCGATCACCCGGACGGCGGAGAGCTGCTCCGGGGTCGGGTGCTCCAGTCCCATCGCGTCGAGGATGATCGCCGTCGTCTGCCGCGACACCGTGTCGACCTCGGGGCTCACACTGCGGTCCGCGAAGGTCAGCGCCCGCACCATCGCGTCCGCCAGGTGCGGCTCCCGTTGCAGGGCGCGGAAGGCCCGCATCAGCGTCTCCGCGACCCGCTCGGCCGCGCCGGCTCCGGCCGGGGGCCGCTTGCGCAGCGTGGTGTGCAGGTGCTGCAGCTGGTCCTGCATGGTGGCGACCAGCAGGTGGATCTTGGACGGGAAGTACCGGTAGAGCGTGCCCAGGGCCACCCCGGCCGCCTCGGCGACCTCGCGCATCTGGACCGCCTCGAAACCACCGCGGCTGGCCAGCTGGGCGCTGGCGTGCAGGATGCGCCGGCGGCGGGCCTCCTGGCGCTCCGTGAGGGGCGGCGACGCCGGTCTGTCTTCCGCTGTCATGTGTCCCGTTCCATGCCGTGCGTGCGTATCCGGTGCGTGGGGTCCGGCCGGGCACCCACCGCGGCCCGAGCCGTGGCGTGAATCACCTGTTCCGACTCTTACAGCGGCGCTACCTGCCGGTAGATTCGAAGCTCCTCGAACGATCAAGTCTGAAACTTGTTCTAGATTAGCGCGAGCGGTTACGCTCCGGCGAAACGCAGGCCAGAAGGGGGCCACGAGTGACGGCTGAGGCCATAGAGGCAGGCCCCCGCGCCGGTGTCACCGCGGCCGCCGCCGCGCCCGGAGGCAGCGGTGACAGCCCGCTGCGCATCGCCCTTCTCACGTACAAGGGGAACCCGTTCTGCGGCGGCCAGGGCGTCTACGTCCGGCACCTGTCCCGCGAGCTCGCCCGCCTCGGGCACACCGTCGAGGTGATCGGCTCCCAGCCCTACCCGGTCCTGGACGAGGGCGACGACCTGAAGGGCCTCAGCCTCACCGAGCTCCCGAGCCTCGACCTCTACCGCCAGCCGGACCCCTTCCGCACGCCCCAGCGCGACGAGTACCGCGACTGGGTCGACGCCCTCGAAGTGGCCACCATGTGGACCGGCGGCTTCCCCGAGCCGCTCACGTTCTCGCTGCGCGCCCGCCGCCACCTGGCCGCCCGCCGGGGCGACTTCGACGTCGTCCACGACAACCAGACCCTCGGCTACGGCCTGCTCGGCGGCCCCCGCGCCATCGGCGCCCCGCTCGTCACCACCATCCACCACCCGATCACCGTCGACCGGCAGCTGGAGCTGGACGCCGCGCGGGACTGGAAACGCCGTGCCTCCGTGAAGCGCTGGTACGCCTTCACCCGGATGCAGAAGCGCGTCGCCCGCCGGCTGCCCTCCGTGCTCACCGTCTCCGGCTCCTCCCGCCAGGAGATCGTCGACCACCTCGGCGTCCGTCCCGACCGCATCCGCGTCGTCCACATCGGCGCCGACACCGACCTGTGGTCGCCCGACCCGTCCGTCGCCGAGGTGCCCGGCCGGATCGTCACCACCTCCAGCGCCGACGTCCCGCTCAAGGGCCTCGTCCACCTGGTCGAAGCCCTCGCGAAGCTGCGCACCGAGAACCCGGCCGCGCACCTGGTGGTCGTCGGCAAGCGTGCCGAGGACGGGCCGGTCGCCCGGGCCATCGAGCGGTACGGCCTCGACGGCGCCGTCCGGTTCGTCAAGGGCATCAGCGACGCCGAACTCGTCGACCTGGTCCGCAGCGCCCAGGTCGCCTGCGTGCCCTCCCTGTACGAGGGGTTCTCCCTGCCCGCCGCCGAGGCGATGGCCACGGGGACCCCGCTGGTCGCCACCACGGGCGGCGCGATCCCCGAGGTGGCCGGCCCCGACGGCGAGACCTGCCTGGCCGTCCCGCCCGGCGACGCGGGCGCCCTCTCGGCCGCCCTCGCCCGGCTGCTGGACGACCGGGAGCTGCGTGCCCGCCTCGGTGCGGCGGGCCGCGCCCGGGTGCTGGACCGGTTCACCTGGGCCCGGGCCGCCCAGGGCACCGCCGAGCTGTACCGCGAGGCGATCACCCGGCGCGGAGCCCGCAAGTGACCATCGCCGTGACGCCCCACGGAACCCGTACCTCCGATCACGAAGGCAGGCCCTCGTGCTGACCGTCGACTTCACCCGCTTCCCGCTCGCCCCCGGCGACCGCGTGCTCGACCTGGGCTGCGGCGCCGGACGGCACGCCTTCGAGTGCTACCGGCGCGGTGCGCAGGTCGTGGCCCTCGACCGGAACGGCGAGGAGATCCGCGAGGTCGCCAAATGGTTCGCGGCCATGAAGGAGGCCGGCGAGGCCCCGGCCGGCGCCACCGCCACCGCGATGGAGGGCGACGCCCTCAACCTGCCCTTCCCGGACGAGTCGTTCGACGTCGTGATCATCTCCGAGGTCATGGAGCACATCCCGGACGACAAGGGCGTCCTCGCCGAGATGGTCCGCGTCCTCCGGCCCGGCGGCCGCATCGCCGTCACCGTCCCCCGCTACGGCCCCGAGAAGGTCTGCTGGGCGCTCTCCGACGCCTACCACGAGGTCGAGGGCGGCCACATCCGCATCTACAAGGCCGACGAACTGCTGGCGAAGATCCGCGAGGCCGGTCTCAAGCCCTACGGCACCCATCACGCGCACGCGCTGCACTCGCCCTACTGGTGGCTGAAGTGCGCGTTCGGCGTCGACAACGACAAGGCGCTCCCCGTCCGCGCCTACCACAAGCTGCTGGTCTGGGACATCATGAAGAAGCCGCTGGCCACCCGCCTCGCCGAGCAGGCGCTCAACCCGGTCATGGGCAAGAGCTTCGTGGCGTACGCGACCAAGCCGCACCTTCCCGCGACGGCCGCCAAGTGACCTCCCCGGAACGCACCGAGCACCTCGTCCTGCCCGGGGTCCTCACCGCCGAACAGGCCGCCCGGACCGTCGCCGGCATCCTCGCCGTCCAGCGCGAGGACGGTGCCGTCCCGTGGTTCCGCGGGCACCACCTCGACCCGTGGGACCACACCGAGGCCGCCATGGCCCTGGACGTCGCCGGCGAACACACCGCGGCCGCCCGCGCCTACGAGTGGCTGGCCCGGCACCAGAACGACGACGGCTCCTGGTACGCCGCCTACCACGACGGCGACCCGGACCGCGTCACGGACGCCGGCCGCGAGACCAACTTCTGCGCCTACGTGGCGGTCGGGGTCTGGCACCACTATCTCGCCACCGGCGACGACACCTTCCTCGACCGCATGTGGCCCACCGTCTACGCCGCGATCGAGTTCGTGCTCCGGCTCCAGCAGCCCGGCGGGCAGATCGGCTGGAAGCGCGAGGCGGACGGCACCCCCGTCGCCGACGCCCTCCTGACCGGGTCCTCGTCGATCCACCAGGCACTGCGCTGCGCCCTCGCCATCGCCGAGGAGCGCGAGGAGCCCCAGCCCGACTGGGAACTCGCGACCGGCGCCCTCGGCCACGCCATCCGCAGCCACCCCGAGCGCTTCCTCGACAAGAACCGCTACTCCATGGACTGGTACTACCCGGTCCTCGGCGGCGCCGTCACCGGCACGGCCGCCAAGGAGCGCATCGAAAGCGCCTGGGACGACTTCGTGGTCCCCGGCCTCGGCGTGCGCTGCGTCCTGCCGAACCCCTGGGTGACCGGGGGCGAGAGCTGCGAACTCGCCCTGACCCTGTGGGCCATGGGCGAGTCCGACCGGGCGCTGGAGATCCTCCAGTCCATCGGCCACCTTCGGGCCGAGAACGGCATGTACTGGACGGGTTACGTCTTCGAGGGCGACAACCCGGCCGTCTGGCCCGAGGAGCTCACCACCTGGACGGCCGGCTCACTGCTGCTCGCGGTGGCCGCCCTCGGCGGGGACGAGGCGACCACCGCCGTCTTCGGCGGCGAGCGCCTGCCGCGGGGCCTGGAGCCCGACTGCTGCGTCTAGGGCGCGTTTCGAAAGGCCCGTCCGGCCGGGAACGCCTGGCACGCACCAGACGCCCCGGCCCCGCCCTCGGGGCGGACGACGCCACTTTCGAAACACGCCCCCGGGCGTTGCCCGGGTGCGGCCGCCCGGTGTCAGTGCCGGCGCAGGCGGCTGGCGACCGTGTGGCCGACGAAGAGGTACACCACGGCGGCGAGGCCGTAGCCGGCCACCACGCGCAGCCAGGCCGCGTCGAAGGTGAACAGGTCGTGGGACCAGCCGGCCAGCCAGCGGGCCGCTTCCTGGACGGCGTGGACCAGGTCGTTGGCCCGGTTGGCCTCCAGCAGGTACATCAGGATCCAGAGGCCCAGGATCGCGGCCAGGACATCCGCGACGACCGCGACCGCGACCGCCGCCTGCAGCTTTCCGTTCCGGTGACGGGGAGACATGTACGACGGGTTGCCGCTGCGGCGGCGCCCAAACGCGCGGCCGTCGCCCAGGGCGTGTTTCGAAAGTCCCGTCCGGCCGGGGCCCCGCCCTCCGGGCGGACGACGCCACTTTCGCAACGCGCCCTAGGAGTTGAGCTCCGCCAGCACCCGCAGGGTGTGCGGGTCCGGCGCGGTCACCAGCAGGTCGGTGACCGGGCCCGCGCGCCACAGCCGGAGCCGCTCGGCGATCCGCTCACGCGGGCCGATCAGGGAGATCTCGTCCGCGAAGGCGTCCGGGACGGCCAGCACCGCCTCCTCGCGGCGGCCCTCGGCGAACAGCCCCTGGATGCGGCGGGCTTCCTCTTCGAAGCCCATCCGGGCCATCAGATCGGCGTGGAAATTGCGGGCCGTGTGGCCCATGCCCCCGATGTAGAAACCGAGCATGGCCTTGACCGGCAGCAGCCCCTCGGCGACGTCGTCGCAGACCCGCGCCCGGGCCATCGGGGCCACCAGGAAACCTTTCGGCACGTCGGTGAGCGACGCCGCGTACACGTCGGTGCGCAGGGGAGACCAGTACAGCGGCAGCCAGCCGTCGGCGATCCGGGTCGTCTGGGCGATGTTCTTCGGTCCCTCGGCGCCGAGCAGGACGGGCAGGTCCGGCCGCAGCGGGTGGGTGATCGGCCGGAGCGGCTTCCCGAGTCCGGTGGCGTCCTCACCGGCGTACGGATGCGGGTGGAACCGCCCGTCCAGCGTCACGGGAGCCTCGCGGCGCAGGACCTGGCGGACCACGTCGACGTACTCGCGTGTCGCGGTCAGCGGTGAGCGCGGGAACGGACGGCCGTACCAGCCCTCCACGACCTGCGGCCCGGACAGACCGAGCCCCAGCCTCATCCGCCCGCCGGAGAGGTGATCCAGGGTCAGCGCGTGCATCGCGGTGGCCGTCGGCGAGCGGGCCGCCATCTGCGCCACGGCCGTGCCCAGCCGGATCCGCGAGGTGTGCGCGGCGATCCAGGTGAGCGGGGTGAACGCGTCGGAGCCCCACGCCTCCGCGGTCCACACCGAGTCGTAGCCGAGGCGCTCGGCCTCCCGGGCCAGCTCCAGGTGCGCGGGGTCCGGACCGCGGCCCCAGTACCCCAGTGCGAGTCCGAGCCGCATACCACCACCGTCCTGACGAAGCGTCAGTTCTCGCTGGGGACTGTACGCCAACGGCCCCCCGCCCGGAAGGGCGAGGGGCCGTCGTGGAGCGTGGAGGTGCTTATCCGCGCTGGATGCCCGTGGTGTCCTGCAGGACACCACGGCGGCCGTCCTGCGTCTGGGCGACCAGACTCTGGCCGCGCTGCTCGACCGCGAGGTACCAGGTGCCGGGCGCGAGTTCGGCGATCGGAGTCGGGGAGCCGTCCTCGCCGTACAGCGGACGGGCCACCGGCACGGCGAACCAGAACGGCGCGAAGTCCCCGGCGGGAGCCGCCTGCTGGGCGGCCGGAGCCGGCTGGTCCTGCGGCGTCGGCTGCCCCGGCGCCGGCTGCTGGTGACCGGGCTGGCCACCCGGGTAGCCGTAGCCGCCCTGCGGCTGGCCGCCGAACGAGGGCTGCTGCGCGCCCGGGTAGCCGTAACCGGCCGGCGGCTGGGCGCCGTACGGCTGCGGGGCCTGCGGGCTCGGGGCGCCCATGAGCGGGGCCTTGAGCGCGGGGACGAGCGGCGAGGCGACGGCGCCCGCGGCGAGGGCGATCGTCGAGAGGAGGCCCAGGATCATGCCCGCGCCCGCGTCCTGGTCCATGTCGATGATGGTCCAGAAGGCGGTCCACAGCGCGAAGATGCAGAAGGCGACGCCGAACTGGCCGAGGTCGATACCGGCGATCTTGCGCCCCGGCATGCCACGGCCGACGACGATGAGGACCGCGCCGATGACACCGGAGAGGAACATGCTCATCAGAAGGCCCAGGCTGTCCCAGGCGTTCGCACGGTCGAAGTTCGAGCAGTCGACGCCGCTGGGGCAGTCGAAGCTGGACAGGGCCAGGAACGAGGCGATGAACAGCACCACCGCTGCTCCGATCACCACGCCATCGCCTCGAGTGAGGGAGCGGATGTTCACGTGTAAGAGTCCTTCGTCGGTTCGTCTCGGGGTGGCGCGAAGCACGGGGGTGGCCGGCCCCATCGTACGGATGTGCACGTGCCCGGGGACACAGCCCCCCCGGACCCCGGCAGGCTATCGTCCGCTCGATCTACCCCTGCAGGTAGGTACTGATGCCGTCCGCGATTCCCTGCGCCGCTCTCTGACGCCAGGCCGGATCGGTCAGAGAAGCGGCGTCCTTCGAGTCACGCATATTGCCGCATTCGACGAACACCTTGGGTACGGTCGACAGATTCAGTCCACCGAGATCTTTGCGCACGTCCAACCCGGTACCGCCACCGAGGTAGTTGGCGGGGGCGCTCCCGGTGGCCCGGGCGAAGGCGCGCGCGATGTTCTCGCCGAGTCCGCGGGAGGGGCCGACGATCTTCGTCGTGTCGGCTCCACCCGCTTTGACCAGGGCGGGAAGGATCACATGGAAGCCGCGGTGGCCCGAGGCGGAGCCGTCGGCGTGGAGGGAGACAACGGCGTCGGCCTGGGCTTTGTTGCCGATCCGGGCGCGTTCGTCCACGCATGGACCGAAAGGCCGGTCCGCGTCATGGGTGAATTCCACCCTTGCGCCCTGCTTCTGGAGCAGAGTGCGAAGACGGTGTGAAACATCCAGGGTGAATGCGGCTTCGGTGTAACCGGCATGGGTGGACGTGCCGGTGGTGTCACATTCCTTCTTGTTCGTCCCGATGTCGACGGACTCGCCGATTTCTCGTGCGTGATCGAAATTGCCTGGATTGTGGCCCGGGTCGACGACCACGACCTTTCCCGTGAGCGGCGGTGTCCCGCCGGGGGTGGCGCCGGGCGCGCTGCCGGCCGGTGCCCCGCTCGGCGCGGGCAGGGGCGGGTGCTGCGCCTTGGGCGCGCTCTGGGCCGGCCCGCCCTGCGTCGCCCAGGCCAGCCATCCGGCCAGCGCGGCGGTTCCGAGGACGGCGGCGGTGAGGAAGGCCTTGGGGCGGCCGGACCGGCGCGGGGCGGGGGAGGGGCTCTCGTCGTCGTGCACGGGGGCGATGCTAGAACGCCGTCGTCAGATACCCGTGCCGGTGCGGCGCAGGACACGCAGGGAGTCCGTCGCGGAGACCTCGGTGAAGGCGCCCGACCCCAGTGCCCGCAGATAGATCCGGTAGGGGGCCTGGCCGGTGAACTCGTCCTCCGGCTCCGGGAACACGTCGTGGATGACCAGCAGGCCGCCCTCGGCGACGCGCGGGGCCCAGCCCTCGTAGTCGGCGGTCGCGTGCTCGTCGGTGTGGCCGCCGTCGACGAAGACCAGGCCCACCTCGCCCGCCCAGACCCGCGCCACTTGCGGGGAGCGGCCGACGACCGCGATCACGTGGTCCTCCAGGCCGGCCCGGTGCAGCGTGCGGCGGAACGTCGGCAGGGTGTCCATCGCGCCGACCTCCGGGTCCACCACCGCCGGGTCGTGGTACTCCCACCCCGGCTGCTGCTCCTCGCTGCCGCGGTGGTGGTCGACCGTCACGGCCACCGTGCCGGCCCGCCGGGCCGCGTCCGCGAGGAGGATCGTCGAGCGGCCGCAGTACGTGCCGACCTCCAGGAGGGGCAGTCCGAGCCGTCCGGCGTCGACGGCCGCCGCGTAGAGGGCCAGGCCCTCGCGTACGGGCATGAAGCCCTTGGCGGCCTCGAAGGCGGCGAGCGTCTCCGGCGCGGGCGTCGCGGGTGCCGGCGTGACGGCGGCTTCGGCGGCCATGGGCGGTTCCTCCTGGTCGGGCGGTGGCGTAGGCCGTCCATGCTGCCGTACGCGTCCGGCGGGGCCGCGGGCGCCCCGCACCCCGCCCGTATCCCGCCCGCGACGGCCCTTCCCTCCGAATGGAACGTGTTCTAGTCTGCCCGGCCGGGACCGACCGGCCGTCCGACCGAGGGAGTGTTCCTGTGAAGAGCTATGTCGCCGGAGTCGGCACGACCAGGTTCGAGAAGCCCGAGACCCGCGACTGGCAGTACTGGGACATGGCCCGCGAGGCCGGCACCCGGGCGCTCGCCGACGCGGGCATCCCGTACGAGAAGGTGCAGCAGGTCGCCGTCGGGTACTGCTTCCAGGCCTCGACCGCGGGGCAGCGCGCCGTCTACGAACTCGGCCTGACCGGCGTGCCCGTCTACAACGTCAGCAACAACTGCGCCACCGGCGCCACCGCGCTGATGATGGCCCGCCAGTTCGTCGAGGGCGGCATCAGCGACTGCGTCCTCGCCCTCGGCTTCGAGAAGATGACCCGCGGCGCGCTCGGCGGGCAGTCCGGCGCGGGAGACTTCAGCGCCTCGCCCGTCGCCCGGCACTACGCCGTCATGGCCGCCGCCCACGGCTTCGGGGCCACCCCGCCCACCGCCCAGATCT
This sequence comes from Streptomyces sp. STAM6, assembly GCF_054963715.1. Lineage (NCBI taxonomy): Bacteria > Bacillati > Actinomycetota > Actinomycetes > Kitasatosporales > Streptomycetaceae > Streptomyces > Streptomyces sp. STAM6. The sequence goes on along the minus strand of NZ_JBUEFZ010000021.1, from coordinate 38,443 downwards.
TCGGCAACGCCGCCCGGGAACACATGGACCGGTACGGCACGACGGCCGCCCAGCTCGCCGCCGTCGGAGCCAAGAACCACCGGCACTCCGCCGGCAACCCGGACGCCCAGTTCCAGGACGTCCACACGGTCGACGAGGTGCTCGCCGCCCGCACCGTCCACCGGCCGCTGACCAAGCTCCAGTGCTCGCCGACGTCCGACGGCGCGGCCGCCGCCCTCGTCGTCTCCGAACGGTTCGCCGCCGAGCACGGGCTGCGCGACCGGGCCGTCGAGATCGCCGCCCAGGCCATGACCACCGACACCGAGGCCTCCTTCTCCTCCGGCTCCTGCATCGACGCCGTCGGCGCCCCCATGACCCGCGCCGCCGCCCGCCGGGTGTACGAGGCCTCCGGAATCGGTATCGAGGACGTCGACGTCATCGAGCTGCACGACTGCTTCTCCATCAACGAGCTGCTCACCTACGAGGCGCTCGGCATGTGCCCCGAGGGCGCGTCGGGCAAGCTCGTCGAGTCCGGCGCCACCACCTACGGCGGCCGCTGGGTGGTGAACCCCTCCGGAGGGCTCATCTCCAAGGGCCACCCGCTGGGCGCCACCGGACTCGCCCAGGCCGCCGAGATCGTCCGGCAACTGCGCGGCGAGGCGGGCGCCCGGCAGGTCGCGGGGGCCGGGACCGGGCTCGCGCACAACATCGGACTGGGCGGCGCCGCGGTCGTCACCCTCCTGCGAAAGTCCTAGGGCGTCTTGCCGGGGCCTCCCGTCGCAGGGCGTACGCCGATAGCCGGATGTACGGACCAGAGGGCAGCTGCGACCATGACAGCCATGCCCCGCTCCAGGACCGAACCCGCCGCCCTGTCCACCGACATGACACGACCCGTCCGTACCTGGGCGGTGCTCCTCGCAGCCTGCGCCGGCCAGTTCCTGGTCGTCCTCGACGTCTCCGTCGTCAATGTGGCGCTCCCCTCCATGCGCGCCGACCTCGGTCTGTCGGCCCTCGGACTGCAGTGGGTGCTCAACGCCTACTCGATCGCCTTCGCCGGGTTCATGCTGCTCGGAGGGCGGGCCGCGGACCTCTTCGGCCGCAAGCGGATGTTCCTCGTCGGGCTCGGCCTCTTCACGGTCGCCTCGGTCGCGGGCGGCCTCGCCCAGGAGGGCTGGCAGCTGATCGCCGCCCGCGCGGCGCAGGGGCTCGGCGCGGCGGTCCTCGCGCCCGCGACGCTCACCATCGTCACCGGCGCCGTGCCGGCCGGTCCCGCGCGGACCCGGGCGATAGGCACCTGGTCGGCGGTCGGCGCGGGCGGCGGCGCGGCCGGCGGGCTCGTCGGCGGCGTGCTCACCGATCTGCTCTCCTGGCGCTGGGTCCTGCTGATCAACGTGCCGGTCGGCGTCCTCGTGCTGATCGGCGCCGCGCTGTGGATCCGCGAGAGCCGCGGCGAGGCCGGTCGCCGGCTCGACCTGCCCGGCGCGGTGCTCGTCACCGCCGGCCTCGCGGCCGTCGCCTACGGCATCGTGCAGACGGAGCAGGCCGGCTGGGCCGCGTCCGCCACGCTGCTGCCGCTGCTCGCCGGACTGGTGCTGCTCGCCGCGTTCGTCGCGGTGGAGGCCCGCACCCGCGCGCCGCTCATGCCGCTGAAGGTCTTCAGGTCGCGGGCCGTCTCCGCGGCCAACGTCGCCATGCTCGTGATCGGCTCGGCGTCCTTCGCCACGTGGTTCTTCATGACCGTGTACGCACAGAACGTGCTCGGCTACACGCCCCTGGAGGCCGGCCTGGCCCTCGTGCCGAGCTCCGTCAGCGTCATCGTCGGCTCGAAGCTGGCGCCCCGGCTGATGCCCCGGGCCGGTGCGCGCAACCTCGCCGTCATCGGCGCCCTGGTCGCCGCCACCGGCTTCGGCTGGCAGTCCCTGATGGAGGCCCACGGCGCGTACACCACCGTCATCCTCGGACCCGGCGTCCTGATGATGACCGGCCTCGGGCTGTCCCTCCCGCCGCTCGCCTCGCTCGCCACCTCCGGCGCCGCGCCCGGCGACGCCGGGCTCGTCTCCGGCCTGGTCAACACCTCCCGGACGATGGGCGGCGCGCTCGGTCTGGCCGTGCTGTCGACGGTCGCCGCGGCGCGCACCGCGGGCGGCACGGACGCTCAGGCGCTCACCGCCGGGTACGCGCTGGCGTTCCGGGCGGGCGTGGGCATCCTGCTGGCCGCCGCGGTGCTGATGCTGCTGTGGCTGCCGCGCCGGTCGGAGGCGTGAGCCGCGCGCTCGTCAGAGCTCCAGGGCCGAGAGGTCGAGCCGGGCGAGGCGCTCCGGGTCGTTGAGGATGTCCAGGGCGACCACCCGGTCGCCCCGGACCGTGAACGCCATGACCGACAGCGGCCGGCCCCCGGCCGTCGCGACGATCCCGGCGACCCCGTTGACCAGCGCGGGCCGGGCCGCCTCGGCGAATCGCGCGAACATGATGGCCTGGCTCGCCACCGCCGCCGCCCCGCGCCGGAGCACTCCGGGGCGCAGCGCGCCGCCGTCGGAACGGGCCACGATGTCCGGGTCGAGGACCGCGACGAGCGCGTCGAAGTCCCCGCCGCGAGCGGCCGCCAGAAAGGCGTCGACGACCTTCCGCTGGGCGGTCACATCGGCGTCGGGCGCCGGGGCGGCTTTCTGCACCCGACGGCGGGCCCGGCTGGCCAGCTGGCGCGTCGCGGCAGGCGTACGGTCGACGAGCGGCGCGATCTCGTCGAACGGCACGGCGAACAGGTCGTGCAGGACGAACGCGAGCCGCTCGGCCGGCCCCAGCGTGTCCAGTACCACGAACAGCGCCAGGCCGACCGAGTCGGCCAGCAGTGCCTCGTGCTCGGGATCGAGCCGGTCGGGGCCGCTGATGACCGGATCGGGCAGCCGCACCCGGTCCTCCAGCGGCTCCTCGCGCCGGGTGGTGCGCGAGCGCAGCATGTTCAGGCAGATCCGGCCGGTGACCGTGGTCAGCCAGCCGCCCAGGTTCCGCACCTCGCTCGTGTCCGACCGGCTCAGCCGCAGCCAGGTCTCCTGGACGGCGTCCTCCGCCTCGGACAGTGATCCGAGCATCCGGTAGGCCACCGCTCGCAGATGCGAGCGGTGCTCCTCGAAGCGCTCCGCCGGCACGAACCCGCCGTCCACCGCGTCCCCTCCCCCTGATCGTCCTCCGAGCCTACGCCACAAGGTGCACCAACGAACTGACACAACGTCAGGAGCCTTCCCAAGTGCCGGGAGCTGCGTTATACAGGAGGGCCACCGGCCCTAGAACGCGTTCTAGAACGACTTCCGGGAACGAGCTCACGGGCCACCCATGACGGCCTCGGTGCGACCGACGGTGCGGACGGCCGCACCGAGGTCTTCCTTCTCCCGGACCGATCGAGGAGCAGCAGCCCCATGCCCATTGACGCCGGCCAGGCACTCGCCGCGGAGCCCCGCTCCGCCGAGATCCGCTGGGAGCACAAGGACGTCCTGCTCTACCACCTCGGCCTCGGCGCCGGCACACCGGCGACCGACCCCGACGAGCTGCGCTACACCCTGGAGTCCCGGCTGCACGTACTGCCCAGCTTCGCCACGGTCGCGGGCGCCGGCGTGAGCGTCCTCGGCGGCCTCGGCGCGCCCGGCATCGACATCGACCTCGCCGCCGTCCTGCACGGCGGACAGACGATCACCCTGCACCGTCCGATCCCCGTCGCGGGCCGGGCCGTCTCCACCTCGCGCGTCGCCGCCGTGTACGACAAGGGCAAGGCCGCCGTCGTCGTCCTGCGCACCGAGGCCACCGGCGACGACGGGCCGCTGTGGACCAGCGACGCCCAGCTCTTCGTACGCGGCGAAGGCGGCTTCGGCGGCGAACGCGGCCCGTCCGTCCGCCTCGACCTGCCCGACCGCGAGCCGGACCGGACCGTGGCGCTCCCGGTCCGCGAGGACCAGGCGCTGCTCTACCGCCTCTCCGGCGACTGGAACCCACTGCACGCCGACCCCGAGTTCGCCAAGCTCGCCGGCTTCGACCGGCCGATCCTGCACGGCCTGTGCACCTACGGCATGACCCTGAAGGCCGTCGCCGACACCCTGCTCGACGGCGACGTGGCCCGAGTCCGCGCGTACGCCACCCGCTTCGCCGGGGTCGCCTACCCGGGAGAGACCCTGCTGGTGCGCATGTGGCGCCGGTCCGCCGAACGGATCCAGGTGTCCGTGACGGCCGCCGACCGGAGCGACGCACCCGTACTGGCCGACACCACCGTCGACATCACCTGAGGGAGGCGCATCATGCGCGCAGCCGTACTCCACGAGACCGGCCAGGACAAGCTCGAAGTCCTCGACGACGTCGAGGCGGTGGGCTTCGGCCCCGGCAAGGTCAGGATCCGGGTCCGGGCGACCGGGCTGTGCCACTCCGACATCTCCGCGATGAACGGCGTACTGCCCCAGCCCGCGCCCTTCGTCCCCGGCCACGAGGGCGCCGGCGAGATCCTCGACGTGGGCGACGGCGTCACCACGCTCCGGCAGGGCGACCGGGTACTGCTGTGCTGGCTGCCCGCCTGCGGCGCCTGCCCCTCCTGCAAACGCGGCCAGACCCAGCTGTGCCTCGCCGGCTTCATGAACGCCGGCACCCCCAACTTCCGCCGCCCCGGCGGAGACGTCTTCGGCTTCGCCGGCACCGGCACCTTCACCGAGGAGGTCGTCGTCGATGCGGGCTGCGCCGTCCCCGTCCCGGACGACGTGCCCTTCGACATCGCCGCGCTCATCGGCTGCGGCGTGACCACGGGGCTCGGCGCCGCCGTCAACACCGCACGGGTGGAGGCCGGTTCCTCGGTCGCCGTCATCGGCTGCGGCGGCGTCGGGATCTCGGCCGTCCAGGGCGCCAGGCTCCAGGGAGCGGCCGAGATAGTGGCGGTCGACCCCGTCGCCTCCCGCCGCGAGGCCGCGCTGCGGTTCGGCGCCACCGAGGCCGTCGCACCCGACGCGCTGGGCGACGCCAAGCAGCGCGTCACGGCCGGTGAGGGCTTCGACTACGTCTTCGAGGTCGTCGGCAAGTCCGCCACCGCCCGCACCGCCTACGAGACCACCCGCCGCGGCGGCACGCTCTGCATCGTCGGCGCGGGCGCCATGGACGACTTCCTCCAGCTCAACATGTTCGAGCTCTTCTTCGACGAGAAGCGCATCCTGCCGTCGATGTACGGGGGCGGCGACGTCCTGCGCTCCTACGAGCGGGCCATCGCGCTCTGGCGGGCCGGCCGGATCGACCTGTCGGGCCTGATCACCCACCGGGTGCAGCTCGCCGAGATCAACGACGCGCTGGCCCAGATGCGGACCGGCGAGGCGCTGCGCACCTGCATCGAGATCTGAGAGGACTTCTTGATGTCACACCCCCTGGAGGGTCTCTCCGCCGTCGTCACCGGCGGCGGCCGGGGCCTCGGCCGCGCGGAGGCGCTCGAACTGGCCCGGCTGGGCGCGGCCGTCGTCGTCAACGAGTACGGCGACGGATCGGCCGAGGCCGCCGACCAGGTCGCCGAGGAGATCCGCGCCGCGGGCGGCCGTGCGGTCACCCACCTCGGCGACGTGGCCGACCACACCGCGGCACGCGCCCTCGTCGGTCTGGCCGTCAGCACCTACGGACAGCTCGACATCCTCGTCAACAACGCGGGCGTCCTGCGCGACCGGATGGTCTTCTCGATGACCGAGAGCGAGTGGGACGCCGTGATACGCGTCCACCTCAAGGGCCACTTCAACACCACACACTTCGCGTCCGCCCACTGGCGGGAACGCTCCAAGGCGGCCGCCGGAGCCCCGGTGCACGGCCGGATCGTCAACACCTCGTCCGAGGCGTTCCTGGCGGGCTCGGCCGGCCAGCCGAACTACGCGGCGGCCAAGGGCGGCATCGTCGGCCTCACCACCTCCACCGCGCTGGCCCTCGCCAAGTACGGAGTGACGTGCAACGCCATCTGCCCCCGCGCCCGCACCCGGATGACGGAGGACGTCTTCGCCGCCGTCCCCGCGACCGGGCGAAGCGACGGGCAGGCCGGGCCGGACGCCGTCGACCCACTCTCCCCGGCCCATGTCGCGCCGCTCGTCGGCTACCTCGCCTCACCCGCCGCCGCGCGCGTCAACGGCCAGCTGCTGGTCGTCCACGGCGGCATGGTCGCGGTCGTGGAACGGCCCAGAGTGGCCGCCAAGTTCGACACCGCGAAGGACATGTTCTCGTACGAGGAACTGGACGGCCTGCTCACGCCCTACTACGCCGACCGTCCCCCGAACGAGACCTTCGCGGCCGCCGAGATACTGGCCCTCAAGAAGGACTGACCGGCCGGGCGGTGCGGCGGGCGCCGGTCACCCGCGTACGCCGAAGGGGCCGCCGCGGGAGGATCGACCCCCGGGCAGCCCCTTCTTCCGTGCTGGTGCCGGCGTCAGGCCGCGGTGCCGTGGTGCGGCTCCCGGCGGTGCCTGCCGTGCGGCTGCGCCGTCGTGTCCTCCGTCGACGCCGCGTTCCCTCGGTGCTTTCCGGAGCCGCCGGCGTCCCCCTGCGGTCGCGCCTGGGTCGTGTCGGTACTGGCCTCAGACATGTGGGAAGTTCACCCCGTCGTTGATCGCTGATGATGTGCGGCCCGGAGTCTAACCAGGGGCCGTGCGGCCGGTGAGCGGCGCCTGCTGCAACGGCACCGGCTTGCACACACCAGGAGCCGCCGCGCCCCCGGACGGTTCCCCACCAGCGGGTTCCGCTTGTGCCGGTTGTGTGCCCGGATGCGGTACGGGCGCCTCCGGCGGCCCCTCGACCCGGGCCATACCGCAGCGCACGGCCCCTGTCGCGTACGGCAGTCGCAGCACCCCGCCCCGCGTCCACAACCCCGCTCCCGCCAACCAGCCCTCGGGGGCAGCCAGTTGGTGCAGCCGCCGGGCCGCGGGCCGCCACACCCCGACCCAGCTCCCGCCCGCCGCGTCGATCCGCAGCGCCACCGCGCACCTCTCGGGCGTCAGCATCTGGCCCGGCTGAACGGCGAACGGCGTCACCGCCGCGTCCGCCAGGCGCAGGCACTCGGGGAACCGCACCGGCAGCGTGCTGCCCAGCACCCCCCAGCCCAGCCGGTCGTGCCCCGGTGACGGCGCGTCGGAGCGGATCAGCAGCAGCCCGCTGTCCGGATCGGCCAGCAGCAGCCGGTCGTCGCTGCCGTCCGTGATCTGCAGCAGCGGCGTCACCTCGCCGCCCCGCTCCAGATCGACCGCCACCGCCTTGACCGGCCCGCCGTCCACCCGCCGGTCCAGGGCCAGCATCCGCCCCGCACGGTCCAGCCACACCCCGCCCGTGCAGCGCCCTCGCACCTCGGCCACGTGCTCCGGGCCGAACGCCCCGCCCGCCACCAGCCACACCGCCGTCGAGTGCTCGCCCACCGTCAGCGCGTACGCCCGCGTCCCCTCCGGCGACGGCGGCAGCAGCCGCAGCGCCGCCGACTCGACCGCGCCCAGCGGCAGTTCACCCGTCCCCGGGCCCGTCGGGTACAGCAGGGAGAAGGTGTACCCACCGGCCACCCGGCGCCCGATCAGGACCCGCCCGTCCGACAGCGGCAGCAGCTGTGCGTCCGGGTCCTCGGGCTGGCCGACCGGCAGCGGCACCGCGTACGGCTCCGGCCCGTCCAGCGTCCATCGCTCCGGGTACAGCGCCTCGCCGCTCCCCGCCAGGCGCGCCGCGTAGGCGCCGTCCGCGGCGATCGTGAACCGCTTACGCCACAGCGTGTCGTCCTCCGCGGCGGTTTCGGTGGCACAGACTGTCATCGACTCGTCACCTCCGGCGACCGAAGGTAGTTTTCGCACGCCCAGCCGAACCGCACGAGTCTCCGCACTTCACCTATAAGGGTGTCCCTGTCCAGGTTCGCCTGAGAAAGGGAGTCCGGGTGTGCTGAGGGCTCGGGACGTACGAGGGTGAAGGGCGCCCGGGCGAGACCCTCCGGGAGGCGTCCCGGGAGAAGGCGGAGGGGGAGCGGGTGCCCCTTCGTCCACAGGCCAGGGCGACGGGGCACGTGGGACAGGTAGCCTTTCCCTCGTGCCCCGTCTGTCTGAAGTCATCGCCGAGCTCGACGCCCTCTGGCCGCCCGAGCGGGCCGAACAGTGGGACGCCGTCGGCACCGTCTGCGGCGACCCCGACGCCGAAGTCACCCGCGTCCTGTTCGCCGTCGACCCCGTCCAGGAGATCGCGGACGAGGCGCTGAAGCTCGGCGCCGACCTGATCGTCACGCACCACCCGCTCTATCTGCGCGGTACGACCACCGTCGCCGCCGGCCACTTCAAGGGCCGGGTCGTACACACCCTGATCAAGAACGACATCGCGCTCCATGTCGCGCACACCAACGCGGACACCGCCGAGCCCGGTGTCTCCGACGCCCTCGCCGGCGCGCTCGATCTGCGCGTGACCGGACCGCTCGTCCCCGAGAACGGCCTCGGCCGGATCTGCGAACTCGACCGCCCCGAGACGCTGCGCGAGTTCGCCGCCCGCGCGGCCGCGCGGCTGCCCGCCACCGCCCACGGCATCCGGGTCGCCGGAGACCCCGACGCCGTCGTCCGGCGCGTCGCCGTCAGCGGTGGCTCCGGCGACAGCCTCTTCGACGCCGTACGGGCCGCGGGCGTGGACGCCTTCCTCACGGCGGACCTGCGCCACCACCCGGCATCCGAAGCCACCCAGCACACTCCGCTGGGGCTGGTCGACGCCGCCCACTGGGCCACCGAATGGCCCTGGTGCGAGCAGGCCGCCGCCCAGCTCGACGAAATCTCCGACCGCCACGGCTGGGACCTGCGGGTCCACGTCTCGAAGACGGTCACCGACCCCTGGTCATCCCACCACTCTTCTCCTGGAGCCCCCAACTGAACGCCGCGCCCGCCGACCAGATCCGACTCCTCGACGTCCAGGCCCTCGACCTCCGTCTGTCGCAGCTCGCCCACAAGCGCCGGAGCCTGCCCGAGCACGCCGAGATCGAGTCGCTGAACAAGGACCTCACGCAGCTGCGCGACCTGCTCGTCGCCGCGCAGACGGAGGAGAGCGACTGCGCCCGCGAGCAGACCAAGGCGGAGCAGGACGTGGACCAGGTGCGCCAGCGTGCCGTCCGCGACCAGCAGCGACTGGACTCCGGGGCCATCACCTCCCCGAAGGACCTGGAGAACCTCCAGAAGGAGATCGTCTCGCTGGCCAAGCGCCAGGGAGACCTGGAGGACGTCGTCCTGGAGGTCATGGAGCGCCGCGAGTCCGCGCAGGAGCGGGTCGCCGAGCTGACCGAGCGCGTCGAGTCCGTCCAGGCCAAGGTCGACGCCGCGGTCGCCCGCCGCGACGCCGCGCAGGCCGATCTGGACGCCGAGGGCACCTCCGTCACCAAGGAGCGCGAGGTCATCGCCGGTTCCGTCCCCGCCGACCTGATGAAGCTCTACGAGAAGATCCGCGAGCAGCAGGGCGGCGTGGGTGCGGCCAAGCTGTTCCAGCGCCGCTGCGAGGGCTGCCGTCTGGAGCTCAACATCACCGAGCTCAACGAGGTGCGGGCGGCCGCCGCCGACGCCGTCGTCCGCTGTGAGAACTGCCGCCGCATCCTCGTCCGTACCGCGGAGTCCGGCCTCTGATGCCGGAGCTGCGCGAGCTGATCGTCGAGGCGGACGGCGGCTCCCGGGGCAACCCGGGCCCGGCGGGGTACGGGGCGGTGGTCCTGGACCCGGTGTCGGGCGAGCCGCTGGTGGAGGCGGCCGAATACATCGGCGTCGCCACGAACAACGTCGCCGAGTACCGGGGGCTGATCGCCGGCCTGAAGGCCGCCCGCGAGCTGGCCCCCGGCGCGACGGTCCGGGTCCGGATGGACTCCAAGCTGGTCGTCGAGCAGATGTCCGGCCGCTGGAAGATCAAGCACCCGGACATGAAGCCGCTGGCCGCCGAGGCGGCCCGGATCCTGCCCGCAGGGCAGGTCGTCTACGAGTGGATCCCGCGCGAGAAGAACAAGCACGCGGACCGGCTGGCCAACGAGGCGATGGACGCGGGCAAGCGCGGCAGGCAGTGGCAGCCGTCGGTCTCCACGGCGGCCCTCGACGCCGCCGCCGCGTCGGACGCGGGCGCGGCACGCGTGGTCGGCGACGCGGCCGCGGGCGCGGCCAAGGCCCGCGCGGCCCTGGCCGAGGCGGCCGCGGCCACCCGCGCGCCGGCGCCGGGCGCCGTTCCTGCCGCGCCCGGGCCGGCATCAGGCACCACGGTGTCCGGCACCACGGTGTCCGACGTGGTGCAGACGGCCAGTACGGCGCCTGGCGCCGGCGTCGGCGTCGGCGACAAGGCTGGTCGTCCCTTTGCAGGGACCGGCACAGCCGGGACCGGGGCCGAGCCCGGGACCGGGGCCGCCGTGACGGGTGGCACCGCCCCCGAGGGGACGTCCGGCACCGGCGTGACCGGCGCGGTCGCCGGTCGCGCGGCGCCCGCAACCGGCGCGTCAGCGGTCCCGACCCCCGTCAGCGGCGCAGTCGGCGAGGCGGCCACCGCCCCCGGCGGGGCCGTGGCCGAGGCCGCCACCGCGCCAGGCGCCGCGCCGGCGGTCGGATGGGGCGCGGCGGCCGACATGGGAGCGCCCGCCACATTCGTGCTGCTGCGGCACGGGGAGACGGCGCTCACTCCCGAGAAGCGTTTCTCGGGCAGCGGGGGCAGCGACCCCGAGCTGTCCGCGGCCGGCCGGCGCCAGGCCGAGGCGGTCGCCGCCGCACTCGCCGCGCGGGGCACGATCCAGGAGATCGTCTCGTCCCCGCTGCTCCGCTGCCGTCAGACCGCCGAGACCGTCGCGGCCCGGCTGGGCCTCGACGTCCGCGTGGACGAGGGCCTGCGCGAGACGGACTTCGGCGCGTGGGAGGGCCTGACCTTCGCGGAGGCACGGGAGCTGTACCCGGACGAGCTGAACGCCTGGCTCGCCTCGCCCAAGGCGGCCCCGCCCGGCGGCGAGTCGTTCGCGACCGTCTCCCGGCGCGTCGCGGCCACCCGCGACCGGCTGACCGCCCGCCACACGGGCCGCACGGTCCTGCTGGTCACCCATGTGACGCCGATCAAGACGCTGGTCCGGCTGGCCCTGGGCGCCCCGCCGGAGTCCCTGTTCCGGATGGAACTGTCCGCCGCCTCCCTCTCGGTCGTGGCGTACTACAAGGACGGCAACGCCTCGGTCCGCCTCCTGAACGACACATCGCACCTGCGCTGACGCGACGCCGGGCCGGCCGGAGGCCGCGCGGGCCGAGGCCCGGCTCAGCCGGTGCGCAGCGCCGCCGCCTCGCGGGCCAGGGACTCGACGCGCGGCCAGTCGCGGGCGGCGAGTGCGTCGGGGGGCAGCATCCATGTGCCGCCGACACAGCCCACATTGGGCAGGGCGAGGTACGAGGGCGCCGAGGCGAGCGAGATACCGCCCGTGGGGCAGAACCGGGCCCGGGGAAGCGGTCCGCACAGGGACCTGAGATAGGCCGTGCCGCCCGCCGCCTCGGCCGGGAAGAACTTCATCCCACTCACCCCTCGCTCCAGCAGTGCCACGACCTCCGAGGCGGTCGAGACGCCCGGCAGGAAGGGCACGCCGGACGCGAGCATCGCGTCGAGCAGCCCGTCCGTCCAGCCGGGACTGACGAGGAAACGGGCCCCCGCGCCGACCGCGCCGTCGACGGCCCGCGCCGAGAGGACCGTGCCCGCGCCCACCACCGCGTCCGGCACCTCGGCGGCGATCGCCCGGATCGCGTCGAGCGCCGCCGCCGTCCGCAGCGTCACCTCGATCGCCGGCAGCCCGCCCGCGACCAGCGCACGCGCCAGCGGTACGGCCTCGGCGGCGTCCTCCACGACGACGACCGGAACGACGGGGGCGAGGTCCAGCACGGATCGCGGCAGGGAGGCCATGCGCCTCATCCTGCCGACACTGCGCAACACCTGCAACAGGCGTTGCGCAGTGTGCAATGAGCTAGTGGATCTCGTCCACCAGGACGTCCAGCGACCACGCCTTCCCCGCCCTGGCCGGAGCCTCGGCCTCCACCTCGTATCCGAGGTCCCGCAGCGCCTCCACCAGCTCGGCCGGCCCGGCGGGCACCGCGGCGGCCTCCAGCAGGCTCCGTACGATCCGCCCCTTCGTCGCCTTGTTGAAATGGCTCACCACCTTCCGGGTCGGCGCGTGCAGCACCCGGACGGTGGCCGTCCGCCCCGCGACCTCGCCCTTCGGCTTCCACGCCGAGGCGTACGCCGCGGACCGAAGGTCCAGGACCAGCCCGTCGCCCGCCGCCTCGGGCAGCACGGCCGCCATCGGCGTACGCCAGTACGCCCCCAGGGCGCCCAGGCCAGGCAGCTTCAACCCCATCGAGCAGCGGTACGACGGAATCCGGTCGTCCACCCCGACCGCGCCCCACAGTCCCGAGAACACCAGCAGTGACCGGCCGGCCCGGTCACGCGCGGCGGCGCCGAGCGTGGCGAGGCCCAGCGCCTCGTACAGCACACCGGTGTAGATCTCCCCGGCCGGCCGGGCCCCCGCCGTGCGCAACCCGGCGTTCTTCGCGACCTCGCCGCGCAGCCCCTCGCTCAGCCCGAGCACCTCGCGCGCCTTCTCCTCGTCGGCCGCGCACAGCTCCACCAGCTCGTCCAGCACGGCCGCCCGCGCCCCGGCGAGCCCCGGCAGCGACAGCCCCTCAGGACTCAGCGGCGCGCCGCTGCCCGATGCGGCCTTTCCCTCGGAGGGCGGCAACAGCACCAGCACGTTCTCTCTCCTTCACACGCTTCGAAAGGCCCCGCGCCAGCGTACAAAGTGCCGCCCACCGCCCCGCGCCATACGCTCGGTCCATGCCCCGCCGCCACATCCGGGTGACCGGCGCAGCCCAGGCTCGCCTGCGGGCCGCCCTGCGCGCGCTGCGCACCGAGCTCGACCTGCCCGGTGCCTTCCCGCCCGGTGTCCTCGCCGAGGCCGAGGCCGCCGCCGCGGCCCCGCGCCTGCCGGAGCACGACGCCACCGAGATCGCCTTCTTCACCATCGACCCGCCCGGCTCGACCGACCTCGACCAGGCCATGCATCTGGCCCGCCGCGACGGCGGCGGCTACCGCGTCCACTACGCCATCGCCGACGTCGCCGCCTTCGTCACCCCCGGCGGCGCGGTCGACACCGAGGCCCACCGGCGGGTCCAGACGCTCTACTTCCCCGACGGCCGCGTCCCCCTCCACCCGGCCGTCCTCGCCGAGGGTGCCGCAAGCCTCCTCCCCGGCCGGACCGTCCCCGCCCTCCTCTGGACGATCGACCTCGACGCCCACGGCCGCACCGTCACCACCGACGTGCACCGGGCCCTCGTCCGCAGCCGCGCCCGGCTCGACTACGCGGGCGTACAGCGGCAGCTCGACACCGGCACCGCCGAGGAGCCGCTCACCCTCCTCCGCGACATCGGACGGCTCCGCGAACAGCTGGAGATCGAGCGCGGCGGGATCTCCCTGAACGTCCCCGAGCAGGAGATCGCGGAAAGCGACGGCGGCTACGTCCTGGAATACCGGGCCCCGCGCCCCGCCGACGCCTGGAACGCCCAGATCTCCCTGCTCACCGGAGCGGCCGCCGCCGACCTCATGACCGCCGCCGGCACCGGCATCCTGCGCACCCTGCCCACCGCGCCGCTCGGCGCCGTGGCCCGGCTGCGGCGCTCCGCCGCGGCCCTCGGCATCGACTGGCCGCACCACCTCTCGTACGCCGCCCTCGTACGCTCCCTCGATCCCCACCGTCCCCGGCACGCCGCCTTCCTGCAGGACTGCACCGCCCTGCTGCGCGGCGCCGGCTACACGGTCTTCACCGGCGGCGAGGTGCCCGATCCGGCCGTCCACGCGGCCGTCGCCGACGAGTACACCCACTGCACGGCCCCACTGCGGCGGCTCGTCGACCGGTACGCGGGCGAACTGTGCCTGGCCGCCGTCGCCGGCCGGGAGCCCCCGGAGTGGGTGAGGGCCGCGCTCGCGGCGCTGCCGCGGGAGATGGCCGAGGGCGCGCGCCGCGCCAACGGAGTCGAGCGCGCGTGCGTCGACCTCGTCGAGGCGGCCCTGCTCGAGGACCGGATCGGGGAAGTCTTCGACGCGTACGTGGTGGACCTCAGGGACGACGACCCGACGACCGGCACCGTGCACCTGGTGGAACCGGCGGTCGTGGGCCGGGTCGACGGCGGCGGCGCCGTGCTCCCGCTGGGGGAGCCGCTGCGGGTGCGGCTCACACAGGCGGACCCGGGGAAGGCGAAGGTGCTGTTCACTCCGGCGTGACCGGCGTGACCGGCGTGACCGGCGTGCCCCCGGCCGGTTCCGGACCGGCAGGTCCCTTCCCGGCCGGTCCCTTGGCGGCCCCGTCCCGCGCGGCCGCCGTCTCCTCCTCGACCGCGTCCCTGATCGCCCGCACGAGCCCGCGCGCGTCGTCGGCGTGGCACCGCACCGTGTGCACCGGATACCGCCGCCCCAGCAGCCGTTCCGCGGTGACGGGCTCGGCCAGCTCGATCGTGACCGACGTCTGCGAGGCGACGGCCAGGTCGAGCACCCCGTCCCGCGCGGGGTGGGAGAACAGCAGCTCGTGCCGTACTGCCGCGATCCGCCCGACCGGTATCGCCACATCCACGTGCCCGGCCCTCCGCACCCGCAGCACGCCGCCGCCGAGCAGATGCGGCCGGGTCGCGGACGCCGCGTGCATCCCCAGCACGAAGAGCACGGTGTACACGTCCAGGACGAAGACCACGCCGTGCACCATCGGCCACGACGCCAGCAGGTACGACATGCCGACCGTCTCGACGGCGCAGACGAACGCGAAGCCGTACATGTACGCCGCCTGGTCGCGGGCGTGCCCGAACGCCCGCATCCCCGGCCCTGTGCCGTGCGGCCGGCGCGCCGCCCAGCGCAGCAGGCTCACCATCAGCCGCAGCTCGTGCCGGGCCAGCCGCAGCAGCGTCCTCATCGCGCACGCTCCAGGACGAGCCGCAGCGCACGGCGGACGGCCGCGGCCTGCGCGGCCGGGAAGTCCGCGAAGAACGCGTCCATGAAGCCCCCGTCGGACTCGCTCTCCGACATCCGTGCCTCCTCCAGTTTCCGTACGATCCCGTCCGGCAGCAGCGCGGCCAGCGCCCGCGCGGTCTCCTCCACCCGGTCGTCGCCGGGCGCCGCGTCCGCGAGGGCGTCGAGCCGCGCGTACACGTCGTACGCCGCCTCCATGGCGCCCGGAGCCCCGGCCATCTCCCGCATGATCGCCACCAGCTCCTCGCCCTCGTCGGCGGGCGCCACCGTCTCCAGCAGCGCCAGCAGCTCCCGGTCCTTGGCGGCCATGGCGGGCTCGGGGCCGGGCAGGTCCTCGCGGGCCCGCGCCAGGTCCGCGAACAGCGCCGCCAGCGCCGGCGACACCGGCCCCTCGGCGGGCAGCCGTCCGGCCCGCGCCTGCTCCAGCAGCACGCCCAGCCGCTCCCGCCGCGCGCCGATCTCCGCCTCCTGCCGGGCGAGATCGCTGTCCAGCTCCTCCAGCACGTCGACGAGCTCCCGCCCCTCCGCCGGGCTCCCGGCCTCGCCCGAGCCGGAGCCACCCCGCGCGTCGGCGAGCACGTCCCGTACCTCGTCGAGCCCGAGCCCCAGCTCGGTCAGCCGCCGGATCCGCGCGAGCTGCACGGCGTCCCGCACCGAGTAGTCCCGGTAGCCGTTGGCCAGCCGCTTCGGTTCGGGCAGCAGCCCGAGATGGTGGTAGTGGCGCACCGCCCGTGTCGTGACGCCGACGAGGCCGGCGATCTCTCCGATCCGCATGGCCTCAGTAGAAACGTTGACGCCGCGGCAAGGTCAAGACGCCATGGCGGCCGGGTAGCATGGTCGGCACGGCAGACGAGCCGGGCGGGCGGCCGCGTGGGGATCCGGAAGGATCCTCCCGAGGAACGTCCGGGCTCCACAGGGCAGGGTGGTGGCTAACGGCCACCCGGGGTGACCCGCGGGACAGTGCCACAGAAAGCAAACCGCCGGGGACCTCGGTCCTCGGTAAGGGTGAAACGGTGGTGTAAGAGACCACCAGCGCCTGAGGTGACTCAGGCGGCTAGGTAAACCCCACCCGGAGCAAGGTCAAGAGGGGCCGCCGTGAAAAGCGGCTCTGCGCGGACGATCGAGGGCTGCCCGCCCGAGTCCGCGGGTAGACCGCACGAGGCCGGCGGCAACGCCGGTCCTAGATGGATGGCCGTCACCCCGACGACCGCGAGGTCCCGGGGGACAGAACCCGGCGTACAGCCCGACTCGTCTGCCGCTTCGCCTCCGTACCTCCGCTCCCCCGTCCTGCCCGGCCGGCGGGCCGGGGCGGGCGATCTCGGTGACAATCCGAATCATGGACGACACACCACAGGTCACCGTCGAACGCCGGATCGCCGCGCCCGCCGGCCGGGTCTGGGACGCGCTCACCGATCTGCACGGGATGCCGGGGACACTGACCGGTGTCGAGCGGGTCGAGGTGCTCACCGAGGGGCCGTTCCAGACGGGCACGCGATGGCGCGAGACACGGCGGATGTTCGGCAAGGACGCCACCGAGGAGATGTACGTCACCGCCTGCGCGGCGCCGCACCGCTATGTGGTGGAGGCCGACTCGCGGGGCACGCACTACATCTCGGAGTTCAACGTGAAGTCGTCCGGCCCGGACGAGACGCGCGTCCGCATGACGTTCACGGCGCGGACGACCGGCGGGTTCGCGGGCGTCATGGCCAAGGTCCTCGGCGGGCTCGGGCGCAAGGCGGTGGCCAAGGCGATCGAGCGGGATCTCGACGACGTGGCGAAGGCGGTGGAACAGCCCTGGGGCTCGCGATGACTTCCGGGCGGTGGGACAGTCTCCCTTCCCGTACGTTCCCCGCGAGCAACAGGAGTGACCCCCATGCGCATCACCATAGTTGAGTTCATCAGCCTCGACGGCGTCGTGCAGGCGCCCGGCGGCCCCGAGGAGGACACCGACGGGGGCTTCGCCCACGGCGGCTGGACGCACCCGTTCTTCGACGAGGTGGTCGGCGGCGCCTTCGACGAGGCGCTGGCCGGGGCCGACGCCCTGCTGTTCGGGCGCCGCACCTGGAAGGCGATGGCCGGGGCATGGCCCGATCGGGCCGGCGACCCGTTCGCCGACCGGATGAACGCCATCCCGAAGTACGTCGTGTCGTCCACGCTCGCCGACTCCGAGCTGACCTGGAACAACACCACCCTCATCCCGGGCGACGAGGCCCTCGCCCACATCCGGAAGCTGCGCGAGACCGAGGGCCGGGACCTCCTCGTCATGGGCAGCCCCGCACTCGCGCGCACCCTCCTGCACGAGGGCCTGGTCGGCGAACTCCGCCTGATGGTCATGCCGGTGATCCTGGGCGGCGGCAAGACGATCTTCCCCGCCGGTGGCGCGAAGCACCCCCTGCGCCTGGTCTCCACGGTCACGAGCGGTACGGGCACGAACGTGTGCGTCTACCGTCCGGCGGCGGAGGGATAGGGGCCTTCGGGACGCAGCATTTTCCCCTGCAGGACCTTGATGCCCTTGCGGAGCCGCCGTGGCCGATTGAGGTGGACGGAGAGGTGCAGGGGGAACAGATGCTCCACCGTGCCGTCCGGGCCGAGGGTGAAGAGCGCCCCGCGCTCGTCGTACGGGGGCAGCTCGATCCCGACGGGTCGGAGTCGGTCCGCGGCGCTCGCCCACTCCTTCCGGAAGGCGAGGCGTGGGCGGACACGACCGCGTGAGTTGACGAACGGCCTCTTGGGGCCTTCGTGGATCACGATCCCGCCCGGTTCCGGAGTCTCCGGCATGTACAGAATCACTTTCCCGAGCAGTTGCTCCTGCCGAAGGTGCTTCATCTCCCGGAAGGTGCCGTCCCGGTCCGACGGAAGGATCAGGATCAGACGGGCCCGCGCGGCAAGCTCCTTGAAGGTGTCCCACCAGTTCTCCTCGGAGGTCAGGACGCGCGCCGCCCCGTACATCTCGCCGGGGCGGCCCAGGGTGATGAACGGAAGACGCCGTTTGAGGGCCCTGCGAAGCTGAAGTTCCACGTCGATGAAGGGGAGCACTCCCGACGGGCGGACTTCCTGCTGGGACAGGAGCTGTCCCGTGCTGTCGAACGGGCGCAGATACAGCGCGTACCGCTGCGTCTCCCGCCCGCGGGGCCGCTCGATGACCGCCTCGACCATCCGAGCGGCGCGCTCATCGACCCGTTCCTGCTCCACGCTGACATCCACGCGCCAGAGGAAGCGGTACACGTGCACGATCACGAACATCGCCACCAGGCCGAGAAGATAGAACCATCCGTTGGCCGGCTCGCTGGAGCGCACCCCTGAGCGGTGGAACAAGTAGGGAGGGACGAGTAGGAGCGGGGCGAACATGCGCGTGGCCCAGGTGGGCCTGTGATGGACGGCTCGGTGCGCTGTTTCCAGGGCGACCAGTGCCGCTGCGTAACCCAGCAGAAGGTGGTACTCGGCGATTCTCTTCAGCAGTTCGAATACCTGGAACAGGGCAAATGCAACAGCCAGAGACGACGCCATGAATAGGGCGACTCGAGTCTTTGTCACGCGGCGACAGTACGGCGAATGACCCGGCTCCCACCATATTTTCCGTACATCTCACGGAATTGTGGCGGCGTCGATTTCGCACGGGTCCCACGGAATGACCTGTGCATCAGAGGACCCGCCGAAAGAAGCCCGCTAGCCCTCCACCGAGCGCCGCACGACACGCTCCAGGTGCGTCGCGAAGACAGGGCCCGGGCTCGGGTTCAGGGTGCGCAGGGCGACCATCGCCGTGACGATCACGTCGCAGAGTTCCGACTCCACGTCCTGCCAGGTGTGTGAGACGCCCTTGCGGGGGTTCTGGCCGGTCGCGCCGATGACGGCCTGGGCCGCCTCGCCGACCTCTTCCGACAGTTTCAGCGTCCGCAGCAACACGTTCTGTTCGGGGGTGCGGACGGTCGCGGATTCGAGCCAGGCGTGGAGTCGTTCGATGCTGTCCCAGGTGGCGTCCATGGTGGTGAGCCTGCCATGTAAGGTGCGCGGATGATATTCGAACAGGGCGGTTTTCTCGGGGCCGTCGAGGCTTTCGAGACCGCCGTACGCGCCCGCGATCCCGAAGGGTCCGAGCAGGCCTTCGCGCGGCTGCACCAGGAGTACGGGCAGGCCGGCGTGCGTGAATTCCGCACCGCGGGGCCCCGGTTGGCCGGGCTCATCGCCGAAGTGCCCCACGGGCCGCGGGCGGTGGTGGCCGTGATGACCGGTGCGTGCGTGGAGCGCGGGGCGGACCCCGTGGCCTGCGCGCCGGGTGTGTTCGGCGGTGTACGGGAGGCGCTGGAGGCGGCCGGGGCGTTCTGCGAGCGGTGGGCGGCCTCCGGCGGCGGGGAGCTTCCCGACCCCGACGACGACGAACTCACCGACGGGATCGTCGACCGGACCGGCTTCGACGCCGCGATGGGCTGGTGGTCGCTGCCGCAGTGGGAGATGGCCGCCCTGGCCATGCTCAACTCGCCGGACGTACGCCGTCGGCTGTCCGGCAAGGACGAGCTGCTGGCTCTCGCCGAACGTGTCCGGGACGTGTCCGGCCGCGACTTCAAGTGCCTGGTGTACGCGCTGCGCGTGCTCGACGACGAGCCGCTGGTCGTGCTGCACCGGGAGACCGGCACCGGGTACGCGATGCGGATGTCGGGCATCGGCGACAACTTCCAGCTGCACACCCTGCTGGCCGGTGCGCTCATCGGCGGCCTGCACGTCCCGGGCCGGGCGCCTTCCGCGCAGGAGGTCGCGGTGTGCCGCGACGCCCCCGGGCAGGTGGAGACGGTCGGCTCGTTCAACCTGGTCGGCCCGGACGGCGGCTGGATCTGGAACGAGGGCACGCCCTCCGACATCCCCGTGGTCGGAGACGTCCGGCTGCTGGTCCTCGACCCGCCGCCGTACCAGCGCGGCTGGCCGTCGGGGCGGTTCTTCCCCGGTATGGCCGGTGACCTCGTCCTGGAGCGGGTGCTCGGCGCGGAGGAGACCGCCTCCTGGTTCACGCACGTCGCCGACGCGAAGGGCTGACGCGCCACGGGTGGACCAAGGTCCACGGGGAGCGGGCCCGGCGGGTGTACGGGTGGGACGCCCGACCCGTCCCCGTGACCCGAGGAGACCTGATGACCATCCCCGTGGACCGCCTCACCGACCCCGCCGTGCGTGCCTTCGTCACGGCGCTCAACGCCAATGACCCGTCGGCGTTCTTCGACGCCCTGACCCCCGGCGCCACCATGTCCGACGACGGCTCCGACCGCGATGTGCGCGAGTGGACGGACAAGGAGATCTTCTCCTCCCGCGGGCACATGGAGATCGAGTCGGAGAAGGACGGCGGTCGTTCGCTCGTGGCCCGCTACCACAACGACACCTGGGGCGAGATGCGCACCGCCTGGCGGTTCACCGTCGAGGACGGCAGGATCAGCCGGTTCGAGACCGGCCAGGCCTAGCCGTTCGGCCGCGCCGCGGCCGAGGGATCCCGGGGCGTGTCCGGGACGTCCCGTCTCCCGGCGGGCGGACGACGCCTCGGCGGACCGCTCCCCGGGGCGTGTTTCGGGAGTTCCGGTTGGCCGGGGGCGTCCGGCACGCTCGCTCGCGGCGTTGTGGGTCGTCGGCGCAGCCCGCCGCGCTCTCTCCCCCTGCGCCTGGCGGCGCGGGAGGTACCCCCACCCTCCGTCTTGCGCTCGCACGCACCGGACGCCCCCGGCCCCGCCCTCCGGGCGGACGACGCCACTTCCGCAACACGCCCTAGCCGCGGCCGATGTAGGGCATGGTCGTCGCCATCACCGTCGCGAACTGCACGTTCGCCTCCAGGGGCAGCGCCGCCATGTGGGCGACCGTCCGTGCGACGTCCGCCGCGTCCATCACCGGCTCGGCCGCCAGCTGTCCGTTCGCCTGAGGGACGCCCGTCTGCATGCGCGCCGTCATGTCCGTCGCCGCGTTGCCGATGTCGATCTGGCCGCAGGCGATGCGGTAGGGGCGGCCGTCCAGGGACAGCGACTTCGTCAGACCCGTCATCGCGTGCTTGGTCGCCGTGTACGCCACCGAGTGCGGGCGCGGCACATGGGCCGAGATGGAGCCGTTGTTGATGATCCGCCCGCCCTGCGGGGACTGCTCCTTCATCCGTCGGAACGCCGCCTGGGCGCAGAGGAACGCGCCGGTGAGATTGACGTCGACGACCGCCCGCCAGGTTTCGGGGGTGAGGTCCTCGGTCGGCGTACCTCCGCCCGCGAAGCTGCCCGCGTTGTTGAAGAGCAGGTCCACCCGGCCGTACCGGTCGTCAACGGCCGCGAAGAGCGCCGTCACCGCGTCGGGGGAGGTGACGTCGGTGGGCACGCACAGGGCGCCCCGTGGCGTCAGGGACGCCGTCTCCTCCAGCGGCTCGGCGCGCCGGCCGGCCAGCGTGAGGGTCCAGCCGTCGTCCGCCAGGGCCAGGGCCACGCTCCGGCCGATGCCCGAGCCGGCTCCGGTGACGACAGCGATCTTCCGCTCAGCGTTCATGGGCCGGAGCGTACGGGAGGGTCCGGCACTCGGACCTCATATGGCCGACATGTGGATGTTGTGTACTCGTCAGCGGCTGCTACTGCAATGGCGGTGACAGCTGTCGTCAGGGGAGGGGTACATGACGTACGCACACCGGCCGAGCGCCCGGCAGGCCCGCGGCACCACCCGGCACGATCCCGAACTCCGAGCAGCCGCACGCCACGTCGGCCGCCGGGGCTTCCTCGGCGTCACCGGGGCCGCCGCCGCCCTCGCGTTCACCGTCCACCTGCCGGGCACCGCCCACGCCGCGGAACTCGACGGCCGAGCGATCACGGAGGACCCGTTCACCCTCGGCGTGGCGTCCGGCGACCCCCTCCCCGGCTCCGTCCTGCTGTGGACCCGCCTCGCGCCCCGCCCGTACGAGCCCGACGGGGGCCTGCCGGGCGCGCGCGTCCAGGTCCGCTGGGAAATCGCCCACGACGCCCGGTTCACCCGCGTCGCCAGACGCGGCCGCGCCACCGCCCACCCCGAGCTCCACCACAGCGTCCACGTCGACGTGACCGGCCTGGACCCCGGCCGCGTCTACTACTACCGGTTCCGCACCGGCACCTGGATCAGCCCGGCCGGCCGCACCAGGACCGCACCCCGGCCCGGGTCCCGCGCCGGCGGGATGAAGCTCGCCGCCGTCTCCTGCCAGGCCTACCACGACGGGTACTTCACCGCGTACCGGCACCTCGCGGAGGAGGACCTGGACGTCGTCGTCCACCTCGGCGACTACCTGTACGAGTACGCCGTCAACGCCACCGGCGGGGCGCGGAACTACACCGACCGCCGCCTGCCCGCCCACTTCGACCGCGAGACGATCACGCTGGAGGACTACCGGCTGCGGTACGCGCTGTACAAGACGGACCCCGACCTCGCGGCCGCACACGCCGCCCACCCGTTCGTGGTCACCTGGGACGACCACGAGACGGAGAACAACTACGCGGGCGGCACCCCCGAGAACGACGTGCCGCCCGAGGAGTTCCTGCTGCGCCGGGCCGCCGCCTACCGAGCGTACTGGGAGAACCAGCCGCTGCGCGCACCACAGCGGCCCCAGGGGCCGGACATGCGGCTCTACCGGCGGCTGCACTTCGGCCGGCTCGCGCAGTTCGACATCCTCGACACCCGCCAGTACCGCTCCGACCAGGCCTACGGCGACGGCTGGCAGACCCCCGGCCCCGAGTCCGAGGACCCCACCCGCACCATGACCGGCGCCGAGCAGGAGCGCTGGCTCCTCGACGGCTGGCGCGCCTCACGCGCCGTGTGGAACGTCGTACCCCAGCAGGTCACCTTCGCCAGGCGGCGCAACGTCCCCACCCCGGACTTCAAGCTCTCCATGGACGCCTGGGACGGCTACCCCGCCGCCCGCAAGCGCGTCCTCGACGGCGCCGCGGCCGCGGGCGTCCAGAACCTGGTGGTGCTGACCGGCGACGTCCACGTGGGGTACGCCTTCGACCTGAAGGCCGACTTCGACGACCCCGCCTCCCGCACCATCGGCACCGAATTCGTCGCCACCTCCATCAGCAGCGGCAAGGACGGCGCCGACCGACCGGCCAACTGGGACAACCTCACCAGGGCCAACCCCCATCTGAAGTTCTACAACGGTCGGCGCGGCTATCTGCGGCTCACCCTGAGCGCCGAGCGGGCCCGCGCCGACTACCGGACCCTGGCCGCCGTCACGACTCCCGGCGCGCAGGTCACGACGGCGGCCTCGTTCGTGACCGAGGCGGGTGATCCGGGGCTGCGTCCGGTGTGATGAAGAACCGAGCCCTTGAGGTTTCAACCAAAGCCGCCGGGCTGAGAGCATGGGGCGAGCCTCGGAACAGGAGATGAGATGCCGGAGAGCGGCGCGGACACCCAAGGGCACATACCGACCGGCCGCACCGGCGCCGCACCACCGGTTCCCGCGCGCCGCGCCGGACTGCTGGTCACGCTCGTGCTCGGCGGCCTCACCGCGCTGCCTCCGCTGTCCATGGACATGTACCTCCCGGCCCTCCCGGAGGTCACCCGCTCCCTGGGCTCACCCGCCGCCACCGTCCAGCTCACCCTCACCGCATGCCTCGCCGGCATGGCCCTCGGGCAGCTGGTCGTCGGTCCCATGAGCGACAAGTGGGGGCGCCGCCGCCCGCTGCTCATCGGCATGATCGTGTACGTCGCCGCCACCGCGGTCTGCGCCCTCGCCCCCAGCGCCGAGCTGCTCATCGCCTTCCGGCTGCTCCAGGGGCTCGCCGGCGCCGCCGGCATCGTGATCGCCCGCGCCGTCGTCCGCGATCTGTACGACGGCGTGGAGATGGCCAGGTTCTTCTCCACCCTCATGCTGATCTCCGGCGCCGCCCCCATCATCGCCCCGCTGATCGGCGGCCAGGTCCTGCGGATCACCGACTGGCGCGGGGTCTTCCACGTCCTCACCGCCGTCGGCGTGCTGCTCACCCTCGTCGTGTGGAAGTGGCTGGGGGAGACCCTGCCGCCCGAGCGTCGGCACGGCGGCGGTGTCGGCGAGGCACTGCGCACCATGCGCGGCCTGCTCGCCGACCGGGTCTTCACCGGCTACGTGCTGGCGGGCGGGCTCGCCTTCGCCGCCCTGTTCGCCTACATCTCCGCGTCCCCGTTCGTGGTCCAGGAGATCTACGGCGCCTCCCCGCAGAACTTCAGCCTGCTCTTCGGACTCAACTCGGTCGGGCTGGTCGCCGTGGGACAGATCAACGGCAAGGTCCTCGTCGGCCGGGTCAGCCTCGACAAGGTCCTCGGCGCCGGCCTGGTCCTCATCACCCTGGCCGCGCTGGCGCTGCTGCTGATGACGAGCGGCGTCCTCGGCGAGGTCGGCCTGGCGCCCGTCGCCGCCGGGCTGTTCGTGCTGATGTCGGCCATGGGTCTCGCCATGCCCAACACCAACGCGCAGGCCCTGATGCGCACCCCGCACGCCGCCGGCTCCGCCTCCGCGCTGCTCGGCACGTCCTCGTTCCTGGTCGGCGCGGTCGCCTCGCCGCTCGTCGGCATCGCGGGGGAGGCGACGGCCGTACCGATGGCCGTGGTCCAGCTGGTGTGCGGCGCCGGTGCCCTCGCCTGCTTCCTCGGGCTGTGCCGCCCCTGGCGGAAGCGCTAGGCGTTTCCCGCGGACCCTGCCGGGGCTCGCGAGCCCCGGCACGCGCGGCCGCCGCGTCGACGCCGGTCCCCGGGCTGCCTGAGCCGGCCCCCGGCGGGGATCAGCGTCTGCGGTAGCCGACGAGGTGCAGACGGTCCTCCGGATCGGTCCAGCGGAACACGCCCACACCGCCCGCCTCCGCGACCGGCAGCCGCACGTTCGCCGGCAGCGGCTCGGGCCGCCCGGTCGCGAGGTCCACCCGGACCGGACTGCCCCCGCCGGCCAGGGCGTGGGCCGCGCCGCGCGCGCTCCGGGCGCCGTAGACCACGCCTTCGTCCGTGACCGTCGCCAGCACCAGTGGATCGGTCCCGTCGGCCTTCTCGTAGCAGTGACCGGTCCGGTCCTCCAGGTCGAAGGCGAGGTTCCCGGCGATCAGGTACCGGCCGTCCGGGGAGGTCACGGCCCCCGGGTGCTCGCCGGGTGCGATCGCCGGCTTGCGGCACTCCGTCTTCACCAGCGGCCTGCCGGACTCCGTGTCGTGCACGGCCCAGATGTCGTGCGTCGCCGCCCTCGGCGTGCCCTTCCCGGCCTGCCAGCGGGCGAGCACACGGCCGGGCGCCAGCGCGGTCGGCACCCCGCCGGCCGGATCGGCTCCGGCCGGTGCCCGGTCGCGGCTGAACCACCCACCGCGGACCCAGAAGCCCCGCACACCGCTGACCAGCAGGCCGTGCGCGGTGACCCCGCGCACCTCGGTCAGCCGCCGGCAGTCCGCACACCCCCGGGGGTGGCCCAGCCGGCCGGGCGGCACCACGGTCACCTCACCCGTGTCGGGCGTGACGACCGCACTGTGTGCCTTGCCGTCGCTGATCAGCACCCCCGGCCCGGTGGCCGTCACTATGGGGGCGTCCGGCCAGGGGACCTCCACACGCCGCCGGTCGCCGTCGGCCGCGTCGTACACGTCGAGTGAGACGAAGCTGCCCGCCGCCGTCGCCGGATCGTCGCCCGCGCGTCCGTGCGACCAGGTCACGAAGTACTGCCGGCCGTCCTTGGTGAGCGACAGCAGCCGGGGCGAGGTGCCGGGGCCGCCGAGCGGGCGCCACGGCCGGCCGGCCCAGCCCGGTCGGCCGGTCGCGGTGGCGAGGGTGCGCAGCCGGTACCGTCCGGCGCCCGCGTCCTCCAGATAGGCGACCAGACCGGCCGCCGGGGCCACGGCGTACCCGGCCGAGACGTCGGGCAGCTCCCAGCCGCGGCCCGTGTCGTACACCGCCGGGACGGTCAGCCGGGTCGCCGGGCCGGCGCTCGCGCCTACCGGTCTCTTCGGTCCGGCGCCCTTGCCGCGCCCGGGGTCTTCCGGTGCCTTGCCACAGGTGGCCAGCAGGATCAGCAGCGCCAGGACGGCCACTCCCACGACCAGGGCCATGCGCACGATCCTCTGTCTCATGGTCCCCCCGTGAGCACGGCCACACCCGGATCAACGGCCGCCAGACTAGCAACTGCCGTGCCCGTCAAAGGACTTCCGCGTCCCGCCGCGCCCGCGCGCCCGCCCGGTGCCGCGGACGGCGCCGAGCAGGGCGCCGGGCGGGCGCGACCCGCCGCCTACGATGGATCGGTGAACGCCTCCCTCCTCCTCTCGGAAGCCCTGCGCGACGCCCTCGCCGGGCTGCTCGACGGGCTGCCGCCGACCCGCGCCGCCCAGGCGGTCGAGCGGCTCATCGCCAGCTACCGCGGCACCACCCCCACCGACGCCCCGGTGCTGCGCGACCGGTCCGACGTCGTCGCCTACGCCGCGTACCGGATGCCGGCGACCTTCGAGGCGGTACGGGCCGCGCTGGACGCGCTGAGGGACGCCGCACCCGCATGGGTGCCGGACACGCACACCGACATCGGCGGCGGGACGGGCGCGGCGACCTGGGCGGTCGCCGAGGCCTGGGAGTCGGCGCCGCGCACGACGGTGCTGGACTGGGCCGAACCGGCGCTCGCGCTGGGCCGCGAACTCGCGGCCGCCTCCGGCGTACCGGGCCTGGAGCGGGCCGAGTGGCGGCGCTCCCGGATCAGCGGGGCGCTGCGGGTCGACAGCACCGGCCTCGTCACCGTGTCCTACGTCCTCAAGGAACTCACCGAGCGGGACCGGGCGGCGGTCGTCGACGAGGCCGCCCGCGCGGCGCAGGCCGTGGTGATCGTCGAGCCCGGCACCCCGGACGGGTACGAGCGCGTGCTCGCCGCCCGCGACCGGCTGGTCGAGGCCGGCCTGAGCGTCGCGGCCCCCTGTCCGCACAGCCGGGCCTGCCCCATCGAGCCGGGCACCGACTGGTGCCACTTCTCGGCGCGCGTCAGCCGCTCCTCGATCCACCGCCAGGTGAAGGGCGGCTCACTGGCGTACGAGGACGAGAAGTTCAGCTACGTCGCGGCGACCCGGTTCCCGGTGCTACCCGTCCCGGCGCGGGTGACGCGCAAGCCGCAGATCCGCAAGGGCCAGGTCCTGCTGGACCTGTGCACCGAAGGGGAGGGGCTGCGCCGCGACACGGTGACGAAGCGGCACGGCTCCCTCTACAAGGCGGCGCGCGACGCGGCCTGGGGCGACGCCTGGCCGCCGCGCTGAGACCTCCCTGGGGCGTGTTTCGGAAGTCCCGTCCGGCCGGCCCTCCGGGCGGACGACGCCACTTTCGCAACACCCCCTAGGCGGCCGGGCGCACCTCCTGCGTGCAGCACTTCACACCGCCGCCGCCCTTGAGCAGTTCGCCCACGTCCATCCCGATGGGCTCGAACCCGCGCTCCCGCAGGGGCCGGAAGAGACCCACCGCGGCCTGGGGGAGCAGGACGTGCAGGCCGTCGCTCACGGCGTTCAGGCCGAGCGCCGCGGCGTCCTCCTCGTCGGCGAGCAGCGCGTCGGGGAAAAGCTGGGCGAGCACGGCCCGGCTGCCGGGGGAGAACGCGCCGGGGTAGTACATGATCTCGTCGGCCGCGCCGTCCAGGACGCACAGCGCCGTGTCGAGGTGGTGGAAGCGCGGGTCCACCAGGTCGAGCCCGATCACCGGGCGGCCGAAGAACTCCTGCGCCTCGCTGTGGGACAGGGTGCTGCAGCCGAAGCCGCGCCCGGCCAGCAGGCAGGACGCGGTGACGGCGAAGTCGCCCTCGCCCTCGTTGATGTGGTCCGGCTCGTGGACGTCGGTGAAGCCGTGCGTCACGAACCAGTCGCGGTGCACATACGATTCGGCGGCCCGCTCGGCATGGGCGAACCGGGCGCCGAGCACCTGCCCGTTGACGACGGTCGCGCCGTTGCCGGCGAAGACCATGTCGGGCAGATCGGCGCGGGGCTCCAGCAGCTCCACGGTGTGGCCGAGGGAGCGGTAGCGGTCGCGGAGGCCTTCCCACTGGGTGAGGGCGAGCGGCAGGTCGACCGGTTTCGCCGGGTCCATCCACGGGTTGATGGAGTACGTCACCCTGAAGTGCGTGGGTGGGCACATCAGATAGCGGCGGGGTGTTGCGTCACGAGGCAATGAAGGCTCCTCCCGGACGGCGGGTGCACCGTGTGTGCGTGCACACAGCCATCGTCCGCCGAGAGGACCCTTCCCGGCTGTGGACCGTACGGGTGGTTCACAGCCGCGCTCACGAAGCGCGGTGTGCCGTACGCCCCTCCTGTAGCTTCCGCAGCAACTCCCGCTTCTGTGCGGCCGGATCGATGCCCCGGCCGACCCCGCCGCCGCCGCTCCCGCGCATCGCCTTGCGGGAGAGCTTCCTGCGGGTGCCGCCGACGCCGAGCATGTTGCCTGCTCCACCACGGGTCATGGGGGTGCTCCCTTTCGTTCGTCCGTCTCGCTGACGTACTCAAGAGTGGACGAGACGTCTCGTCTTGTCAAGAGACGATACGTCTCGCCTCGCGCGCTGGTAGATTGGGGTCATGGCAGACACCAAGGCTCCCGACTCCGCGCGCCGCAGCGACCGCTCCCGTCGCGCGATCTACGACGCCGCCCTCGCCCTCGTCGGCGAGGTCGGCTACGCGAAGACCACCATCGAGGGCATCGCCGCCCGCGCCGGTGTCGGCAAGCAGACGATCTACCGCTGGTGGCCGTCCAAGGCGGCCGTTCTCCTGGAGGCCTTCGTCGACCTCGGCGAACAGGCCAACGAGGCCCTCGGCGGCGACGCCGAGTCCGAGATCCCGGACACCGGCGACCTGGCGGCCGACCTCAAGTACGTCCTGCGCGCCACCGTCGACGAGATGAACGACCCCAAGTACGACGCCCCCTCGCGGGCGCTCGCCGCCGAGGGGGTGGTCAACCCCGAGCTCGGCGCCCAGTTCGTCGAGAAGCTCCTCGAACCGCAGCTCCAGCTGTACGTGCGCCGGCTGCGCAGCGCCCAGGACGCCGGCGACGTCCGCCCCGACATCGATCCGCGCATCGCCCTGGAACTCTTCGTCGGCCCGCTCGCCCACCGCTGGCTGCTGCGCACCCTGCCGCTCACCCACGCCTACGCGGACCGGCTCGTCGAGTACGCCCTCCATGGCATCGCCCACGCCACGCACGGTGACGAATCCTGACAAACCAGCCCATCGCGTCCGACAAAGCACACCCCGGTTGGGGACTCCGGTCACCCGAGGCGCAGGATGGTGGGACCATGGCAGGGACCGCAGGGCTTGGCAGGGGTGTGAGGGGATAGATGGGCGACGGTATCGGCCGCTACCGCGGCACGGAGAGCAAACTCGCGCAGTGGCTGCGCCGGCGCCCGAAGAAATCCGCCGCCGACGCCCCGACCCGTGAGGATCTGCTCCTGGCCACCGCCGCCGTGGGACTGCCCCTCGCCCCCGCCGCGTACCCCGTCGGCTACCGATGTTCCTGCGAGCGCATCGGCTGCCCCACCCCGGCCCGCCATCCCGTCTCCTTCGCCTGGCAGACCCAGTCGACCACCGACCGGGCCCAGATCGAGCGCTGGGCGACCGGTCAGCCGCAGGCCAACTTCATCACCGCGACCGGCATGGTCCACGACGTCCTGGACGTTCCGCTGGACGCCGGTCGCGCCGCGTTGGAGCGGCTGCTGGCCGACGGTGTCGACGTCGGGCCGGTCGCCGAGTCCGGCGACGGCCGGATGCTCTTCTTCACCGCAACCCGCGGCACCCCCGAGGACGAGGACGAGTGGTGGCCGTGCGAGCTCGACTGCCATCCCGAGACCATGGACGAGCACCCCGGCCTGCGCTGGCACTGCCGCGGCTCGTACGTCCTCGTGCCGCCCGCCCGGCTCCCCGGTGACCTCGGCGTGGAGTGGGTCCGTGGCCCCGAGCACCCGCTCCCGGACCCGCTGACCCTGCTGGAGACGCTCACGGACGCCTGCGCCCGCCACGCCGACCAGCTCGACGACGACCACGACGGCAGGCATTCCGTCGCCTGGCCGCTGAGTCGCTGATTTCCCGGGCCCCGGTCCGCCTCCGGGGGGCGCCTGTCGCACGCGTCGACGGTCGACCCTGCGCGATCCCTCGCCCCTCGGGGCCTCGGCGCGCTCTCCAGGACACCCGCGCTGCCCCTGCGGCCCGGGGGATCCCACTTCGGCTCACCCTCACGCCCTGCGGGGTGCGCGCGGCCGCACATCGTCCGCCCCCCCCGGCGTCGGGCCGGGGACCCGTCCGTCAGGAACCCGTGGCGGAGGTCACGCCCTGGAGGCGGCCCAGTATCGTCACCTGGTTCGCCGCCGCGCCGGCCGGCTTGACCCGGACCGCCTGGCTGGAGACCCACTCCTTGGTGAGCGTGTTCTTCACCTGGCCGGTCATCAGCGCCCGCACATCGTCGCTGACCTTCGGGCGGTAGCCCTTCGCGGCCGTCTGCCGGTCGTAGAAGCGGGTCGCGAAGAAGACCAGCGCCCCGCCGTCCTCGGTCATCAGCCCCAGCGGCGCGAAGTCACCGGTGTCCAGCGCCTGGTCGACGAACTGCGTCGACAGCCCCGGCCGCAGGCGGAGCTTCGCCCGCTCGTCCCGCCACTGCGAGGTGTGCGCGCCCGGCGCGAAGTGCGCGGGCCTGCCCGACTGCAGGTACGAGGCGTACTCCTCGCTCAGGTTCTTCGGCGCGACCGCGAGCGACGCCGAGTCCGGCTCCGCGGGCTCCGCCCATCCGTCCTGGTCCTTCTTGAACTTCGGCACCTCGGTCGGCGCGAGGATCGTCAGATAGGCGACCTCCCACAGCTGGTCGGCGCTGTTGCGCACGAAGACCAGCAGCCAGCGGGTGTCGTCACCGGCGCGGTCGCCGTCCCGGTTGGAGTCGGCGTCCGCGACGAACCAGCGCGGCCAGCCCGCCTTCTTCGGGATCGTGAACGACGCGTCCGTCAGCCGCAGCGGCTGGTGGTTCCGGTTGCCCTCGGGGTTGTTGACGTTGCGCGCCTTCAGCCCGGCCTGGTTGATCGCGCCGAGCGCGCCGGTGACCCGGCCCGCGTCGAGGGCCGGGTCGTAGGCCTTGTCGGCCTTGTTGTACGCGTCGGTGAAATCCTTCAGCGCCTGCTCAGCCTCGGACGCCGTCGCCGCCGGGACGACCTCCAGCTCGCCGTGCACCGTCACGCATCCGCTCGCCGTCAGCGCCAGCCCCGTCACCGTCGCGAGCGTCGCCGCCGCCCGACCCAGCCTTCTCATCGGTTGCCTTCTGCTCCTCGACCCCCACTGACCGTCCGAACCCTACCGGGGTCAGGAAGAGCGTGAGCGTCGGGACCAGACAGAGCGCCCACACCGTGACCCGGAGGACGGTCGGGTCGGGCTGGAAGTCGAACACACCCTTCAACAGCGATGGGCCGGGCCACCAGGGAGGAGCCGCCCGCGAGCCATTCCGGACCGTCCTTGGGCGCGACCCAGACGTGCTTGTCGAGCGCGGTGCCGTCGGTGCCCGAGATGTTCCGGGTGCCGTCCTTGACGCCGAACGGATTGCGCGGGGTCTGCGCCTCGGGCGTCGTCGAGGACGTCTTGCCGAAGCCGAGCTGCGACCAGCGGACGGCGACCTTGCCGAAGCCGATGCGCGCCAGGTTGCGGACGGCGTGCACCGCGACCTGCGGGTCGTCCGCGCAGGCCTGGACGCACAGGTCGCCGCCGCTGCGGGAGCGGTCGAGGTTGTCGCCCGGGAACGGCGGCAGGTCCACCAGTGCCGCCGGGCGCTCGTCCGCGAGGCCGAACCGGCCGTCGAACAGGGACGGGCCGAAACCGATGGTGAGGGTCAGCCGTGACGGCTTGAGGCCCAGGGCCTCGCCGGTGTCGTCCGGCGGGGCCTCCGGCAGTCCGCCGTCCAGCCGCTCGCGGCCCGCCCCGCGATCCGCGGGACCGGGGCCGTATCGCCGACCCGACGACACGGCCCCGCGTGCTTCAATGCCCGGGTGAACAGTGCTTATGACGTTCTTGCCGTCTTCTGCGGAGGCGATGGCCGGCACGGCAACCTCCTGGGAGTCGTACGCGACGGGCGCGTCTGCCCCGACGAGGCGTCCCGCCAGGCGCTCGCGAAGCAGCTGGGCTACAGCGAGACCGTGTTCGTCGACGACCCCGAGCGCGGTGTCGTCGACATCTACACCCCGGGTCTGCGGCTGCCGTTCGCCGGCCACCCCCTCGTCGGCGCCGCCTGGCTGCTCGACCTGGAAGTGGTCAACCCGCCCACCGGAGAGGTGTGGGTGCGGCAGGACGGGGAGTTCACCTGGATCACCGCTCGCGCCGAGTGGGCGACGCCCAGGACCCTGCGCCAGTACGCCACCGCCGCCGAGGTCGAGGCGCTGGACGTGCCGCCGCCCGGAGAGTGGGTCTACGCCTGGGCCTGGGAGGACGAGGCGGCCGGCCGCGTCCGCGCACGGGCGTTCCCCGGACGCGGCGACGGCATCGAGGAGGACGAGGCGACCGGCGCCGCGGCCCTTCTCCTCACCGCCCGGCTCGGCCGCGCCCTGAACATCACCCAGGGCCGGGGGTCACAGCTGCTGACGGCACCCGGCCCGGACGGCTTCATCGAGCTCGGCGGCCGGGTCCGGCACGCCGAGGGCCCGATGTACGAGGCTAGGCGCTGAGCGGGAACTCCTCGCCCAGCTCACGGAAGACCGCGCCGTTGAACGCGAAGGCGCGCTTGCACTCGTCGACGATCCGCTGTTTCTCCAGATCGTCCGCGTTGACCCGGTCGAGGAGTTCGCGGTAGCCGCGCTTGAACGCGGCCGGATTCGGGATCTGCTCGAACACGTAGAACCGGACACCATCACCCTTGCGGGCGAAGCCCCAGGTGCGCTCGGCCTTGTCCCGGATGATCTGTCCGCCGGAGAGGTCGCCCAGGTAGCGCGTGTAGTGATGGGCCACATAGCCCGCGGGCCACTCGCGGGTGCACTCCTCGACCCGGGCCGCATAGGCGGCCGTGGCCGGCAGCGGCGCCAGTGCGGTCCGCCAGTCAGGTCCCCTCAGATGTGCCAGATCGCGCTCCAGCTCCGCCGTGCGGAACAGCTCGGGCTGGATGAACGGCCCGGCGACCGGATCGTCCCCGAGCGAGCCCGCCCCGCTCTCCAGCGCCCGGTACACGAACCACAGCTGCTCCGTGTAGCGCGTGTACGCCTCGACGCCCAGTCGGCCGCCCAGGAGATCGCTCATGAACGTCGAGGTCTCCGCCTCGGTGTGCTGCTCGTGCGACGCGACACGGATCAGGGTCGAGAACGGCGGCGTGTCCAAGGCGGGCCTCCAGGGACCGATGGGGACGGGAACCAGCGAGATCCTTCTGCTTAGGCTTACCTAAGTCACCTGGTTCCCGACGACCTGTCGGTAAAACAGTACCCGTTCGGCACCTCAGGGCAACGTAAGGATTTCCGCCCCGGTCTCCGTCACGACCAGGGTGTGCTCGAACTGCGCGGTCCGCTTACGGTCCTTCGTCACCACGGTCCAGCCGTCGTCCCACATGTCGTACTCGTGCGTCCCCAGCGTCAGCATGGGCTCGATCGTGAACGTCATCCCCGGCTGGATCACCGTGGTCGCGTGCGGGCTGTCGTAGTGCGGAACGATCAGCCCGGAGTGGAACGACGAATTGATCCCGTGGCCCGTGAAGTCCCTGACGACCCCGTAGCCGAACCGCTTGGCGTACGACTCGATGACCCGCCCGATGATGTTGATCTGGCGCCCGGGCTTGACCGCCTTGATCGCCCGGTTCAGCGACTCCCGGGTCCGCTCCACCAGCAGGCGCGACTCCTCGTCGACGTCACCGCACAGGTAGGTCGCGTTGTTGTCGCCGTGCACGCCGTTGATGTACGCGGTGACGTCCAGGTTCACGATGTCGCCGTCGCGCAGCACGGTGGAGTCGGGGATGCCGTGGCAGATCACCTCGTTGACCGAGGAGCACAGTGACTTCGGGAAGCCCCGGTACCCGAGCGTCGACGGGTAGGCGCCGTGGTCGCACATGTACTCGTGCGCCACGCGGTCCAGTTCGTCCGTGGTCACGCCCGGCGCGATCAGCTTGGCGGCCTCCTCCATCGCCCGTGCGGCGATGCGACCCGCGATGCGCATCCGCTCGATGGTGTCGGAATCCTGCACCTCCGGGCCGGTGTACGGCTTCGGCGCGGGCTTCCCGACGTATTCGGGACGGCGGATGGAACCGGGAACGGAGCGGATGGGGGAGAGTTCCCCGGGTACGAGCAGCGACTGGCCAGACATGTCAGCGAGTCTAACCAGCGAGGCCGGGGCAACATGGCGACAGAGGAAGGAGCCGACGATGGCCCTGTTCAAGAGGCGCACGGCCGGAAAGCCGGGCGAGTGGTACTACTGCCTGCAGCACAAGAAGGTCGAGGAGGGTCCCGAGTGCCCGGCCAAGAACCGCTTCGGCCCCTACGGCACCCGTGAGGAGGCCGCGCACGCCATGGAGACCGCCCAGGAGCGGAACCTGGAATGGGACACCGACCCCAAGTGGCACGACAAGGACCCCGACCGGGGAAACCTGGACACACCCTGACGCACAGCCGGGGCGCCTGCTGCCGGAGGCACCCCTCCCCCGGCGGGGGCGGGGCCGCGCGGGTGCGGGGGTCGTCCACGCCGCGCGCTCACCAGCGCTCCGGCGGGGGTGACGTGAGACGGTCGGCGAGGCGCGACAGCCGGTCGCGGAAGCGGCGCCTCGCGGGGGGCACCGTGGGCAGGCCGTTCTCGCCGGCCGCCGCGCTCACCAGGTGCTGCACGGTATCGAGGTCGACGTCCTCGGACGCCGTCACGGTCAGCGCCTCGTGAGCGAGACCGTGCACCTCGCGGTCCCCGCCGTCCAGCGACAGCACGGTCGCTCCGGCGCGCCGCGCGTCGTGCACCCGCTCCAGCAGGCCTGCGTCCGGCCGCCTCGGGGCCACGACCAGCAGGGTGGAGCCACGGCCCGCCGTCTCCAGCCGGCCGACGCCGACGGACAGGTGCGCGGGGTCGTCGGGCCGCACCCGGTGCCTTACCAGGGTGGGCGCCAGTTCGGGCTGCCCGGACCAGGCGGCCTCGTCGACGAGGTGCGCGGCCAGGTGCCACGGCTCGTACTCGGTCGTCCCGACGAGCAGCAGTCCGCCGCCCCGGGGTACCACGGACGACCGCAGCGCACCGGCGAACCGGCGGGCCGCCGCGGGCCACTCCGTTCCGGCCAGGACTTCACGCAGCAGGGCGACACGTACCGCATCCATGGCGCAGCATCCTGCCCCGCGCGCCGTGTCCCGCGCAGGCGTTCGCCCGGGCGTCACCCGGACGGCGGGCCGGCGCGTAATGTCGGGCCCATGACTACTTCCGACAGCGCTGACAAGCCCGCCCCCAAGGCCGCGAAGGATCCCTGGGACCTGCCCGACGTGTCCGGCCTGGTCGTCGGCGTCCTGGGCGGCACCGGGGACCAGGGCCGCGGCCTCGCCCACCGGCTCGCCAAGGCGGGCCAGAAGGTGATCATCGGGTCGCGGGCCGCGGAACGCGCCGAGGCGGCGGCCGCCGAGCTCGGCCTGGGCGTCGAGGGCGCCGACAACACGGAGTGCGCGCGCCGCAGCGACATCGTGATCGTGGCCGTGCCGTGGGACGGGCACGCCAAGACCCTCGAAGCGCTCCGGGAGGAGCTCGCGGGCAAACTGGTCGTCGACTGCGTGAACCCGCTCGGCTTCGACAAGAAGGGCGCGTACGCCCTCAAGCCGGAGGAGGGCAGCGCCGCCGAGCAGGCCGCCGCCCTGCTGCCGGAGTCCCGGGTGACGGCCGCCTTCCACCACCTGTCGGCCGTGCTGCTCCAGGACGAGACGATCGAGGAGATCGACACGGACGTGATGGTGCTGGGCGAGGCGCGCGCCGACACCGACATCGTGCAGGCGCTGGCGGCCCGCATCCCCGGCATGCGGGGTGTGTTCGCCGGCCGGCTGCGGAACGCGCACCAGGTCGAGTCGCTGGTCGCCAACCTGATCTCCGTCAACCGCCGCTACAAGGCGCACGCCGGCCTGCGCGTGACCGACGTCTGACCGCCCACCGTCTTTCCGGCGCACGCACGAGCACGATCACGGGCGCGGTACGAGCACGAGTACGGGCACACGCCCGAGCCCGCACAGCCCGCCCACGCCGCACGATCACGGGCTCGACCGAGCCGCGTCCGGATGATACCGGGGCATGGGGGACACTGGACGGGCACGTACCGCCGTACCCGGACAGGAGCCGACCCCCATGCCCCGCCTCGCTCTGTACGCCCTCGTCGTCTGCGTCCTCGCCGTCGCCGCGGCGGTGGTCTCCTTCTTCCAGGGCACCTGGCTCGGCATCGTGTGGGTGCTGCTGGCCGGCGTCTCGTCCAACATGGCCTGGTACTACCACCGCCGTCACCGGGCGGACACGACCACCGTCACTCGCTGACCAGGCTCTCGCAGAGCCCGGACTGTTCCTGCCACAGGCTGCTGAAGAGGTCCCGGCCGCAGTAGGTCTCCACCTCGCTGACGCCCAGCGCGCCCAGCACCCCGTCGACCAGCCCGAAGAACGCGTTGTTCACCTCGGGGACGAAAAGCAGCACGAACACCGCGATCAGCCCGAACTGGGCGAACGGCTCCACCTGCCGGCGGATCCGGTACGGCAGCCAGGGCTCGATCACGCCGTAGCCGTCCAGGCCGGGGACCGGCAGGAAGTTCAGGATCACGGCCGACACCTCCAGCAGCACCAGGAACGCCAGCGCGAACCGGAACGCGACCGGCACCCCGTCGAGGAGGCCCAGCCAGAACGGCGCGGCCAGCACGAGCACGAACAGCACGTTCGCCAGCGGGCCCGCGGCGGAGATCAGGCTGTGCTTCCAGCGGCCGTGGACGCGGTGGTGCTCGATGAAGACGGCACCGCCCGGCAGACCGATACCACCCATGATCACGAACACGACCGGCAGGACGATGCTCAGCAGCGGGTGGGTGTACTTCAGCGGGTTGAGGGTCAGATAGCCCTTCGCGCCGATCGAGATGTCGCCGCCGTGCAGCGCGGTGCGCGCGTGCGCGTACTCGTGCAGGCAGAGCGAGACGATCCAGGCGGACGTCACGAAGAGGAACACGGCCAGCCCGAGGTTGGCCGAGAAGCCGGTCCACACCGCCCATCCGGTGACCACCATGACGGCGGCGATCCCGAGGAAGACGGGACTGATCCTCCGGTCGCTGTGGCGGGAGGTGGCGGTGACCATGGTCGGCGCTCCTGGAATCGGGGACTGTGCGGACGACCGTAGCGGACGCCGGGGGAACGGCCGGAGCCGCCGGGTGAGTTCCGGCGGGCGGCGCGCCGTCACGGAGAATGGGCCCGTGCAGATATCCGTACTCGGCCCCACCCAGGTCCGCCCCGCCCGCGGCTCCGACACGCCCGGGGACACCCCGGCCGCCGGGGCGCCCGTCACACTCGGCGGGGCCCGGCTGCGCGCCCTGCTCGCCGTGCTGGCGCTGCGCCCGGGACGGAGCGTCCCGGTGGGGGTGCTGATCGAGGAGGTCTGGAACGGTGAACCGCCCGCCGACGCGCCGGCCGCCCTGCAGGCCCTGGTCGGCCGGGTACGGCGGCTGCTCGGCCCCGACGCGGTGATCTCGGCCGACGGCGGCTACCGGCTCGGCGCCGCGGCGGACGACATCGACCTCCACCGCTTCGAGCGGCTGGTGACGGCGGGCACCGGGGCGCTGGAGGCCGCCGACCCGGCCGGAGCGGTGGCACTCCTGGACGAAGCGCTCGCGCTGTGGCGCGGCCCGGTCCTGGCCGACCTGCCGGACCGCACGGCCGAGGCGGCCCGCTGGGAGGCCCGGCGCCGTGACGCCCGCCGCTCCCGGCTGGCCGCGCTCCTCGCCCTCGGCCGCCCGGCGGAGGCGCTGCCCGAACTGGCCGCCCTGTGCGACGAGTCGCCGCTCGACGAGCCGCTCCAGGCGCTGAGGATCCGCGCCCTGCGCGCCACGGGCCGCGCCGCCGAGGCGCTCGCGGCCTACGGGGAGGTGCGCCGTGACCTGGCCGCCCGCCTGGGCACGGACCCGGGGCCCGAACTGCGCGCCCTGCACGCGGAACTGCTCTCACCCGCGCCCGGCGCCGGCGACAGCCGCCCCGCCGAGAACGGCCCCGCCCAGGAGCCCCCCGTGCGGCGGGCACGGCAGGGCAACCTGCGGGCGCGGCTGACGAGCTTCGTGGGGCGGGAGGAGGACATCCGAGTGATCCTTCAGGACCTCCGGGCCGCACGGCTCGTCACCCTCCTCGGTCCGGGCGGGGCCGGCAAGACCCGACTCTCGCAGGAGGCGGCCGAGCGGGCCGCCGCGTGCGCCGCCGAGGGGCCGGACGGCGGCTGGCCGGACGGTGTGTGGCTCGCCGAACTCGCCCCGGTGGACGACCCCGAGGCCGTGCCCGACGCCGTCCTCACCGCTCTCGGCGCCCGGCAGACCGTGCTCCGCGGGGCGGGCGCCGAGGAGCTGCGGGCCGCGGAACCGGGCGGCGACGACCCCGTCGTG
>NZ_JBUEFZ010000020.1:0-117001 GCF_054963715.1 Streptomyces sp. STAM6 | reverse complement strand
GTGTCCGAAGGCTGACCCGCGCCGCGGAACACGACGCAGAGAGGAGGAGGCGATCCATGGCGCGAAAGCCTTCCGTTGTCGGTGTGGTCGGCCTGGGCTCCGTCGGCGAGCCCCTGCTGGGCCTGCTGCACGCCGCCGGCCACCAGGTCGTCGGAGTCGACCAGGAACTGGACGTGCTGGCCCGGGTGGACCGGCGCATGAAAGCCGCGGACACGGCCGCCGGCCGGGCCGGCGGCACATACCGGCTCACCAACGAGAGCGCCGCCCTCACGGCGGCCGACGTGGTCTTCGAAGCGGTTCCCGAGGACCTGTCGGTCAAGACGGGCGTCCTGCGCCGGCTCGACAGCGTCTGCCAGGACCACACCGTGCTCGTCACCACCACCGGGACACTCCCGCTCACCCACCTCGCCATCGCCTCCGGGCGGCCCGCCGCCACTCTGGGGCTGCGCTCGCCACGGCCGCCGGGGCCCGGCCGGCCCGCCGAACGCGTACGCACCGCCATGAGCGGCGACAGCGCCGTCGCCGTCCTGGACGATCTGCTCGAGGAACTCGGCATCGGGGCCGCGGACATCGGCGCACGCCCGGCGGCGGACGCCACCGCGCTCGTGTACGGTCTCCTCAACCGGGCCGTCGCCATGGTCGAGGAGGGCTACGCCGGACAGGAAGCCGTGGACACGGCCATGCGGCTGGGCTGCGGACTGCCCGCGGGACCGCTGCGGCTCCTCGACGAACTGGGCCTCGACACGGTGCACGCGGAGCTCACCGGGCTGCTGGCGCGCACCAGTGATCATGCGTTCCGA
This sequence comes from Streptomyces sp. STAM6, assembly GCF_054963715.1. Classification (NCBI taxonomy): domain Bacteria; kingdom Bacillati; phylum Actinomycetota; class Actinomycetes; order Kitasatosporales; family Streptomycetaceae; genus Streptomyces; species Streptomyces sp. STAM6. Next base: position 116,201 of record NZ_JBUEFZ010000020.1, on the reverse strand, counting down.
CCCGCCCCCTTGCTGACCTCCCTGGTCCGCGGCGGGCTCGTCGGCCGCAAGAGCGGCCGGGGCTTCTACCTCTACGACGAGACCGGGGAGCCCACCGGAGTTCCCGGGCAGACCGCGGGAGCGCACCGCAAGCCGGTGGGTCCCGGCGCCGGGGCCGGCATCCGGCGGGTCGGCGTCCTCGGATCCGGGACGATGGCCCGGGGCATCGCCGAGGCCGCCGCTTCCGCCGGACACCCGACCGTCCTCGTGGCCCGCACCCCCGAGAAGGCCGCCACCGCCGTCGGGGCCGTGGCGGACTCGCTCGCCAAGTCGGTGCGGCGCGGCCGGACGACCCCCGAGCGCCGGGCGGCCGCCCTCGTCCTCCTGGACGGCACCGACCGGTCCGCCGCCCTGGCCGACCGCGACCTGGTCATCGAGGCGACGGCCGAGGACGCCACCCTGAAGAACGCGCTGTTCGCCACCCTCGGAGCCGTCTGCAAGCCGGGCGCGGTGCTGGCCACCACCACCTCCAGCCTGTCGGTGACCGCCTGCGCCGAAGCCTCCGCACGCCCCGCGGACGTCCTGGGCCTGCACTTCTTCAACCCGGCCCCGGTCATGCGCCTGGTCGAACTCGTCCGCACCCCGGCCACGAGCGCACGGGCCGTCCGGGACGCGGAGGCGTTCTGCGCCGGGCTCGGCAAGACGACCGTCGCCTGCCCGGACCGTACCGGGTTCATCGTGAACCGTCTGCTCTTCCCCTACCTCGCCGACGCCGTACGGCTGCTGGACGTCCACGACACGGACGTCGAGCGGACGGACGCCGCCGTCGAACGCGGCTTCGGGTACCCGATGGGGCCCTTCGCCCTGCTCGACAGCATCGGCCTGGACGTCTCGCTGGCGATCCTGAGGCGGCTCCACGAGGAGTTCCCGGACACCGACGGCGCACCGCCCCGGCTGCTCGAACACCTGGTTCTGCGGGGCTGCCTGGGCCGCAAGAGCGGCCACGGCTTCCGGCGTACCGTCAGCCGCCCGCGCTGACGGGGCCGAGCACCGCGGGCAGATCCGCCCGGCCCCGCACCCCCAACTTCTGGTAGGCGCGGGTGAGATGCTGCTCGACGGTGCTCGGGGTGACGAACAGCTTGGCGGCGATCTCCCGGTTGGTGTGCCCCTCGGACGCGAGCAGCGCCACCCGGCGCTCCGCCCGGCTGAGCTCCTCCACCTGGCCGGCGCCGGGAGCGGGCCGGGCCGTCCGACGGCCCGGCCCGAGCCGTTCGAGGACGCGCAGCGACTGCTCACGCATCCACTGGTTGCCCTCGTCCTGCCTGGTCAGCTCCTCGGCCAGCAGCTCACGTGCCTGGACCGGACTGTCGAGCGCGATCAGTGCCTCCGCGGCGTACGCCCGCCACGACAGGGCCGTCGACACATCGAGGTTCCAGGCGGCCATCAGATCCCGGCAGGCGTGGAAGTCGCCGAGCGCGGCGTGGTAACGCCGCACCGACAGGTGGTAGCGGCCACGCGCCTGGAGGTAGTGCAGCCCGGGAAGGGTCTGGAACATCACCTCCGGCACGGGGACCCGGAAGCACTCGGCGGCCGCCTCACGGTCGCCCTGCGCCGTACAGGCGAGCACCTTCGCCGCCAGCGGCACGCCGACGGCGATGCCCCAGGCCGCCGGGCTCAGCAGCGTCAGCGCCTCGTCGGCGCGCCGCCGGGCGACGTCGAAGTTCCCGAGCCGGCTCTCCACCGCCGCGCTGGCCGCCGCCAGGAAGGCCCGCACCGCCGGCGGGCGCCCCGCGGCACCCTCGACGAGCAGGTCGCACCACTCCGCGGCACGGTCCAGCCTCGCCGCGTGCACGAACGTCGCGAGCGCGGCCACGGCCGGAGCCACCGGCGGATCGTGCAGCACCACGCCCTGGAGCAGCCGCTCCGCGGTCTCCAGAACCCCGGCCGTGGGGCCCTCGGCCATCAGCGCGTACAGCACGAGCGCGCCGTCCGCCTGCGGATCCACGGCGCCCACGCTGCGGCCCAGCGCCATCTCCTCGAGCCTCGCGCTGTGCCGGTACCGCGCGCCGAGCACCGGGTACGCGTGCGCGAACCAGACCCGCATCGTCTCCAGCCTGGCCCGGCACTCCTCCTGCAACTCCGCCTCGACCGGATCCAGATCGGCGAACATGGCGTCCGCGTCCTCCGGCCTGCCGTGCCACAGCAGGTAGGCGATCAGCCGGATGCCCTGCCGGTGGTCGAGACGGCCCGCCCGGTGGTCGGCGAGGAGCGCGCCCAGATGACGCCGCACCGCGGCCGGGTCCACCTCCCACTCCGCCTGGGCCAGTTCGGACCGCACCGCCGCCCGCGACTGGTCGTCCCGGCACGCGTCCTGGGCGACCCGCAGACACGTGATGGCCCAGTCCGGGGCGTTGTCCCGCAGCGCCTGGTCGGCCGTCTCCCGCAGGACGGGCAGGACCCAGCCCTCGTCCGGCGGTCCGCCCGCGACGAGGTGCCGGGCCACCTCCGCGGTCGCCGTCCCGTCCTCGTACAGGAAGCGCGCGGCCCGGTGGTGCGCCAGGGCACGCTCCTCCGGGGCCATCTCCGCCAGGACGGTGGTGCGGGCGGCCTCCACGCGGTAGCGGCCGTGGTCGGTCAGTCCGAGCGCGTCCAGCGTGCCGAGGGTCTGCGCGGCCGTTCCGGCGGCCAGGTCCAGCAGCCGGTCGAGGCTGCCGGGCGTGGCGGCGCCGCCCAGGACGGCGAGCCCGCGCGCGGTGCGCAGGCCGTCCTCGTCGAGCTGGCCGAGCAGATAGCGGACGGCGAGCCCGAACGTGTACCCGGCGACCGGAGCGACCGGTCCCGGCGCCGCGGAGACGCCGACACCGGCACCCGCGCCCGCACCGGAACCCGCACCGGCACCCACACCGGAACCCGCACCGGCACCCACACCCGCACCGGAACCCGCGTCGGCACCGGCACCCGCGCCCGCGCCCGCACCGGCACCCGCACCAGCGCCGGAACCCGCACCGGAACCCGCACCGGCACCCACTCCGGTGCCGTCTCCGGCACCCGAGCCGCTCCCGGTCGCGGCGCCCGTCTCGCGGTCCCGCATCAGCGCCGCGACGAGCAGCGGACTGCCACCGGACGCGTGCTGCCAGCCGGGCGCCGCCGCCCGGGCCGCCTCCGCGCCCAGGTGCCCGGCCAGCTCGCTCGCCGTCCCGGCCACCGAGAAGCCCGCCAGCTGGACCAGCTCGCAGTGCGGGCTGCGGACGAATTCCGCGGCCAGCCTGGACGTGAACTGCGGGGCGCCGGCACGCTCGCCGAGGACGACGAGGACGCGTGAGGACCCCGCCCGGCGCACCAGATACAGCAGACACCGCAGCGACGCGTCGTCGATCTCGTGGACGTCGTCGACGGTGACGACCAGCGGAGCGCGCTCGGCGAGCCGGTGCGCGAGACGCTGGAAGCGGTCGATGGGCTCGGAGCCGCCCTCCTCCTCCGCGCCGCCCGGCAGCGCCGACGCGGCCGCGGTCAACTGGCCCACGACGCCCATCGGCAGGTCCCGCTCCGCCGGGGAGGCGAGGGCCGTCAGGACGAGTGCCCCCGACTCGCGGGCACGGCGCTGCACATGGTGGATCAGCGTGGTCTTGCCCATGCCGGGCGGGCCGGTGACGAGGACGGCTCTGCCGGTGCCGTTCCGGGCCTGTGAGAACAGGTCCTCGAGGACGTGCCGCCCCCTGGCTCCGTCCACCGTCTCCACAGATGCCTCCCTTGCACACCGTCGGCGCTCCCTCGCTGCGCGACGCGCCAGGTAGATCAAAACATGCGGAGCCGGACGCCGACCAAGCCCCGTGGCACACCGGCGGGCGCCCCGGCGCACCGCCACGGGCCCGCCCAGAGGCCACCCCGAACACCCCCCTAATCGCCGAAGTCCCATTTCCCGGGAAAGAAATTAGGGGGTTCTCGCCACCCCCCTAGAAACGGTTCTCGGCCAGGAAATGGCCACTTGCCAATCAACTGCCCGTTTGGCTAGCGTCCGGCCACATGCAGAAAGCGATCGACGTATGGGCAACCGGTCTCGGAGCGATGACTCCCCTCGGTGCCGACATGGCCACCACCTGGGCGGCGATGCAGGCCGGAGAGAATGGAATCCGGGCGCTGGACGAAACGTGGGCCGAGCCGCTGCCGGTGCGTATCGCCGCTCAGCTCACCGTGAATCCGGCCGACGCGATGAAGCGCACGGAGGCGCGCCGCCTCGACCGTTCCGAGCAGATGGCGCTCACCACCGCGCGCGAGGCGTGGCAGGACGCCGGCAGCCCTGAAGTGGACGCCGAACGGCTGGCCGTCGTCATCGGTACGGGGATCGGCGGCGTGACCTCCCTGCTGGGCCAGAACCACGTCCTGGAGACCTCCGGCCCCCGCCGCGTGTCGCCGCACACGGTGCCCATGCTGATGGCCAACGGTCCCGCCGCCTGGGTCAGCATGGACCTCGGCGCGCAGGGCGGCGCGCACGCCCCGGTGAGCGCGTGCGCCTCGGGAGCCGAGGCCCTCGCCCTCGGCCTCGACCTGATCCGCTCCGGCCGCGTGGACATGGTGGTGGCCGGTGGTGTCGAGGCCAGCGTCCACCCGCTGCCGCTCACGGCGTTCGCCCAGATGATGGCCCTGTCCACGCAGAACGACGACCCCGAGCACGCCTGCCGGCCGTTCGACACCAAGCGCAACGGCTTCGTACTGGGCGAAGGCGCCGCCGTCGTCGTCCTGGAGCGGGCCGACCACGCGCGCGCCCGCGGCATCACCACCCCGCACGGCGTCCTGCTGGGCGCCGGCATCACCTCCAGCGCCGCCCACATCACCGCCTCGGACGTCCCCGGGCAGGTCAGGGCGATGAACCAGTCGCTGCGGGACGCCGGGACCGCCGCCGGCGACATCGGCCACGTCCACGCGCACGCCACGTCCACCCCGCAGGGCGACGTCGCCGAGGCCCGGGCCATCACCGAAGCGGTGGGCACCCACCCGGTCGTGACGGCCACCAAGTCGATGACCGGCCACCTGCTGGGCGCCTCCGGAGCCCTCGGCGCCATCGCCGCCATGCTCGCGCTGCGCGACGGTTCCGTCCCGGCCACCCGCAACCTCGACGAACTCGACTCCGAGGTCCCGCTCGACGTCGTGCGCCGCGGCCCGCGCGGCGGCCGCTGGGACGCCGCCCTGGCCAACTCCTTCGGCTTCGGCGGCCACAACGTGTCCCTCGTCTTCGGCCGGCCCTAGAGCGTGTTGCGAAAGCCCCGTCCGGCCGGGAACGCCCGGCACGCACGCTCGCGGCGTGGTCGCTCGTCCGTGCAGCCCGCCGCGCTCCCTCCCCCTGCGCCCGGCGGCGCGGGAGGTACCCCCACCCTCCGCCTTGCGATCACAATCACCGGACGCCCCCCGGCCCCGCCCCCCGGGCGGACGACGCCACTTTCGAAACACGCCCCAGGGCGCTTCCTCCGGATCAGGCCGGGCCGGTGAGCGGGTGCTGGTGCGTGCGGCCGCGCCAGCGCCGGGGCCCGCGAGCCCGGCAAGAGACGAACGAAACGCCCCTGCCCGCACGTCCCGCCGGCCGCCCCCCGGGCGGCCCTGCGCGGCGCCTGCCGCGACCGCACCACGAAGGTTGAAATGACTGGCTCACACAGCGACGGACCCAGTGCGTGTCCGATAGCTCTCGACCATGAATTCTATGCCGATCCGCACACCATTTACCGGGCCGTCAGAGAGAACGGCAACAAGCCCCGGGAAATCGTGCTGACGACGGGCATGGCCTATTTGCCACCCGGACTGAAGGCGTGGCTCGTCACGTCTTACGAGGATGTGGAATTCGTCCTCCAGGACCCGCGATTCCGCAAGAGCATCGACGAAGCCATGCCGCTTTTCTCCGCGAATTCGTCCGGCACCGCGCGCGAGGCCGACGGCCGGGCGCGCGCCTCGCTGCTCTACGACAACATGGCGAACAACGACCCGCCGAAGCACACCAGACTGCGCAAGCCGCTCAACGCCGCCTTCACCTCCCGCTCGGTCGCCGCGAGGCGCCAGGACATCCGGCGGGCCGCGAGGGAGACGCTGGACGCCGTGACCGGAAGCGAGTCTTTCGATCTTGTCCAGGATTTTGCTTTTCCTTTCTCCATAGCCGTGATCTGCCGCACGCTGGGCGTGCCGGACGCCGACCGGGGCACCTTCCACGGCTGGGTCCAGACGATCACCAGCGCGGCCGCCCCCGAGGTGCTGCGCCGTGACGCGGCCCTGATGACCGGGTACCTGCGGGAACTGATCCTGGCCAAGCGCGGCGGCCCGGACGACGACGTCCTGACCCACCTGGCCGACTCGCTCGACGAGTCCGAGGCCGTGGCCCAGGCGTACGCGCTCCTCGCGGCGGGTTACGAGACCACCGCGAACCTCATCGTCACGGGCTTCCTGACCCTGGACGCCCACCCGGAGCAGCGCGAGCGGCTCTGGCAGGACACCGCACTGGTGCCGGGCGCGGTCGAGGAAATGCTGCGCCACCAGTCGCCGTTCAACCTCTCGCTCTACCGCTATGCGACGGAGACCGTCGAACTGAACGGGGTGACCATCCCGGCGGGCGCCATCGTCTTCCTCGCGTTCGCCGCGGCCAACCGGGACGACCGCCGGTTCCAGGACTCCGAGGAGTTCGACATCGACAAGCCCCGCCGCGAGCACCTCGCCTTCGGCGGCGGCATCCACAACTGCATCGGCAAGCACCTGGCCCGGCTGGAGGCGATCGTCGCCTTCGAGACGCTGATCGAGCGCTGCCCCGGCCTCACGGTCCTGACCCCGGCCGAGGCCCACGAATGGAAGGCCAGCCCCACCTTCAGGGGGCTGCGGAACCTGCGCGTCGGTCCCGGACCGACCGCCGGCGCCACGGACAGCGAGGCGGAATCCGCGTGACGACACCGCACCACCCCGGCGGTGCGTACCCCGCACCTGCCTCACCTTCCGCACCGCAGGCGTCCTCCCTGTCTTCGGCACCTGCCTCACCTTCCGCACCACCCGTCGCGGTCATCGGCCTGTCCTGCCGTTTCCCCGGCGCCGAGAACCCGGCCCGGTTCTGGGACAACCTGGTCGCCGGACGGGACAGCACGGGCCACGTCCCGGCCGGCCGCTGGACCGACCGGCCCGGTGCCGGGAGCGGTCCGGAGGACGACGGCGGCAGCCGCATCCGCACAGGCGGCTTCCTCGGCGAAGTCGACGCCTTCGACGCGGACTTCTTCGGGGTCTCGCGCCGGGAAGCGACGTACATGGACCCCCAGCAGCGCCTCCTGCTGGAACTCGCCTGGGAGGCCGTGGAGGACGCCGCCGTGCCGGCCCCGGATCTGAAGGGCAGGCGCTGGGGCGTCTTCGTCGGTGCCTGCGCCGACGACTTCCGGCTCCAGTACCTCATGGCCGGGAGCCTGGACCGGTTCGGCCACACCGGCAGCAGCCGCTGCATGCTGGCCAACCGGATCTCGCACCACTTCGGTCTCACCGGCCCCAGCGAAGTCGTCGACACCGGGCAGTCGTCGTCGCTCGCCGCGCTTCACCGGGCCCTGGCCGCGCTGCGCCTCGGCGAATGCGAGGCGGCCGTCGTCGGCGGCGTCGGGCTCAACCTCCTCCAGCGGCTGACCGACCAGGTGCAGCTGTGGGGAGGCCTGTCGCCGGACGGCCGCTGCCACACCTTCGACACGCGGGCCAACGGCTATGTGCGGGGCGAGGGAGGCGGGTGCGTCGTCCTCAAGCCGCTCGACGCCGCGCTGCGCGACGGGGACCACATCACCTGTGTCGTCCGGGGCAGCGCCGTCACCAACGACGGCGGACGCGGCGGGCTGAACGTGCCGTCGGCGGACGCCCAGCGCGAGGCGATGACCGCCGCCCAGGCCGCCGCAGGAGTCGGACCCGCCGACGTCGCGTACATCGAACTCCACGGCACCGGCACACCGGTGGGCGATCCCGTCGAGGCACGCGCCGTCGGCGCCGCCGTCGGCCGTGCCCGGCCGCACGGGGACCCGGTCCGCGTCGGCTCGGTCAAGACGAACATCGGACACCTGGAGGCGGCGGCGGGGATCGCGGGCTTCCTCAAGGCCTGCCTGGTGCTCCGGCACGGGGAGTTGCCGGCCACGCTCCACCACACCACCGGCAACCCCGGCATCGCCTTCGACGAGCTCAACATCGAGGTCGTCACGCACCACAGGGTCCGCCCGTTCGCGGCGGGGGAGGCCGTCGGCGTGAGCTCGTTCGGCATGGGCGGTACGAACGTCCACGTCCTGCTCGGCCCGGCGCCGGAACCCGCGGCGGCGGTCCAACCCGGCAACGGCGACGGCGAACCCGCGGACGAGGCCGCCGTCTGGTGCCTGTCCGGACGCACCGGCCAAGCCGTGCGCGACCTGGCGGCAGCCCTGCTCGACCACCCCTTCCCGGCGGGCCGGCCGCCGGTCGGCGCCGTGGCGTGGACCCTCGGCAGCCGTACCCACTTCGAGCACCGCGCGGCCGTCGTCGGCTCCGACTGGACACACTTCAGACAGGGCCTGGAGAAGGTGGTGGCGGGCCACGACTTCGCCGTGCCCCCCGACTGGCTCGCGGGCGGCGGCTCCGTCGGCGGTGCGGACGGTGGCGACCGCGTGCGGTACGTCCGGGCCGCGAGCGCGTACGTCCACGCCGGCGACGCGACCGCCGTCAGGGCCCTCATGGGCGAACGCCCGCGCAAGGTGCCCGGACTGCCGGGCTACCGGTTCCAGCGCGAGCGCTTCCCCCTCCCGGCACCGGCCGCCACCGCGGCGCCCGCGCCCGCACCCAGGTCTGCGGCCGTACCCGCGATGGAGCCCGCAGCCCTGCCCGGGCCGCAGGCGAACCGGGCGGCACCCGAGCCGCACACACCCGGGCCCTCGTTCCCCGAGAGGTGGACGCTGGCCCGTGACCACGCCGACCGGCAGTGGCTCATCCGCTCCGTCCTGGAGCGTGAACTCGCCTCCGTGCTCGACGGATCGTTCCCCCGGCTCGACCCGGACCGGTCCTTCACGGACCAGGGCATCGACTCGATGACCCTGATCGAGTTCCTCGACCGAATCATCGAAGTGACGCGTCTGGAGCTCTCCGAGACCGTCGTCTTCGACCACCCCACGATCAGTGAATTGGCGGAATGCGTGAACAAGGAGATGGAGTCGAAGCATGGCTGAGCACGACGCGCCGCGCGACGACATCGCCGTGATCGGGATGGCCTGCCGCTATCCCGGAGGGGTGGAGAGCCCCGAAGACCTGTGGGAACTCGTCAGGGAGGGCGGTGACGCGGTCGGCGACTTCCCCGGCAACCGCGGCTGGGACACCGACGACCTGTACGACCCCGCCTATGTGCGCCAGGGCGGCTTCCTGCACGGCGCGGACTCGTTCGACGCGGCCTTCTTCGGCATCCGCCCCGCCGAGGCCAAGGCCATGGACCCCCAGCAGCGCACCCTTCTGGAGGTGGCCTGGGAGGCGATCGAACGCGCCGGTGTCGTGCCGTCGAGCCTCAAGGGCTCCCGCACCGGAGTCTTCGTCGGCGTCATGCCCAACGAATACGGCATGCCGCTGTGGAAGTGGCAGGACGAGACCGCCGGCTTCATGGGCACCGGAACCTCGCCCAGCGTCGCCTCCGGCCGTATTTCCTACCTGCTGGGCCTGGAAGGGCCCGCGCTGACGATCGACACCGCCTGCTCGTCCTCCGGCGTGGCCATCCACACCGCCGTACGGTCGCTGCGCAGCGGCGAGACCGACCTCGCGCTCGCCGGCGGGTGCACCGTCCTGGCCGGTCCCGGCATGTTCGTCGACTACGCCAAGAAGCAGGCGCTCTCGCCCGACGCGCGCTGCCGGACCTTCTCCGACGCCGCCAACGGCACGGTCTGGGCGGAGGGCGCGGGCATCCTCGTCCTGGAGCCGCTCACCAAGGCCAGGCGTCTGCGCCGCCGCATCCTCGGCGTGATCAAGGGCACCGCGGTCAACCAGGACGGCGCCAGCAACGGTCTGACCGCACCCAGCGGCCGCGCCCAGGTGAAGGTGATCAACCAGGCGCTCGCCGACGCCGGTCTCCAGCCGCAGGACATCCAGCTCGTGGAGGCGCACGGAACCGCCACCAAGCTCGGCGACCCCATCGAGGTCAACGCCATCCACGCCACGTACGGCCAGGGTGAGCGCGAAGCGCCCGTCTGGCTGGGCTCGCTCAAGTCGAACATCGGGCACTCCATGGCCGCCGCGGGCGTCGGCGGCGTCATCAAGTGCCTCACCGCCATGAAGGCGGGCGAGATGCCCCGCACGATGCACGTCGAAGGGCCCCTGAACTCGCACGTGGACTGGTCGGGCACGGTGGACGTGCTCCGGGAGAACCGGAACTGGCCGCTGCGCGAGGGTGTCCGGCGCTGCGCGGTGTCCTCCTTCGGCGTCAGCGGCACCAACTCCCACGTGATCCTGGAGAGCTGGCGGGAAGAGCCGGGGACGGGCACGGATGCGGGCGGTCCCCACCGGGCGTCCGTCGAGGCCGGAGACCCGGACCCCGGCTGGGAGACCGGCCGGGCCGCCGAGGACGGCCCCAGCCTGCTGAAGGTCTCCGCCAAGACCCCGACGGCGCTGAGCGCCTACGCCCTGGCCCTGGCCGACCGGCTCGCCGCGGGCACCGCCCCGCTCCCGGCCGTCGCCCACGCGTCACGCACCGAGCGCGAGGACTACGACTACCGCGCGGTCGTCACCGGCACCGGACGCGACGAACTCGTCGCCGCGCTCCGGGCGTTCGCCGGTTCCCCCGAGGACTCCACGGCGGTCCACGGCGAGGCCCGCCGCATCCGCCGCCCCGTCTTCGTCTTCCCCGGCCAGGGCTCGCAGTGGCCGGACATGGCCGTACGGCTCCTCTCCGAGTCGGCGCCCTTCCGGCTGAGGGTCGAGGAGTGCGCCGCGGCCTTCAAGCCGCACCTCGACTTCGACCTCATGGCCGTGCTGCACGGCGAGGACCGGGACACCGACCTGGAGCGCACGGACGTCGTCCAGCCGCTGCTGTTCTCGGTGATGCTGGGCCTGGCCGCCATGTGGCAGTCCGCCGGCGTCGAACCGGCGGCCGTCGTCGGCCACTCGCAGGGAGAAGTGGCCGCGGCGTGCGTGGCCGGTGCGCTCGGCCTGGAGGAGGCGGCCGAGGTGGTCGCCTGCCGCAGTCGCGTCCTGGAGCGCCACGGCCGGGGCGGCATGGCGGCCGTCGCCGCGTCCGCCGAGGACACCGCGGCCCTGCTGGCCGAATCCGGCGCCGACCTCGTGATCGCCGCCACGAACGGTCCCTCGTTCGTCATTGTCTCCGGCGACGACGAGCCCGGCATCGGGCGGCTGCTGGACCTGTGCGACACCAGGGGCGTCTACGCCCGGCGCGTGCCGGCCAAGTGCGCCTCCCACTCCCCGGCCATGGAGGAGCTGCGGGACCTCGTCGTCGACGGCCTCGCCGGCATCACGCCCGCGCCTTCGGCGGTTCCCGTGTTCTCCAGCGTCGAGGGCCGTCGTCTGCGCGGCGACGAACTCGACGCCGGGTACTGGTACCGGAACCTGCGCGGGCAGGTGCGGTTCGCCGAGACCGTCGCGGAGATGTCCTCCCACGGCTATGACGCCTTCATCGAGATCAGCCCCCATCCCGTCCTGGTCGGCTCCCTCGAGGCCGTCCTCGCGGACGCGGGCGCCCCCGCCCCGGTCTGCGCGACGCTCAAGCGCGACCAGGGCGGCCTCGAGCGGTTCCTGACGGCCGCCGCCGAGGCGTACGTCCAGGGCCACACGATCGACTGGGCCCGGCTGATCCCCGCCCCCGGGGCGGCCGACACGGCCGCGGCGCGGGCCGAACTGCCCACGTATCCCTTCGAACGCGAGCGGTACTGGCTGTCCACCGATGCGCCGGCTGCCCCGGCGCCCACGCGGCCTGCTCTCCCGGCGGCGACCACGCCCACGGCGGCACTCCGCCGCGGGCCCGGCTCGGTCCGCGACGGCGGTCACCCCTTCCTGTCGTCCGTCGTCGACACGCCCGGCGGCACGGTCCTTCTGACCGGCCGGCTGTCCGTCCGCAGCCACCCCTGGCTGATGGACCACCGCGTCGAGGACACGGCCCTGCTGCCCGGCACGGCCTTCATGGAACTGCTGCTGACCGCGGGTCGCGAGCTGGGCTGCGAGGGCGTCGACGAGATGCTGCTCAGCGACCCGCTGCCGCTGCCGATGGACGGCTCGGCCGTCGACGTCCAGGTGGCCGTCGAACCCCCGGACGCGGCCGGAGCCCGGGCGGTGACCGTCTTCTCCCGAACGGCGGGAGCCGACTCCTGGCGGCGCCACGCCGAGGGCGTCCTGTCCCACCCGCGCGAAGGTGCGGCCACCGTCGACCTCACCGGCCCGGCCGGCACCGCCGCCCTGACGCCCGCACCGATGTACGCGCGCCTGCGCGAGCTCGGGTACGGCTACGGGGAAGCGTTCCAGGGCGTCCGCTCCGGTGCACACGACGGCGACGTGGTCCGTTCGACGGTCGTTCTCCCCGCCGCTGCCCTGGTCAACCACAGCGGTTTCGCCGCGCACCCCGCGCTGACCGACGCGGCCCTGCACGCCGCCGTCGACCGCGGACTGCTGGGGGAGCCCGGCGCGGGCCGGATCGCGGTCCCGTTCGTCTTCAACGGCGTACGCACCGGCCCCGGCGTCCCCGGCGAGCGGTGCCGTGCCGTGGCGCGCCGCGTCGCACCCGACGCGATCTCCCTGACCCTCACCGACGACGACGGCACGGTCGTGCTGGCCGTTGAACGCATGGTGGTACGGGGCCTTGAACCGGCCCGCGCGGCGCACGCGAGCGCGGCGGCCGTCGACCTCGACCGGCCCGGACTGTTCGCGGTCGAGTGGGCGACGGTGTCCGGCGGTGACTCGGCGGACGCCTCCGGCACTTCGTACGGCCCCGACGCGGCGGAGGGCCCGGACACGCCGAGGCTGTGCGTCGTCGGCGGGGGCGAGGGCCGGCTCCCGACCCTCCTGCGGGACGCCAACCGCGGGGGTATCTCGGTCGCCACGCTCGACGAGGCCATCATGATCGTGTCCAGCATGCCCGGCCGGTGGCAGGTCGTCATGCCCTGCCCCGGGGACGGCGCGGAAGAGGGCGACCCGCTCGCGCGCGTGCACACCTCCGCCGCACGCACGCTGGAAGCCCTGCAGAAGTGGCTGCGCGTCGAGGCCCTGGAAGACCGGGCGCTGCTGACCTTCGTCACGCGGGACTCGGTCGCCGTGCCCGGTGATGAAACGTTTGCTCTGGGGGACAGCGCCGTCTGGGGCATGGTCCGTTCCGCGCAGACCGAGCGCCCCGGCCAGTTCCGGGTCGTCGACCTCGACGCCCGCGCCCTGGACTCGGCCGAGCCTCTCGTACGGGCGCTGGCCCGTACCGAGCCGCAGCTCGCCGTCCGCTCGGGTGACGTCCTCGTGCCGCGGCTCGCCCCGTACACCGAGGCCACGGACCCGGCCCGCCCCGTCGAGCGCCCCGATCTGAGCGAGGGCACCGTCGTCATCACCGGCGGCACCGGCACCCTCGGCCGGGCGGTGGCCCGTCACCTCGTGTCCGAATGGGGCAGCACCTCGCTGGCCCTGCTCAGCCGCAGCGGCGACCGGGCCCCCGGCGTCGCGGAGTTCCGTGCGGAGCTGGAGCGGCTCGGAGCCACCGTGCGCGTTCTGGCTGCCGATGTGGCCGACGCGGCCGACGTGCACCGCGTGCTCGCGGAGATACGGGCCGACGGCCCCGTCAACGGTGTCGTCCACGCGGCCGGAGTGCTCGACGACTCCATCGTGGCGAACATGACGCCCGACCAGCTCCACTCGGTCCTGCGCAGCAAGGCGGACTCGGCCCTCCACCTCGACGCGGCGACGCGCGAGGACCAGCTGCGCTGCTTCGTGCTGTTCTCGTCGCTCTACGGCGTCCTGGGCGGCCCCGGGCAGGCCAACTACGCGGGTGCCAACACCTTCCTCGACCAGTTCGCCGCCCGGCGGCGGGCCCAGGGCCGGCCGGCCGCCGCCGTCGCCTGGGGCCTCTGGGCCGAGGCCACCGGCATGACCGGCCACCTCGACCAGAGCGACCTGCTCCGGCTGCGCCGCAACGGCGTCGCCCCCTTCGCCACGGAGGACGGGCTCGCGCTGTTCGACGGCGCGCTCACCGGCGGCGCCGCCGCGCTCGTCGCGGCACGCCTGGCGTTCCCCGAGTCGGGCGACCCCGCGCACGCCCCGTTCCTGCTGGCGGACCTCACCGCACGGCGCGCCGGCTCCCGCACCGTCCGTCCCACGACGGCCGCGGCCGCGCCCTCCCTCCGGTCCACGAGCCGGGCCGCCGCACCGGCGACCGAGCCGGCCCGGGCCTCCGCGACCGCAGCGCCCACCACCGCACCGGCGGCCGCTCCGGCCGCGGCCGAGCGCGGCACCGACGCCCTCCGTGCGCTGCTCACCTCGCCGGACGTGTCGGCCGACCAGCGGACCGCCGCCCTCCTCGGCCTGGTCCGGGAGTGCGTCGGCGCCCTCCTCGGCACCAAGCCCGAACGGGTGGACGCCCAGCGCTCCTTCTACGAGATGGGCTTCGACTCGCTGACGTCGATGGAGCTGCGCAACCGGATCGGCCGCGGCCTGGAGATCCGGCTCGGCGCCACCGTGGTCTTCGACCACCCGACCCCGGAGGCGCTCGCCCAGCACGTGGCCGCGCTCTTCCGGACCCGGACCGCGACCGGGGCAGCCGCCGCACCCGGGGCACGCTCCCCTGAGCCCGATGAGGCCACGACGGCGTCCCAGGCGGTCCCGGCCCCCGGAGCGAGGGCCGCGGCGCACGACGAAACCGCGCCCGCCGCAGCTTCCACGCCCGTGGCAGCGTCCGCGCCCGTCCCCCCTGCCACGACCGCTTCCGCGACCGTGGCAGCGGTTCCGGCCGTGGCCCCGGCGCCCGCCCGGCCCGACGCGCCCCCCTTCCCGCTGACCAAGCTCCAGGAGGCCTATCTCGCCGGCCGGGCCGGCGACTTCGAGTTGGGCAACGTTCCCACGGTGCTGTGCATCGAGGTCGACCTCACGGGGTGCGACGTAGGGGCGGCGGAGCGCGCGTTCCGGCGGCTCGTCGAGCGCCACGAGATGCTGCGCGCGGTGTTCGACCCGGCGGGCGGGCAGCGTGTCCTCGACGACGTCCCCGGGTACGCGATCCCCGTCGAGGACATCCGGCGGCTGACCGCCGAGGAGCGCGCGGCCCGGCTGGCCGGCATCCACGACGAGGTGACCTCCCACACCTTCGACACCGCCCACTGGCCGCTCTTCCTGGTGCGCGCCACCCGTGTCGACGACACCGTCACCCGGCTGCACGTCGCCATCGACGTACTGATCTCCGACGGTGCGAGCAGCACCCTGCTGTTCAACGAGTGGGCCCGGCTGTACCGGGACCCGGACGCCGAACTGCCCGCTCCCACGGCCTCGTTCGCCGGCCATGCGCGCGCGCTGCGAGCCCATGAGGCGTCCGACGCCCTGGCCGCCGGCAGGGCGTACTGGCAGGAGCGGGCCGCGTCCCTGCCGCCCGCGCCCGAACTCCCCCTGGCGGTACGGCTCGGGGACATCGAGCGACCCGTCTTCGGCAACCGGTTCATCCGGGTCGAGCCCGACGACTGGGAGCGTTTCCGGCGGAACGCGGCCGCGGCCGGGGTCACCGCTTCGAGCGCCGTACTCGCCGCGTACTGCCAGGTGCTGGCCACCTGGTCCAAGACGCCCGACTTCACGCTCACCGTGCTCGTCTCCCAGCGCGGCGCCTTCGGCGAGGAGGACATGTCGGGGGTGGTGGGCAACTTCTCCTCCACCAGCCTGCTCGAAGTACACGTCGACCAGGCCGCGCCGTTCCGCGAGACAGCGGCGGCCGTGCAGCGGCAGCTCATGCTGGACATGGAGCATGTCGCCTACACCGGGCTGGACGTCCTGCGCGACCTCAGCCGACTGGACGGCGACGCCGGACGGGCCCGGATGCCCGTCGTCTTCAACAGCACCCTGGGCGCCCAGGGACACTCGGCCGATCCGTCCGCGGCCGGCCCCGTCGGCGCGCTGTGCCGGCTGGGCGAATCGGGCACACCGGTATGGAGCGGTGTGCGCACTCCCCAGGTCATCCTCGACCACCAGGCGTTCGAGGAGGCCGGCGCGCTGATCCTGAACTGGGACGTCGTGGAGGAAGCCTTCCCCGAAGGCGTCGTGGACGCCATGCTCGCCGCGTACGAAGGGCTGATTCGTGAACTCTGTCGTTGATTCCGCCTGGACGGCGCCCGCCCGGCCGGGGCACCTCACCGGCCTCCCGGAGTCGCTCCTGGAAACGGACCCCCTCGCGGTCCTCCCGCCGGACGCCCTGCTGCACCAGGCCTTCACCGCCCGGGCGGCGGAGACCCCCGGGGCGATCGCCGTCGTCGCGCCCGACCGGACCCTCACCTACGCGGAGCTGGCCGACGAATCGGCGCTCCTGGCAGGGCACTTGGCTGCCGGGGGCGCGGGCCGCGGGTCCCTCGTGGCCGTCGTGACGGAGAAGGGCTGGGAGCAGGTCGTCGGCTGCCTGGCCGTCCTGCGCAGCGGCGCGGCGTACGTCCCCGTCGACCCGCACTGGCCGGCCGAACGGCTCGCCGGTGTGCTCTCCTCCGCGGGGATCACCCGGGTCCTCACGCAGCCCCGGCTGCGGGACGCGGTCGCCTGGCCCGACGGGACCTCCGTCACGCAGGTGGAGCGGCCCGTGTCCCCCCGGTCGCCCGAGCACGCCCCCGCCGCCGCTCCCGACGCCGAGGTGTCGCCCGGAGACCTCGCGTACGTGATCTACACGTCGGGTTCCACCGGCGTCCCCAAGGGCGTCATGATCGAACACGGCCCGGCCGTCAACACGGTCCGGGACGTCAACGAGGAACTGTCCCTCACGGCGGAGGACCGGGTACTGGCGCTGTCCGCCCTGCACTTCGACCTCTCCGTGTACGACATCTTCGGCCCTCTCTCCGTCGGTGGCGCCGTAGTGGTCCCCGCACCGGGCGACGAGCGCGAACCGGGCCAGTGGCTGCGCCTGATGTCCGACAGTGGCGTCACCGTGTGGAACAGCGTCCCGGCGCTGATGGCCATGCTCTGCGCGCACGTGCACGCCCTGGAGGGGCCGCCGGACCGACTGCCCCCGCTGCGCGCCGTGCTCATGAGCGGCGACTGGATCCCGGTGTCCCTTCCGGCCGAGGTCCGGGGACTGTTCCCGGCCGCCGACCAGTGGAGCCTGGGCGGGGCCACCGAGGCGTCGATCTGGTCCATCTGGCACCGCATCACGCCCGAGGACGGGGAGCGCGACTCCGTCCCGTACGGCCGGCCGATGGGGA
Organism: Streptomyces sp. STAM6; assembly: GCF_054963715.1. Taxonomy (NCBI): domain Bacteria; kingdom Bacillati; phylum Actinomycetota; class Actinomycetes; order Kitasatosporales; family Streptomycetaceae; genus Streptomyces; species Streptomyces sp. STAM6. The sequence continues at coordinate 98,874 of NZ_JBUEFZ010000020.1, read as the reverse complement.
ACCAGCACGTCTTCGTGGCCGACCGGCTGATGCGGCCCCGCCCCTGCTGGGTGCCGGGCGAGATCCACATCGCCGGCACGGGCCTCGCCCGCGGGTACCTCGGCGACCGGGAGCGGACCGACCGGAGTTTCGTCGTCGACCCCGCCACCGGCGTCCGTCTGTACCGCACCGGTGACTGGGGCCGGTTGCTGCCGGACGGCGAGATCGAGTTCCTCGGCCGGGAGGACATGCAGGTCAAGATCGGCGGACACCGGATCGAGCTGGGCGACGTCGAGTCCGCGCTGCTCGGCTGTCCCGGTGTGCGGGCGGCCGTCGCCTGCGTCGACGGCGGGCGGGGCCGCACCCGGCTCACCGCCCAGGTCCTGCTCGAACCGGGGGCCGAGTGCTCCGGTGCCGATCTGCGCGGGCTCCTCGTGGACCGGCTGCCCGGCTACATGATCCCCACCGCCGTGACGGTCCGGGAGGCCTTCCCGCTGACCCCGAACGGGAAGGTGGACCGCGCCGCGCTGGCCGCCCTGCCGGAGGAGACGCCCCCCGCGGACGGCGCCGCCGCACTCCCCGCGGACGCCGAGGAGAAGCTGCTGCTCGGCATCTGGGGCGACTTCTTCGACCTGCCGGAACTGTCCGTGACCGACAACTTCTTCGAGCTCGGCGGCGACTCGCTGCGCGCCGTCCGGCTCGTGGCGGTGCTGCGCCGCGAGACCGGCGTGGAGATGCCCGTCTCCGCGCTGTTCTCCCGGCCCACGGTCCGCGCCCTCGCCCAATGGCTCAGGGACGCCCGGACGCCGTCGGACGGGACGGCCCCGTCGGACGGGACGGCCCCGGCGGGAGGAACGGCATCGGCGGGCGGCCCGTTCACCGCGGACGGCCGGACCCCGGCCGACGGTGGGGTCTCGGCCAAGGGCGGGGCCTCGGCAGGAGGCGACCCGGCCCCCGCACTCGCCTGACCCCACGGCGCGGCGCACCACCCGGGTGCGCCGCGCCGCGCGGTTCAGCCGCGCACCACGAAGTCGTACGCCGCCACCGCGGTGAACTCGCCCTGACCGCCCGGGAACAACAGCCCCGCGCGCCGGAAGGCCGGATCGCCGACGGTGGCGGGCAGATATGGAATGGCGATGCACCGCATGCCCGCCGCGTGCGCCGCCGCAGCGCCGGGCGGTGCGTCCTCCAGTACCACGCACTCGGCGGGATCACGGCCGAGCCTGCGCGCCGCCTCCAGAAAGACGTCCGGGGCCGGCTTGCCCCGCTCCACCTCCTCGGCGGAGACCAGCGTGGCCACGTACGCGTCCAGGCCCGTGCCGCCCAGGACCGCCTCGATCGCGGCGCGGGACGAGCCGGACGCCACGGCCATCGGCACCCCCGCGGCGTGCAGCCGCTCGACGAAGGCCCGCATCTCGGGGAAGACCTCGGTCGCGGCCCGCGCCAGCTCCAGGTAGTGGCGGTTCTTGCCGGCCAGCAGTTCGTCGACCGACGCGTCCAGGCCGTACTCCTCCTTGAGCGCCTCCAGCGTCTCGCGCGTCCCGATGCCGATGAAGTCGGTGTGGCGCTCCCAGGTGAAGCCGGTGACGCCATGGGCCGCCAGCAGGCGGCGCCCCGCCTCGTAGTGGTTCGGTTCGCTGTCCACCAGGGTGCCGTCGAGGTCGAAGACGACGGCGGTGCGTGAGGGGCCCATGGGCCCAGCATGCCAAGCCGCGTCAGCGCCGGCCGCCGGAGACCCGGCCCACCGCCTCCACCAGCGGCAGCAGCCGGTGCGGCACGCGCTCGCGCAGCGCCATCTCCGTCCGCGTCCGGACGACCCCGGGCAGATTGATCAGCCGCTGGATGACGTCCTCGAGGTGACCGTTGTCCCTCGCCACGACCCGGGTCAGCAGGTCGCCACCCCCCGTGATCGAGAACGCCTCCACGATCTCGGGTACTTCGGGGAGCGCGTCGCCCACCTCGTCCAGATGCCCCTGGGTGACCTCGATGTGGACGAACGCCAGTACCGGATGGCCCAGCGCGGCGGGGGAGAGAGAGGGGCCCGTACCCGTGATCACCCCGTCACGCTCCAACCGGTCGATGCGCGCCTGCAACGTGCCGCGCGCGATGCCGAGGATCCGGGCGTACTCGCGCACGCTGGTACGGGGCTGCTCGATCAGCAGCCGCAGGATCCGGGTGTCGAGCTCATCCACCGCCATGGTCCGTTGGCTCCCTTCTGGCCCGGTCGTCTCTTCTTCGACTGTACCAATGGCCCAATGTCAGCCGGCTCGGTTGAGCCAGTGGGCGGAGTGATGCTTTCCTCTTGAAGTAGTTGGCGCTGCGCAGCGCCGGTCGGCGACGGAGCCGGGCCGGACCCCGCGGCGCCTTCGCCATGTCAGGGAACGGCTGTGGTACGGCAAGGGGGCGGTTCACCGTCGTGAAGAGCGTCAAGAGGATGTTCGTGGCTCCGGATCCGGGGCGCATGCGGCTGCGGGTCTCGCTGCGGGCCGTGCTGGGCGTGGGCCTCGCGGTGACCGCCGCGGAGCTCGCCGGACTCTCCCTCACCGCCTCCGTCACCGGAGGCCTCGCCGCGCTGCTCGCGCTCTTCACCGTCGGTGACGGGACGGTCCGCCGCCAGGCGGTCACCACGGTTCTGCTGCCGGTCGTCGGCTTCCCCGTGCTGGCCCTCGCGACGGTGCTGCACGGCGCCCCCCTGCTGCGCGACCTCTCCTGGCTCGCGGTGGTCTTCTGCGGCGTGTACGCCCGCCGCTGGGGGCCGCGCGGGCACGCGCTCGGCATCTTCGCGTTCATGATGTTCTTCGTCACCCAGTTCCTGCACGCCCTCCCGGCGCAGCTGCCGGAGCTGTACGGCGCGGTCGCGCTGGCCCTGGTGGCGTCCGGCGGCGTCCGGTTCGGCCTGTGGTGCATCGAGCGCCGTACGCCGCCGCCCGCGGCGCCCGTGCCGCTGCCCGGCCGGGGGCTGGCCCGGCCCACCACCCGGCAGGCCTTCCAGGCCACCGTGGCCTGCGGCTTCGCGCTCGCCGTCGGCCAGCTGCTCTCGCAGGAACGGTGGTACTGGGCCGTCGGCACCGCCTGGTGGATCTTCGTCAACACCGCTTCGCGCGGCGAGACCCTGGTGCGCGGCTTCCGCCGCGTCGTCGGCACCGTCACCGGGATCGCCGCCGGCCTGCTGATCGCCGTCCCGCTGGACGGTGCGCCCGGCCCGACGGCCGCGCTCGTCGGAGTCTGCGTCTTCGGCATCTTCTACACCGCCGCGCCGTCGTACAGCTGGATGATGTTCTTCGTCACCGTGATGGCCGGACTGCTGTACGGGCTGCTGGGCGTCCTCCACCCCGGCCTGCTGCTGCTCCGCTTCGAGGAGACCGCCGCGGGTGCCCTCGGCGCCGCCATCGGGGTCGCGCTGATCCTGCCGGTCACCACCCACGCCGCGACCGACGCCTGGATCCAGCGCGCCCTGCACTGCGTCCACGGCTGCACCACCGCCGCCGCCCGTCGGCTCGCCGGTGACCCCGAGGCCGACCCCGCTCCGCTCGCCGCCGAGCTGGAACTGCTGCTCGGCCGGGTGCGCGTCTCCCTCGCCCCGCTCGTCCACCCCCTGAGCCCGCTGCGTGCCCGCAAGGCCCGCGCCCGCCAGGTGATCGCCCTCCTGGACGCCTGCGCCGGCGAGGTGCGCGGCCTCGTCGCCGTGGCGGCCGACCCGGACGCCTCGCACGATGCCCGGCTGGCCGCCGCCTGCTGGCGCGTCGAGGCGGCCGTGCAGGCCCTGGTGGCACCCGGCGCGCGCCCCGCCGAACCGGCCGGCGCCGAGGCCGCCGGGGGCGCGGCCCACCACCCGGCCGCCGAGGCCGCGCTCACCCATCTGCACGGCCTGGAGAAGGCCCTCGCCGAGCTGGCGACGCCGCTGCACAGCTCCCCGCGGGCCCCGCTGGACCGCTCGCCCCACCTGGTCTAGACCTGCTACCGTCGCCGCGACGAGCACCGGCGGCGGGGAGGCAGCGCGATGACGAGCAGTGCGGAAGCGGGCGGGAGCACGCCGGAAAACGGGGGTCCGCACGGCCGGCGCGCCTTCATCGGATCGTTCACCTCGTCCGGCGGCCGCGGAATCCTCGCGGCGGACGTCGACGCGCGGACCGGTGGCCTGACGGTGACCGGCGGGGCCGACGTGATCGCCGACCCGTCCTTCCTCGCGGTGGACCCCGGCCGCGGCCTGCTCTACGCGGTGTCGGAGACCGACGAGGGCGCCGTCGCGGCGTTCGACATCACGGGCCCCGCACCCCGGCTCGTCACGGAGCCCGTCGCCGTCGGGGGCGCGGGCCCCACGCACCTGGCGCTCACCCCGGGGCACGTCGTCACCGCCAACTACGGCTCGGGCAGCGTGAGCGCCCTGCCGCTGGCCGCCGACGGAGCACCCCGCGCCGTCACGGCCCTGCTTCCGCACCGCGGCACGGGCCCGGACCCGGACCGCCAGGGCGGACCCCACGCCCACCACGTGACCGCCGCCCCCGGCGGCCGGTGGCTGCTCAGCGTCGACCTCGGCACCGACTCGGTGCACATCAGCGCCCTCGACCCGGCCACCGGCACCCCGGTGCCCCACGGCGAGACCGCGCTGCGCCCCGGCACCGGACCGCGCCACCTGGCCTTCCACCCGTCCGGCAGCCACGTGTACGTGCTCGGCGAGCTGACGCCCTCCCTGACCGTATGCCGCTGGGACGCCGCCACAGGCGTCCTGGAGCCCGTCGGGGAGACCGAGGTGCTCCCCACCGGCGGCGGGCCCGTCAGCCACCCCTCCGGCCTCGTCGTGGCCCCCGACGGGCGCTTCGTCTGGGCGGCCGTCCGTGGCGCCGACGTCATCGCCGTCCTGGCGCTCGACCCGGCCGGCGGGAAGGCCGACGCGGTCGCGGCCGTCCCGTGCGGCGGCCACTGGCCCAGGGACCTCGCCATCGACCCGCGGGGACGCCGCCTCTACGCCGCCAACGAACGCTCGGGCGACGTCACCTGGTTCGACATCGACCCGGACAAAGGCACACCCCGCCCCGCCGGAACCCTCCCGGTACCGGCCGCCTCCTGCGTGGTCCTCGTCTGACGGGCCGCGCCGCCCGGACGCATGACGAAGGGCCCGCACCTCACGGTGCGGGCCCTTCGCGGTGTGCTCGAGAAACGGCCTCAGCGGACCGGAGCGCCCTGCGGCCGCGGGGCGATGCCCAGCGCCGTCGTGTACTGCGACAGCACGAGCTTGCCCACCGCCGGATACGCCCCCAGCGGCTCGGCGACCGCGCAGCCGGCGGCCTTCGCCGCCTCGTCGAGCAGCCCCTCGGGCAGCTCGGGCCCGACCAGGTACGGCGCGAGCGCCAGCTGCGCGGAACCGGAGCCCCGCAGCTGCTCGGCGACCGCCGCGACCGACCCCTCGTGGTCCAGGGCGGCGGCCATCACCGGGACGGCCAGCCGGGCCGCCAGCAGCATGCCGGTGATCCCGGCCGCCTGCACGGCCTCCTCGCCGCCGACCGTGGCCAGCACGATGCCGTCCGCGGCGGTGGCCACCGTGAACAGCCGCGCCCGGTCGGCGCGGGCCAGACCGGCCTCCGAGAGCCGGACGTGCACGGCCTCCGCCAGCAGGGGGTGCGGGCCGAGCACATCGGTCAGCTCGACGGCCGCGCCGCTCTCCGCGACGGCCTCGCGTATGCGGCCCATCAGGGTGCTGTCCGGGCCGGCGAGCAGCGGCACCACGACGGCGGCCGGGCCCTCGGGCTCGGCGACCTCGCGGCCGGCCGCGAGCGCCAGCTCGTACCGCTCGACCCGGAGGGCCGAGGCCTGCGCCAGTACCGCCGTGAGCGTGGGGTACTCGGCGCCGTCACCGTCGAGGAAGCCGATGGCGGCCTCCAGGCCGGGCAGCTCGGACCGGGCGATGCTCACGACCTCCTCCGCCAGGCTGCGCACAGCCGCGGAAGGGGCGCCGGGAACGGCGAGAACGAGCGCGGGCGCGCCCTCGGGCGCCGCCACGGGTTCGGGGCGACGGTGCCGCCCGGACTGGCGGGGTCGCGGCATTCGTACAGGCAGGCCGGAAGCGGGCCCAGTGGGGGAGCTCATGGCGCCGCATGCTACTGGTTTTACCTGCCCCGTTGCTCGGGGAGGGGGCAGTCCGGCTCCCTCTGTCCGCCTTTGTCCGGCGAGTCGCCCGCAGGCTCCGGCAGCCGGACCTACCGCTCGGTCACATCCAGCAGACCCGGCTCCCGGGGAAGCCGCAGCGTGTCCGTGGCGAGCGCCGCAGCGAGGGCCAGCGCACCGCTGAGCGGATCGCCCGCGGCGGAAACCGGTCGCGCGTACGGCAGTCGCTCCGCGAGCTCCGCCCGCAGCGGTACGAGCAGCGGATCGCCCGTCCTGAACAGCCCACCGGTCAGCGCGACCACGCCTTCCCCGCCGGGCGGGCACACGGCGGCCGCGGCCTCCGCGATGTGCGCGGCGGCCTGTTCGAGGATGCCCGCGGCCACCGGGTCGTCCGCCGCGCACCGCGCCACCTCGGGCGCGAACGAGGCGAGTACCGCCGGCCGGTCGGTCCGCGGGTAGAGCCGGCCCGGCAGCTCCGCGACGGGCCCGAACACCGCCTCGGCCCGCGCGAGGAGCGCAGCGGAGCCGCCGCGGCGCCCGTCGTGGGCCCGGAGCGCCGCCTCCAGCCCGGCGCGGCCGATCCAGGCCCCGCCGCCGCAGTCGCCGAGCAGATGCCCCCAGCCGTCCGCGCGCCGCCACCCGGTGAGATCGGTGCCGAGCGCGATCAGCCCGGTGCCCGCGGCGACCACCGCCCCGGGCCGCTGGCCGAGCGCTCCCGCGTAGGCGGTGACCGCGTCGGCCGCCAGCGCGAGCCGGCGCACCCCCAGCGAGCGGTGCAGTGCCGCGGGCAGCATGGCCCGCAGATCGTCTCCGAGCGACGCCATCCCGGCGGCGCCGACGGCCACCGCGGCCGTACCCTCCGCATCCGCCCGCGCCAGCATCTCCTCGGCCGCAGGCAACGCCAGTTCGAGCAGATGCCCGGCTTCGATCCCGTCCGGCCCGGTACGCACCGGCCGGTCACCCGCGGCGGTGTGGACGACCTCGACGAGCACGCCGCCCCCGGCCCCGGCCCGGCCGCTCTCCACCGCGGCGAGCGCGATCCGCAGCCCGGAGCCGCCCGAGTCGACGCCGAGCACCCAGCAGCGAGACCTCACCGGTCCCGCCCCGGGGGGATCATGGAAGTCGCCAGTCCACGGGCTGGGCACCCTGACGCACCAGCAGGTCATTGGCGCGGCTGAACGGTCGTGAGCCGAAGAACCCTCTGTCCGCCGACATGGGGGAGGGGTGGGACGACTCGATCGCGGGGAGATCACCGAGCAGCGGACGCAGATTGCGGGCGTCGCGGCCCCACAGGACGGAAACCAGGGGCTTCCCGCGCGCGGCGAGCGCCTTGATGGCCTGTTCCGTGACCACTTCCCAGCCCTTGCCGCGGTGCGCGGTCGGCTTGCGGGGAGCCGTCGTCAGCGCCCTGTTGAGCAGCAGCACCCCCTGACGGGTCCATGGGGTGAGGTCGCCGTTGGACGGCCTCGCCACCCCCAGATCGGTGTGCATCTCCCGGAAGATGTTCTCCAGGCTGGGCGGGAGCGGATGTACCTCCGGTGCCACGGAGAAGCTCAGACCCACGGCGTGCCCCGGCGTCGGATAGGGATCCTGTCCGACGATCAGTACCCGCACCTCGTCGAACGGCTGCTGGAACGCCCGCAGCACCTTCGATCCGGCGGGGACGTAGGTGCGCCCCGCGGCGATCTCCGCCCGGAGGAAGTCACCCATTCCTGCGATGCGTTCGGCCACCGGTGCGAGGGCCTCGGCCCATCCCGGCTCGACGATTTCTTTCAACGGTCGTGCTGCCACGGCCGTCACTCTACTGGCGCAGTGGACCGGCTCCTCAACCGATCACCACCGCCCGCACGCAGAGCACATCGGGAAGGTGGGAGGCGAGCAACTGCCAGCTGTCGCCGTCGTCCGCGCTGCCGTACACCTCGCCGTTGCGGTTGCCGAAGTAGATGCCGGCCGGGTCGGCGCCGTCGGTGCACATGGCGTCGCGCAGCACCGTGCCGTAGTGGTCGCCCTGGGGCAGACCGTCGGCCAGCGCCTCCCAGGTCTCGCCGGCGTCCCTCGTACGGTAGACCCGGCAGCGCCGCCCGGCCGGAACACGGTCGGAGTCCGCGGTGATGGGGAAGACGTAGGCCACATTGGCGTGCCGAGGGTGGGCGACGGCGGCGAAGCCGAAGTCCGACGGCAGGCCCGCGCCGATGTCGGTCCAGCTCAGGCCCGCGTCGTCACTGCGGTACACGCCCCAGTGGTTCTGGAGGTAGAGCCGGTCGGGATCGCCCGCGTCCTGGGCGATCTTGTGCACGCACTGCCCGAACACCGGGTGCTGGTCGGGCAGGAAGACGGCCGACACCCCCTGGTTGGACGGCGACCAGCTCTCGCCGCCGTCCCGGGAGCGGAAGACCCCGGCCGTCGACACGGCGACCGTCACGGCGTCCGGGTCGCGCGGATCGGTGACGACGGTGTGCACCGCCTCGCCGCCCCCGCCCGGCACCCACTGCGACCGGGTCGGGTGCTCCCACAGCGGCCGCACCAGCTCGAAGGTCTCGCCCTCGTCCGTGGAGCGGAACAGCGCGGCGGGCTCGGTGCCGGCGTAGACCACGCCGGGTGCGGCGGGCCCCGCCGGGTGCAGCTGCCACACCCGCTCCAGTGAAGCCCCGGTGTCCTGCGGGAACTTGACGGCCGGTGTCGCCGGCTCGGTCCAGGACGCCCCCAGGTCGTCGGAGTGGAACACGGACGGGCCCCAGTGCGCGCTGTCCCCTCCGACCAGCAGCCGCGGGGTGAGACGGCGCGTGTCGATCCCGATCGCGTACACCGCTTGCGCGTTGAACCGGGGCTCGTCGAACTCCCACCGGCCGCCGCGCCTGCGGCCGATGAAGAGTCCCTTGCGCGTGCCTACGGCCAGCAGAACCTCGTCGGTCATCACCGACACCTCCAGGACGCCTTTGTCACGGATACGGGCCAGTCTGCACCCGCCCACCGACAGTGGCCCCCGGAGCCCGGCTTTCCGCAGGTCATGACGGTGCTGTCGGCAGCCGTGAGCGCGCCGCCCACCGCCGGCCCCCCACGTCCTGCTCACCCGCCGGCCCGCACGTCCCGCCCACCCGCCGGCCCCCGCGTCCTCCTCCGAGGGCGGGCACGCGGCGCGGGGTGCTCAGACCGAGCGGTGGTACTGGTCCGGCACGTGCACCTCGCCGCCGAGCTCACGGGCCGCGTGCCGGGCCCACGAGGGGTTACGCAGCAGCTCGCGGCCGAGCAGCACGGCGTCCGCCTCGCCGTTGGCGATGATCTTCTCGGCCTGCTCCGGCTCGGTGATCAGGCCGACCGCCGCGACGGGCAGGCCGGCCTCGGCCCTCACCCGGGCCGCGAACGGCACCTGGTAGCCGGGCCTCACCGGGATGCGGACCCGGGCGGCGTTGCCGCCGGTCGACACGTCGAGCAGGTCCACCCCGTGCTCCTTCAGCAGCGCGGCGAAACGGACCGTGTCGTCCGCCGTCCAGCCCGCGGTGCCCTCCAGCCAGTCGGTGGCCGAGACGCGGAAGAACAGCGGGAGCTCCTCGGGCCACACCTCCCGCACCGCGTCCACGACTTCCAGCGCGAACCGGGTGCGGTTCTCGAAGGAGCCGCCGTACTCGTCGGTCCGGTGGTTGCTGTGCGGGGAGAGGAACTCGCCGATCAGATAGCCGTGGGCGCCGTGGATCTCGACGACTTCGAAACCCGCGTCCAGAGCGCGGCGCGCGGCCGCCGCGAAGTGGCCGGTGATCTCACCGATCTGGTCGCCGGTCAGCTCGTCCGGCACCGGGTGACCGTCGTCGAACGGGACCGGGCTCGGCGCCACGGGCTGCCAACCGTGTGCGGCGGCGCCCACCGGGGCGCCGCCCTTCCACGGCCGGTCGGTCGACGCCTTGCGGCCCGCGTGCGCGATCTGGATGCCGGGCACGGTGTTCTGGCTCTTGAGGAAGCGGGTGATCCGCCGGAGTGCCTCGACCTGCGCCTCGTTCCAGATACCGAGGTCGTACGGGCTGATCCGGCCCTCGGGGGAGACGGCGGTGGCCTCGACCAGGATCAGCCCCGTCCCGCCGGCCGCGCGGGCCGCGTAGTGGGCGAAGTGCCAGTCGTGCGCGACGCCCGCGCCGGGGCCGGACGCCTCCGCGCTGTACTGGCACATCGGCGCCATCCACACGCGGTTGGGGACGGTCAGCGACCGCAGGGTGCGGGGCTCGAACAGTGCGCTCACGGCAGACTCCATTCAGGGCGGCAGGGCCGTCGGTACGGGTCGTACGATACTCGTCGTAGTACGTCACCTGTCAAACTACGAGAGATCTCGTACAATGGAGTTCCCCGAGGAAAGTGGAGCCACCGTGACCACCACCGCCGGCACGCGCGAGCTCGCCCACCCCGCGCGCGAGGAGATCCGCCTGGAAGAGGTGCTCCACGCGCTCGCCGACCCGATGCGGCTCCGCGTCGTGCGCGAACTGGCCCTGGCGGAGGGCGAACTGAGCTGCTCCCGGATCGAGCTCCCGGTCACCAAATCGACCACCACGCACCACTTCCGCGTGCTGCGCGAGAGCGGAGTCGTCCGGCAGACCTACCGGGGCACCGCCAAGATGAACGGCCTGCGCCGCGACGACCTGGACGCCCTGTTCCCCGGCCTGCTCGACACGGTCCTCGCCGCGGCCGACCACCAGGCGGGCCGCCTGGGCGACGCGTAGCCGCGCGGGCGGACGGCCGGGCCCGCGCCGGCCCTGCGCGGAGGCCCGGTCCCGCGGGCCAGGAGCGCGCGGGACCGGGCCGTCTCGGCGGACATCAGTGTCCGAGCGCCCTCAGGACCGCGTCCGCCATCGCACGCTCGCCCTCGGCGTTCGGGTGGTACGAGATCGCCGGCCGCAGGGGCAGCAGGCCCTCGATCCAGGGGTCGGCCGAGCAAGTGTCGTGCCCGCGCGTGGGCGTGGCCGTGTCCACGTAGGTGGCGCCGTGCTCGGCGGCGGTCTTCGCGGCCATCGTGTTCAGCTTCCCGAGCACGCCGTACAGATACGCCGTGTCGCCGGAGGTGAGGAGCGACTTGCCCAGACAGTCCCGCGGATCCGCCGGGAGCACCGACGGGTAGCCGACGATCAGCACCTTGGCGCGCGGCGCCGTGGCGCGGATCCGGTCGAGCGCGGCGGCCAGCCGGGGAGCGGCCTCGTCGAGGCGCCGGGCGAGTACGTCCTCGCCGTCCTCGGTGTACATGTCGCGGCAGGGCGCCCCGAACGGGTCGGTGATCGCCAGGGCGTGGCACGCGCTGATGAGATCACCGACGCCGAGGTCGGAGGTGCCGAGGTCGTTGCCGCCGATGGTGAGGGTGACCAGGGCGGCGTCGGACGTCACGGCCTGCAGTTGTGGATTGTTGACGGGGATGCCGCCGTGGGTCTGGGTCCGGGTCAAGGCGTGCGTCTTCGCTCCGGTGCAGGTCGCGTCGGTGTACGCGGCGGGGCGGAGCTGTTCGGCGACGAGACGGCCGTAGTTCCGGTCGGATCGCATACAGAGGCCGGCCGACTGCGCGGGGATCCCGGCGCCCGCGGCGTACGAGTCGCCGAGCGCGACGTAGGTACCGCCGGTGGGCGTCCCGGGGGAGCCGGTGGCGTGGGCGGTGGGTCCCAGGGAGATCAGGGCGGTGACGGCGGCGCAGCCGGCCAGCACGGGCGACCACCGGGGGGATGCGGCTCTGGGCACGGTTCCTCCTGCGGAAGAGGATGGGCGGGTGGCTTCGATACCGGCCGGTAACGTCCCGTTATCGTGGCGGCCTTCCGCCGGCCCGGCCATGGGCAGGCGGACAACGGACACCCGCCGCGGTTGTGCCCGGGCACAGAAGCGCCCCCGGTAGCCTGCGGGCCATGACCCTTCCGAGCCCTCCCGCGGAGATGGCACCCGCCGCGCGGGCCCTGCTGGCGCGGGCGTCCGGCCTCGGCGACGCCATGGCCCGCCGGATCCGTGGGGAGGTGGCGTACTACGCGAGCGAGGACCGCGTCCCGTTCGCCGAACTGAGCGCCTCGTGCCGGCGGAACCTGGAACTGGTCTACGGCCACCTCGTCGACGGCAGCGGCCCGGACCTGACCCCGGCCCGGGACGCGGGCCGCGAGCGGGCCCGGCAGGGCGCACCACTGGGCGAGCTGCTGCACGCCTACCGCGTCGGCTCGGAGTTCCTCTGGCGTGAACTCGCCACCGAAGCGCGGGTCACGGACGGAGTCACCGCGGACACCGTGATCTCACTCGCCACCTGGTGGCTGAACGAGGGGTACGCGGCCGCGGCCGGCGAGGCCTACCGGGAGACGGCCGCCGCACTGATGCTCCAAAGGGAGCGCGAGCGTGCGGTGCTCGTCGAGGCGCTGTTCACCGGGGCGCTCGCCGAGGGCACCACGCTGTGGGAGGCCGCCGGTGTCCTCGGGCTGCCCACGCAGGGCCCCTACGTCGTCGTCGCGGCCGCCGTACCCGTCCCGGGGCGGGACGCGCTGCCGGGCATCGAGGAGCGCCTGCGCGCCGAGCGGGTGCACTCCGCCTGGCGTCTGGGGCCGGACGTCCAGGCCGGTGCCGTCTGTGTCCGCGTCCCGGGCGGGGAAGCGGCGGTGCTGCGGCTCCTGGCCCACTCCCCGGCGGCGCGGATCGGCGTCAGCCCGCCGTACGACTCGCTGAGGGACACCCCGCGCGCCCTGCGGCTCGCCCGGCTCGCGCTGGCCGGGCTGCGCGGCGGGGAACCGGGCATCGCGCGGTTCGAGGACAGCCCCGTCGCCATGCTGGTCGCTGCCGCACCGGGAGAGGCCGAACGTGTCGCCGGGGCGGTTCTGGACCGGGTCCTGGCACTGCCGCCGGAGGAGCGCGACCGGCTGCTGGAGACACTGGAGCACTGGTTCGCGGCCGGGGGTTCCACGGCCGAGGCGGGCCGCCGCCTGTACTGCCACCGCAACACCGTCCGCTACCGGCTGCGCCGCGTCGAGGAGCTGACCGGCCGTTCCCTCCAGGACCCGCGCGCGATCGCCGAACTGGGCGTGGCGCTACAGGCCCTGCGCCTGCTGCCGGCCGGCACGCCGCCCGGCGCCGAGACCTGAGCCCGGCGCCGAGGGGCTGATACGGGCACGGGCTTGGGGCACCGGCCCCTGGGCACCGGAGCCGGGCAGGAAGACCTTCCGGGCAGAACAACCCCCTGGGCACGGGGCCCGGGCACACAGACACCCCGTGCACGAAAGCCCTTGGGCACCGGGGCCGGGTAGGAAGACCTGCCGGGCAGAAGGACCCCCTGGGCACGGGGCCCGGGCACACAGACACCCCGTGCACGAAAGCCCTTGGGCACGAGTCCCCAGGCACGCAGACCTCCCCGGCCGCGGAAACCCCGCCGCCCGAGGGGGCGCGCGGTCCGTTCCGTGCTCGCGGCCTCTCAGTGCTCCCGCGCGGCGAGCAGCAGCCCCTGCCAGTCGGGGATCTTGACCGTGCCGCGGCCGAGGGCCCGGCCGAGCGCCGACTCCGCCTGCTCGATCGACAGCCAGCCGGACCACTCCACTGGCCGGTGGCCCCAGGCGCGCAGCGTGACGAGCGGGTCGTCGGCCACCGTGCGCAGGGCCAGGGCCGGGGCGTCGTCCAGGAGCGAGCCCGCCGTCTCCTTGGCGCAGGGGCGGTTGGTGCCGATCACGCCGGTCGGGCCGCGCTTGATCCATCCGGCGACGTACTCGCCCGGGGAGCGTTCCCCGTCCCGCAGGACCCGGCCCGCCTCGTGCGGCACCGTGCCCCGCGTGGTGTCGAACGGCAGCCCCGGCAGCGGCACGCCTCGGTAGCCGACGGCCCGCAGCACCAGCTGGGCCGCGATGTCCTCGTACGTCCCGGTGCCCCGGACGCCGCCCGCGCCGTCGGGCACCGTCCGCTCGAAGCGCACCCCGGCGGCTCGCCCGTGCTCCTCCAGGACCTCCACCGGCCGCAGGAAGAACCGCACCCGGATGACCCGGCTGTGCCTGCCGTGCGCGGACGGCTCCGGGACCTCCGACCAGCCGCGGATGACCTCCACGTTGCGCCGGTTGACCGCAGGCAGCCCGGTGGGGTCCGCGAAGGCGGGGTCGAGCGCCAGGTCGGCGGGATTCACCGCGACCTCCGCCTCGGGCATCGCGCCGAGTTCGCGCAGCTCCTTGGTGGTGAACTTGGCCTGCGACGGGCCGCGCCGGCCCACCATGTGCACCTCGCGTACCCTGCTCGCGGCCAGGGAGTCGAGCGCCGTCTCGGGGACGTCGGTGGGCCGCAGCTCGTCGGGCCCTCTCGCGAGGATCCGCGCGACGTCGACGGCGACATTCCCCACGCCGATGACCACGGCCGACCGGGCGTCCAGTGCGAAGCCGTGGCCGACGGCGTCCGGGTGCGCGCTGTACCACGAGACGAAGTCGGTGGCCGAGCAGCTGCCCGGCAGATCCTCCCCCGGCACACCCAGCGTGCGGTCGCGCGCCGCCCCGACGCAGTAGACCACCGCGTGGTAGAGCTCCAGCAGCCGCTCAGGGGTCAAGCCGTCGCTGCCGACCTCGATGTTGCCGATGAAGCGGACCCGCTCGTGCTCCAGCACCGTCCGCAGGTTGTTCTGCAGCGATTTGATCTTCTCGTGGTCCGGCGCGACGCCGTAGCGCACCAGGCCGTACGGGCAGGGCAGCCGGTCCAGCACATCCACCCGGACGTCGGGCACGGCGCTCTGCTCGACCAGGGACTGTGCGGTGTAGACCCCGCTGGGGCCGGAACCGACGACGGCGACACGAAGCACGGTTGCGCTCCTTCCCGCTGGGGGAGAGCCCTAGGGCGATTCCCAGCATCGCACCGGCAGCGGCCTCACGGGAGACGGCGCGCGCCGCCCGTCACATCGAGCGCATGCGGTTGATCTCGGCCGTCTGCTGGGCGATCACATCGTTGGCCATCTCCTCCACCTGGAGGTTGTTGCCCTGGGACAGTGCCTCGGTGGCCATGGTGACGGCCCCCTGGTGGTGGGTGATCATCAGTTTCAGGAAGAGCTCGTCGAAGGCCTTCCCTTCGGCGCCGCGCAACTGCGCCAACTGGGCGTCGCTGGCCATACCGGGCATGCTGTCGTGGTCGTGGCCGTGCTGCGCCTTCGGTCCGCCATGCGTTTTCAGCCATCCCTCCATCGCGCCGATCTCCGGCTGCTGTCCGGCGGCGATCCGCGCCGCCACCTTCTTCACCTGCGCAGACGCCGCCCGCTGCGGCACCAGCGCGGACATCTCCAGGGCCTGCCGGTGATGGACGATCATCATCTGCGTGTACGAGAAGTCGGCGGCGTTCGGTGTGTCGGGGGGAACGGCCGCGGCGGCCTCGCCGGGGGACAGCGTCCGGGCGGGTTCGCCCGGCTTGCCGGGCGCCACGACCGCGGGGCCCGCCTGCGACCTGGGCCGCTGGTCCGCCGCCCGGTCGGTCGGCCCGGACTCGCAGCCCGCGAGGGCGAGGACGGCGCACAGAGCCGCCGTCATGGCGGCGGCTCCCCGGACCGGCGCGGCGGTCCATTTGCGATGCGGCACGGTGACCTCCTGTGGCACCCGGTTGTCCAACGCCTTGATTAAGTCTCTGTTGCACCTGTTGAGATGTACATGGCGAGGAAGATACTGCCGTGGTCCCTGACTTGATTCCAAGGGAGGACGGCATTGACCTCGTTGCGCAGCACCCGCGTGCGACGGAGACGTCTGGGCGTGGCCACCGCCGCGTTCGGACTTCTCGCAACCCTGCTGACGGCCGGACCCGCGGCCGCCACCCCCGACCCCGGAGACGCTCCCGCCACCCAGAAAGAGGTCTCCTCACAGCAGGAGGCCCAAACCAGAGACGCCATTCGGAGCGGCGAAATACCGGGCGTGGACGAGATCGTCCACAGCGGCAACATCAAGCACCTGGCCACCATCCCGAGTGAGGCGTTCGCCGGCATCAACACGGACCTGGCCTTCCAGGACGACTACGTCTTCGCCGGCAACTACGACGGCTTCCGGATCATCGACATCAGTGACCCCCGGTCGCCCGAGATCGTCTCCCAGGTGCTCTGCCCCGGCTCCCAGAACGACATCTCCGTCTCCGGCGACCTGCTCTTCCTCTCCACCGACTCCTCGCGCAGCGACAACTCCTGCTCCAGCACCACGCAGCCCGCCACCGAGAAGTCCTCCTGGGAGGGCATGAAGATCTTCGACATCAGCGACAAGCGGAACCCCAGGTACGTCGCCGCCGTCGAGACCGCCTGCGGCTCGCACACCCACACGCTGGTGCCGGAGCGCAGGAACGTCTACGTCTACGTGTCCTCCTACTCGCCGAACGCCACCTTCCCCGACTGCCAGCCGCCGCACGACGGCATCTCGGTCATCAAGGTGCCGCGCAAGGCCCCCGAGAAGGCGGCCCTCGTCGGCTTCCCCGTCCTCTTCCCCGGTGAGGGGCCGGACGGCGGCGGCAACCCGGGCGGGCCCACCAACCCCGGCGTCTCCAAGACCACCGGCTGCCACGACATCACGGTGCTGCCCTCGCGCGACCTGGCCGCCGGCGCCTGCATGGGCGACGGCATCCTCTTCTCCATCGAGGACCCGGAGAACCCGAAGGTCATCGACCGGGTGCAGGACAACGTCAACTTCGCCTTCTGGCACTCCGCCACCTTCAACCAGCGGGCCAACAAGGTCGTCTTCACCGACGAGCTGGGCGGCGGGGTCGGCGCCACCTGCAACGAGCGGACCGGCCCCGACCGCGGCGCCGACGGCATCTACGACATCGTCGGCAAGGGCGACAAGCGCAAGCTCGTCTTCCGCAGCTACTTCAAGATCGACCGCCACCAGGCGGACACCGAGAACTGCGTCGCCCACAACGGTTCGCTGATCCCGGTCAAGGGCCGGGACCTCATGGTCCAGGCCTGGTACCAGGGCGGCGTCTCGGTCTGGGACTTCACCGACTCCACCAGGCCCAAGGAGATCGCCTACTTCGAGCGCGGCCCCCTCACCACCGACAAGCTGACCACCGGCGGCGCCTGGTCGTCCTACTACTACAACGGCCGCATCTACTCGAACGACGAGCGCAAGGGCCTCGACGTCCTGAAGCTCGACGACCGCCGTACCGACCCCGCCAAGCGGATCCGCATGGACGAGCTCAACGTCCAGACCCAGCCGGACTACTTCGACGACTTCGACGACTGACCGGGCGCGACCGCACCACTCCCGGGCGTTCCGCCGGACGGGCCACCGTCCGGCGGAACGCCCAGTTCCCAGTCCAGCCCGTACCGCTGGAAAAGCTCGGCCCTAAGCCGCGCCCTGGGCATCGGCGCCCCCGGCAGCAGGACGGCGAAGACCGCGCCCATCAGCAGCGCACGCAGCAGCGGATAGTCGGCGTCCACGTCCCGCGCCCCGTACCGGGCGACCGTGTCCCGCAGCAGGGCCGCGAGGCGCCGCTGTTCCTCGTCCTGCACGAATCCCTCCGCCTGCAGGATCCCGGCCATGTGCGTGCGCATCAGCACCGGCTGGTCCACCGCCAGCCCCAGGATCGCGTCGATGGCCCGCGCCAGCCGCTCCCGGCCGTCCTCGCTGCGCGGCTCGCGCTCCAGCGCCGCCTCCAGCGTCCGGTGCATCAGCCGGTGCACCGCCGACTGCAGCAGATGCCGCTTGCCCGGGAAGTAGTACGAGATCAGACCGCGTGCCGAACCGGCCCGGTCCGCGATGTCCCCGAGAGTCGTCGCGTCGTAACCGCGTTCGCCGACCAGTTCGACCGTGGCTTGCAGCAACCGCTCCCGTGAACGCCGCCGCAGTTCTTCATTGACCTCTGCGCTCCGCGGGGACATGCTTAACTCCTGCGTTGACTGGCTCTCAGCCAATATACTCAGCGCGACCCCACCACGGCGCCTCGGGCAGCCGTTCGGCGGGGTGTGTCCGCCGGACCCGGCGACGCGGGGGATCGCCGGGTCCGCGGCACGACACCGCTCCGCGCCGTGCGTCCATTGGGGTGAACCCCGCCCGTACCGGTCCGGCGGGAGCCGGCCGACGGTGACGCGGGCCCGGCCCGCCTCGTTGGTCCTGGCATGAACAGCCGAGTGATTCTGGTAGCCGCGATGGCCCTCGCCCCCGTGCTGGCCACGCCGACCGTGCAGGCCGCCGACCGCAGCGAGGTCCTCACCGTCGGCAAGGACAAGCAGGGGGAGTGCATCAATCTCGCCCCCGGCACCAGAGTGATCGAAATGCCCGAGAAGTCCGCCGCCGAGCTTCACGACCGCCGGAACTGCGAGGGCCGGGTCGTGTACGAGTCCGACGAGCGCACGATCAAGTCCGTTCCGAAGACGGCGAAAAGCGTGTTCGTGAGAAGCAACTCCCCGCTGCCGGTCGACCTCGACCCCGCCAAGGAGTCGGCCCGCGCGCTGCTGTCCTGAAAGCCGCTGTCCTGAAGGGGGCGGTCGGCCGCCCGGCCCCCCCGATCAGCTTCGCCGCAGCACCGTCCGGTCGTACGTCAGGACGGCGACGGCCACCACGCACACGCCGAGCAGCCAGCCGCCCACCACGTCCGACGCCCAGTGCACCCCCAGGTACACCCGGGTCAGACCCACCCCGACCACCGACACCAGAGCGGCGATCACCGCGGTGAGCCAGGGGCGCGGGCCCACCTCGGACCGCGCGAGCAGCCACAGCAACAACCCGCAGACGATGGTCGCCGTCATCGCGTGACCGGACGGGAACGCCGCGTAATGCGCCTGGTCGACCGGATCGGGCCACCGCGGCCGGTCCCTGCCGACCACCGCCTTGAGCGCCTGCTGAAGCGCGGTGCCCACCGCCGTCACCGCGGCCGACCAGAGCGCCGTCAGCCGCTCACCGTGCCGCCAGAGCCACACCACGACCACGGCGACCACCACGCGCAGCGTCCACGGGTCCCACACCCAGTCACTGAGCACCTTGTTGGTCCGGGTCAGAGCCGGACTGCGCACCGCGGAGTCGTGCAGCGCGTCCGCCACCGCACGGTCGAAGGCCAGCAACGGCCCCCACTCCACCACCACCAGCGTCAGCAGCGCGGTACCGAGGACACCGGAGACGACTGCGGCCACGGAGAGGGCGGGAGTCCGAGTGGGCGGCGGAAGTGTGGGGGAGGGGCGCATGGGTCGATCCTCCCCGACGCCCGCCGCCCCAGGTCAACCCGGCACGCTCGGCCACGCCACCGCGCGCCGGTCCACTACCCCAGCGCGCTCAGCGCCGGCACGAACGCCACCATCAGCGGCACCACCGGCACCAGAGCGGCGGCCGCCGTCAGCCGCAGCCGGCGGCCGGCCGGGAGCCGCGGCGCCGCCGTCAGCAGACGGTTCACCCGCTGCGGAAGCTGCGCGTCCGGCCCGGCCGACGGTCCGAAGACGCCCCGGTCCTCGTTCAGTTCCACCAGAGCGAGCGCGATCGTCAGCCGCCCGAACCGCCTGGACGCCACATCGTCGGCCGCCAGCTCCACCAGGCGGTGCATTTCGTCGCGGAACGCCGCGAAAACCGGGATCTGCGGGAAGCCCGTCGCCAGCGCCGCCGAACAGTGCAGCAGCCAGTCGTGCCGGGCGCGCGCGTGCCCCTGCTCATGAGCCAGCACCGCGTCGAGCCGGTTCCCCTGCAGGCGCCGCAACGCCGCGGTGGTGATGACGAGTTGCGGAGCCGCCCCCGGCAGCCACCACGCGTCGGGACGCTCGCCCTCCAGCAGGACCAGCGGCCCCCGCCTCGGGTCCTCGCCCGGCAACAGCGGCGCCCGCTCCAGCAGTTCGGCCCGCCGCCGGCGGCGTCGTGCCCGGGCCCGGCGCACCTCACGGGTCAGCATCGCCCCCGTCCACAGGCCCCCACACGCCAGCAGCACCGCGAGGACGGCCGACCACGGCCCCTGCGCACCCAGGGCGTACGCCTCCACCACGGCCCGCGGCGCCGGGGCGAACACATGGCCCCGGACCGCCTGCCAGGCGGCCGCCGCGCTGAACGTCATCGACAGGGCGAAACTCAGCAGCACCGCCGCCACCACGCACTGCCACACCCACAGCGCCACCACCGGCTCCCGCTCCGGCCAGTCGGCCCGCGCCAGAAGGCGCGGAGCCACCACGGCGGTCACGGCGCCGAGCAGGAGCAGCGCGAGGGAGACCAACATGCCCTCACTTTATGAGGGTCGCCTTACCCATCGGTATGGGCCGACGCGCCAAGTGACGTACGCCACGGATTCCGTGGCGCGGTGCAACGGAATCCGAACGCGTCCGTCCGCATGCCGTTGCACCGTCCTCACAGGGTGGGGAGCATCGCCAGCATCGCGATGCCCATCGACAGCCGGCACGCGAGCGCGAGCTCGGGGCGGGCGCCCCGGCCGGCCGCCGCCGGCCCGCCGGCCGTCGCCGCGACCGGCACCAGCCGGACACCCGTCCGCAGCACGTACACGGTGAAGTACGCCAGCAGGGCGCCCGTCACCGGCGGCACGCCGCCCGGCCCGTGCCCCGCGTGCGCCCCCGCGCCGCCGCCGGCCATCGCCACCGCCATGTAGACCATGGCCAGTGAGCCCACCAGATGGTGCAGATGGTGCCCGCCACCCGAAGTCGCGGCCGACCACAGGGCGTGCAGCGAGGCGGCGCCGAAGACCGCGGTGTACACCGCCCACGCCCACCCCGGCGGCGTGACCACCGCCGCGGGCAGCGACATCGCGGCCATCCCGAGCCCCATCAGGGCCTCTCCGCCGGCCGCCCGCCGAGCCTCCCCCTCGCAGCTGCGCGTCCGCAGCAGGCAATACGCCCCCGTCAGCCCGCACAGCGTCACCAGCAGCCAGCCGGACAACGCAGGTCCGTGCACGGCACACCTCCCCCTCGACCGGACGGCTCCTGGGACGATGCCCGCACCGGCCCGCGCCCACGCGAGCGCAGGGGCGTACGGGGGGAGCACGACGTCAGCCGCGTTAGGCTCGGCAGCCGGGAAGACCAGGACCGAGGGGAGACCGCTCACCATGGACACCGCAGTGCCCCAGGACACGGCCGGGCTGACGTACCGCGACGCCGCAGAGGCCGATGTGCCCGCGCTCGTCACGCTGATCGAGTCGGCGTACCGCGGTGATTCCAGCCGCGCCGGCTGGACCACCGAGGCGGACATCCTCCAGGGGCAGCGCACGGACCCCGACGGCGTCCGGGCGGTCATCACGTCGCCAGGCTCCCGGCTCCTCGTGGTCGAGCGCGACGGTGACCTGATCGCCTGCTGCCAGCTCGAGCACCGTGACGAGGCCGCCTACTTCGGCATGTTCGCCGTCCGGCCCGGCCTCCAGGGCGGCGGTCTCGGCCGGCTTGTGATCGCCGAGGCGGAGCGCCTGGTGCGCGAGGAGTGGGGCGCGCGCGAGATGCACATGACGGTGATCTCGGTGCGCGAGGAACTGATCGCCTGGTACGAGCGGCGCGGCTACCGCCGTACGGGGAAGATGACCCCCTTCCCCTACGGCGACGAGCGCTTCGGCCTGCCGCAGCGCGACGACCTCCAGTTCGAGCTCCTGGTCAAGGACCTGGCCTGACGACCGGCCGTGACCGCTAGGTACCGGGCGGCAGCGGCGGTTCCGGAGCCGCGCCCGGTCCGGTGTCCGGGGCCGGCCCGGCGGGCGGCGCCGCCCCGCCGTCCGGCGCGGCCCCGGCCTGCGGTTCGTCGGTGTGGAACGCCAATTGGCCGTTGCCCACGGTGACCTTCACCCGGGCGCCCGCGACCAGCCGCCCGTCCAGCAGCAGCCGGGACAGCCGGTTGTCCACCTCGCGCTGGATCGTGCGGCGTAGCGGGCGCGCCCCGTACTCGGGCTGGTGACCGCGGCGGGCGAGCCACTCGACCGCCTCCGGAGCGAACTCGACGCCGATGTCCTGCGCCTGCATCCGGCGGCGCGTCTCCTCCAGCAGCAGGTCCGTGATCCGGCGCAGCTGGTCCTCCACCAGGCGGTGGAAGAGGACGATCTCGTCGATACGGTTGAGGAACTCCGGCCGGAAGTGCTCACGCAGCGGTCGCAGCGCCCGCTCCCGCATCGCCTCGGCGTCGGCCTCGGACTCGCCGGCGCCGAAGCCGAGCAGGCCCCTTCCGCTGCCGATGGCCTCGGAGCCGAGGTTGCTGGTCATCACGATGACAGTGTTCTTGAAATCGACCGTGCGGCCCTGGGAATCGGTCAGCCGGCCGTCGTCCAGCACCTGCAGCAGGATGTTGAAGACGTCCGGGTGGGCCTTCTCCACCTCGTCCAGCAGCAGCAGCGAGTACGGGTGACGGCGCACCGCCTCGGTGAGCTGGCCGGCCTCCTCGTGGCCCACGTATCCCGGTGGGGCTCCCACCAGCCGGCTCACGGTGTGACGCTCCTGGAACTCGCTCATGTCGAGCCGCACCATGCGCTCGTCGCTGCCGAAGAGCGCCTCCGCGAGAGCCCGGGCCAGCTCGGTCTTGCCCACTCCGGTCGGCCCCAGGAACAGGAAGCTGCCGATCGGCCGGCGGGGGTCCGCGAGCCCGGCACGGGACCGCATCACCGCCTCGGACACCGCGGCGACCGCCTCGTCCTGGCCGATCACCCGCCCTCGCAGACGCTCCTCCAGGCCCAGCAGCCGCTCCTTCTCCTCCTGGGTGAGGCTGCTGACCGGAATGCCGGTCTGCCGGCTGACCACCTCGGCCACGTCTTCGGCGGTGACCTCGATGATCCGGCCGTCGCCGGTCGGCCGCTCGCCGTGACCGTCCTTGATCCGCCGGTCGATTTCGATGATCCGGTCGCGCAGCTCGGTGGCCCGCTCGTACTGCTCGGCCGCGACGGCCTGGTCCTTGTCCCGATGCAGCCGTTCCGCCTCGCGCTCCAGGAGGCGCACATCGGTGTCGGCGGTCCGCGTCCGCAGCCGGACCCGGGCGCCCGCCTGGTCGATCAGGTCGATCGCCTTGTCGGGCAGGAACCGCTCGGTGAGGTAGCGGTCGGACAGCTCGACGGCGGCGAGCAGCGCCTCGTCGGTGTACCGGACCTGGTGGTGCGCCTCGTACCGGTCGCGCAGCCCGCGCAGGATCTCCAGCGCGTCCTCGGGGCTCGGCTCCGGCACCAGGATCGACTGGAAGCGGCGGGCGAGCGCCGCGTCCTTCTCGATGTACCGGCGGTACTCCTCGAGCGTCGTGGCACCGATGACGTGCAGCTCGCCCCGGGCGAGCGCGGGCTTGAGCATGTTGCCGGCGTCCATCGAGCCGCTCTCGGAGCCGCCGCTGCCCGCCCCCGCGCCGACCACGGTGTGCAGCTCGTCGATGAAGACGACGAGTTCCCCGGAGTGCTCGCGGACCTCGTCGATGATCGCGTTCATCCGCTCCTCGAAGTCGCCGCGGTAGCGGGTGCCCGCGACCACCCCGGAGAGGTCCAGCGCGACGACCCTGCGGCCCTGCAGGATGTCGGGCACGTCGCCCTCGGCGATCCGCTGTGCCAGCCCCTCGACGATGGCCGTCTTGCCGACGCCGGCGTCACCGATGAGTACCGGGTTGTTCTTGCCGCGCCGGGAGAGCACCTCGACGGTCTGCTCGATCTCGTCGTCGCGGCCGATGACGGGGTCGATCCGACCCGCGCGGGCCAGGTCGGTCAGGTCGCGGCCGTACTTGTCGAGGGTGGGCGTGTTGCGCTGCGGGCCGGGCCGCTGTTCGGCCGGGCTCTCCCAGGAGCCGGCCGAGCTGCGCGGGAAGGGCCCCGGCAGCGGGCCGGAGCCGAACCGGGCCTCGTTCAGGATGCGCCCCGCGGCGGAGTCCGGGTTCGCCGCCAGCGCGGCGAGCACATGCTCGGGCCCGATGTAGGACGCGCCGATGTGCCGTGCCAGATCGTGGGCGTCGAGCAGGGCCCGCTTCACCGCGGGGGTGACCGCGATGCGCGACTGCGGCGGCCCGTCGCCGGCCGTCCGGTCGATCTCCGCGGCCAGGGCGTCCGGGTCGGCTCCGGAGCGGGCCACCAGGTCGCGGGTCGGCTCGGTGTCGAGGGCGACGCGCAGGAGGTGTTCCGTCTCCAGGTCGGTGCTGCCGTGCTGAGCCGCGTAGCTGGCCGCCTCGTCGACCATCCGCCGGGCCGGCTCGCTCATCAGCCGGCCGATGTCCAGGTACCTGGAGCCGGACCGCCCCCCGCCGGCCGCACCCGTCCCGGCACCGAAGAACCGGGCCAGAAACTCGTGAAACGGGTCAGGGCCGAAGCCCTCCGAGCCCAAGAAGCCGCTGCTCATATGCGTCCGTTCCGGTGTGGGAGACCTGCTGGATCCTGACGCGGGTTCCCGGGGCGATTCCGGTTACACCTGTGACGAACGGTACAAAACGCGACTCCCGGCGGCGCGGCGGGGAAGCCGATCAGGCGGTGAACCGGCCGGTACGGCGGATCTCCGGGTAGTCGGTGGTCGCCCCGTCCAGTTCCAGGGCGCGCACCAGCCGCAGGTGCTCCTGCGTATTGACCACCCAGCCGATGATCCGCAGTCCGGCGGCACGTGCCCGCTCGGTGGTCTCCAGGGTGAGCCTGCGGATGTTCAGGGCCAGCGTGGCGGCGCCCACCGCCTCCGCCCGCTCGACGATGTCGGCGCCCCAGCGGCTGGCGATGAGAGCCGTTCGCACGCCCGGGACCAGCCGGGCGATCTCGGCGACCGCGTCGTCGTGGAAGGACGAGACCTCGATCCGGCCTGCCAGGTCCCGGCGGACCATGACGTCGGCCAGCGCGCGGGCGGCGGCGACGTCCTTGATCTCGGCCTGGA
This sequence comes from Streptomyces sp. STAM6, assembly GCF_054963715.1. Taxonomy (NCBI): domain Bacteria; kingdom Bacillati; phylum Actinomycetota; class Actinomycetes; order Kitasatosporales; family Streptomycetaceae; genus Streptomyces; species Streptomyces sp. STAM6. The sequence goes on along the minus strand of NZ_JBUEFZ010000020.1, from coordinate 74,108 downwards.
GAGGGGCTCGCACCGCCTCCAGGACCTCCTCGAACACCGGGATGCGCTCGCCCCCGCCCGCGTCGAGTTCGCGCAGCTCGGCGAGGGTCTTCTCGGCGATCGGACCGGTTCCGTCGGTCGTGCGGTCCACTTCGGCGTCGTGCATGACGACGAGTTCGCCGTCCTTGCTCAGGTGCAGATCCAGCTCGATGGCGTCCATGCCCGCGTTCTCGGCGCGGACGAAGGAGCGCAGGGTGTTCTCGGGTTCGACACCCATCACTCCGCGATGACCGATGGTGAGGAAACTCAAGGTCTTCTCGCTTCCGTCGAAAGCGGCTCCCCGCGCGGCGCGGTGCCCACGCGGCACGGCGGCAGCCTAACGGTCCGTCACCGAGATGGAACCGGTCTCGCGCGACGGACCGGAGTGGTCCGCTCGGGTGGCGGCCATGCCGAGCACGAAGCCGGTCAGGAGGGCGGCGACGAGGACAGCGCGGATGCTCATGGCGTATCGCTCCGGGGTGGGTGGCGGCAGGGGGCGCGACCGTCCTACCCGGGCCGGGCCGCGCGCGGACAGGCATTTCACTCGCGCGTGGGCGTGTCGCCGAAGCCTTGACGAGGCCGTGCCGTGAGCGTGCTCGCCAGGCTGCGGAATGGAGTGCTCCGGATCGGTCGGCGCCCGGGGGTCGTGAGGGATGCGTGTGTGCGGGGCGGACTGGACAGGAAAAATCGCGGTGACCATGGGGGGTCGGCAGGATAATTTCTTCCTGGCCCACTTGTGGCGGAGAACCACCCATGGATACGGTGCCTTAACGCGAGGTTCTCCCGTGGAGGAATGGTGATGACGGAAATTCTTGTGCAGGACGTGATGGGTGGAGACGTGTCCACCGACGCCAGGGTGGTTGACCACCCGGCCTGGCCCGAGCTCAAGAATGCCGTGGAAGAGATCCGCCGCTGGCAGTCGCCGGACGGCTCGATCGACTTCGACGCCGAGAGTGCCCCCTCCCGTGCCGTGGTGGAGGCCGCGCTCGACCGGGTCGTCTCCGCCGTGGAGCGGCTCTCCCCGCTGGTCGCGCACGATGCCGCGTACCACCGTGCGCTCGTCGCAGACCTGCGCAAGTGGGCCGAGAGCTCCTTCGGGGTGCCGGACTTCCTGGACTCGCTGCTGGCCTTCCAGCCGGCCGCCGACCGTGTCGACGGACTCCAGCACCTGGTGCTCTTCCCGATGTACACGCAGAACGGCAACCCCGACCGGAACCTCGAGGCCGTCGTGCTGCGCATGGTCTGGCCGGAGTGGCTCGCCGAGCTCGAGGCCACCCGCTACGACAACCCGCTCTTCTGCGGCATCACCTTCGAGGACTTCACCTCCGGGTACGACACCAACTCGGCCGTCCTCTTCCCGGAGACCATCGCCGTCCGCGAGGCCCCCGAGCGCTTCAGCTGGGGCGGCATCTTCTGTGACCGCGAGGCCGCGCGCTTCCGCCGCGTCACCGAGGCGGCGGTGGACATACTCGGCCTGGAGCTGCCCGACGACATCCGCGAGATGGTCGACGACCAGGAGCGCTGCGAGAAGGCCTTCGTCCTGTGGGACATGGTCCACGACCGCACCCACAGCCACGGCGACCTGCCCTTCGACCCCTTCATGATCAAGCAGCGCCAGCCGTTCTGGATGTACGGCCTCGAGGAGCTGCGCTGCGACCTCACCGCCTTCAAGGAGGCCGTGAAGCTGGAGGCCGAGGGCAACCAGCACGGCCGCGACGTGCAGTACGCCGTGCTGTTCGACCGGATGTTCCGCTTCCCGGTCACCGGCGACCGCGTCCGCAACTACGACGGACTGGGCGGCCAGCTGCTCTTCGCGTACCTGCACAAGCACGACGTGGTGCGCTGGACCGACAACACGCTGAAGATCGACTGGGACCGCGCCCCGCAGGTCACCAACCAGCTCTGCGCCGAGATCGAGAAGCTCTACCGGGACGGCATCGACCGCCCCAAGCTCGTCCACTGGTTCGCGGCGTACGACTTCGTCTCGACCTACCTCGCCCCGCACCCGGGCTCCCGCTGGGCCAAGGGCCCCGACGCCCTCGACCTGACGCAGCCGCCGCGCAAGCTCGTCGACGACGTGCTTCCGGACGAGTTTCCGCTGAGCATGTTCTACGAGGCCCTCGCCAAGAAGCTGAAGGCCGTGATCGCCTCAACCAAGGGCATCACCGCCCAGTCCGAGCGGCCCGCCGCGTGAGTGCCGTCACCGAGGAGACCACGATGAACAGCAACGGAAACGGCGTGCTCGACGGTGCCGTCATCGCCGTGGCCGGCGCAGCGGGGCCGGCCGGCCGCGCCACCCTCCTGCGGCTCGCGGAGGCCGGCGCCACCGTGGTCGCCGCGGACGCCGACCCCGCGCGGCTCGCCGAGGCGGTCGACGCCGCCCGGTACGCGCACGGCGGCGCCACCGTCACCGGCGACACCGTCGACCTGCTCGACCTGGGCGCCTCCCGCGAGTGGGCCGACAAGACGGAGAAGGAGTTCGGCCGGGTCGACGGTCTCGTCCACCTCGTCGGCGGCTGGCGCGGCAGCGCGTCCTTCGAGCAGACCGACCTCGCCGACTGGGACCTGCTGGAGAAGCTGCTCATCCGCACCGTGCAGCACACCTCCCTCGCCTTCCACGACGCCCTGCTGCGCAGCGGCCGCGGCCGCTACGTCCTGGTCAGCCAGGTCGGCGCGCACAAGCCGATCGCCAACAACGCCGCGTACAACTCCGCCAAGGCCGCGGCCGAGGCGTGGACGCTCGCCCTGGGCGACTCCTTCCGCAAGGCGGGGGGCGACGAGGGCCCGAAGGCCGCGGCTGCGATCCTGGTGATCAAGGCACTGGTGCACGACGCGATGCGCGCCGAGCGCCCGAATGCGAAGTTCGCGGGCTTCACCGACGTCAAGGAGCTGGCCGACGCCATCGCCGGAGTCTGGGACCGGCCCGCCCCGGAAGTGAATGGACAGCGCCTGTGGCTGACCCCCAAGCCCTGACCCCGGCCAAGACCGACGCACGGCGGCACCACGACCCCGCGGTACGCGGTTTCGCCAGCGACAACTACGCCGGAGCCCATCCGGAGGTGCTCGCGGCCGTCGCCCTCGCCAACGGCGGCCACCAGGTCGCCTACGGCGAGGACGACTACACCGACCACCTCCAGCGGGTCATGCACAGCCACTTCGGCCCGACCGCGGAGGCCTTCCCGGTCTTCAACGGCACCGGCGCCAACGTGACCGCCCTGCAGGCGCTCACCGATCGCTGGGGTGCGGTCGTCTGTGCCGAGTCCGCGCACATCAACGTGGACGAGGGCGGTGCCCCCGAGCGGATGGGCGGGCTGAAGCTGCTCACCGTGCCGACCCCGGACGGCAAGCTCACGCCCGAGCTCATCGACCGGCAGGCCTGGGGCTGGGAGGACGAGCACCGCGCGATGCCGCAGGTCGTCTCGATCACCCAGAACACCGAACTGGGCACCGTCTACACGGTGGACGAGATCCGCGCGATCGTCGAGCACGCCCATGGGCTCGGCATGAAGGTCCACCTGGACGGCGCCCGGATAGCCAACGCGGCCGCCTCGTTGGATGTGCCGATGCGCGCGTTCACCAACGCGGTCGGGGTGGACGTCCTGTCCTACGGAGGCACGAAGAACGGAATGCTCTTCGGCGAGGCCGTCGTCGTCCTCAACCCGGACGCGGTCAGCCACATGAAGCATCTGCGCAAGCTGTCGATGCAGCTCGCCTCCAAGATGCGGTTCGTGTCCGTGCAGCTGGAGGCACTGCTCGCCAAGGACCTCTGGCTGCGCAACGCCCGGCACGCCAACGCGATGGCCCAGCGCCTCGCGGAAGGCGTGCGCGCCGTCGACGGGGTGGAGATCCTCCACCCCGTGCAGGCCAACGCGGTCTTCGCCCGGCTGCCGCACGAGGTGAGTCTGCGCCTGCAGAAGCGCTTCCGCTTCTACTTCTGGAACGAGGCGGCCGGGGATGTGCGCTGGATGTGCTCCTTCGACACCACGGAGGAGGACGTCGACTCCTTCCTCCAGGCGCTGAAGGAAGAGATGGCCCGCTGATCCACGGCGGCGACACGCTCGGCGACGGAAACGGCCGACCGGAAGGCCCTCACCTTCCGGTCGGCCGTTTCCGGCGGATTGTGGTTCAGTAAACTGTACTGATCGGTGCGGTAGGGTGAACCGTGAGACAGTGTTTCCGACGAAAATTCCGAACGGCGGATCATGACCTTCACGCTCACCGTCGCCGACGAGGTGCGCACCCTCGTCCCCGGCTTCGCCCATCTTGCCGTCGAGGCCCGCGGGCTGGTCAACGGTCCCAGTGACGCGACCAGTTCCGCTCTGCTCGACGACGCGGCGCGCCGCCTCGCCGAGCGCCTCGACGGCCGGGCGCCGCACGAGGACCCGCACATGGTGGCCTGGCGCGCGGCGTACACCGCCTTCGGCGCCAAGCCTTCCCGCACCCGGAACTCCGCCGAGGCCCTGGCCAAGCGCGCCCTCGCGGACGGCGGGCTGCCGCGGATCAATCTGCTCGTCGACGCCTACAACGCGATCAGCGTCGCCCACCTCGTCCCGGTCGGCGGTGAGGACCTCGACCGGATCGAGGGCGGCATGCGGCTGGTGCGCGCGGCCGGCGACGAACCGTTCGTCACCGTGGCGGGCGGCGAGGAGACGGTGGAGCACCCGGACGCCGGGGAAATCGTCTGGCGTGACGACGAGGGCGTGACGTGCCGGCGCTGGAACTGGCGCCAGGGGCCCCGCACCCGGCTCACCGGGGAATCGGTGAACGCGATCTTCCTGCTGGAGAGCCTGGCACCGATGACCCATCGTGAGCTCGAGGCCGCGGGCACCGAACTCGCCGAGTCGCTGGAGAAATTGAGCCCCGGAGCGCGGATCACCGTCCACGCCCCGGACCCGGGCCCGCGATGAGTTCAGCGCGCCTCGGCGGCCTTCACTTCCTCGGGAGTCGGAGCCGTGCCGCCGAGGTGCGCCGGCATCCACCACGTGTCGTCCGGGCCCTTGGGGCGTACCGGATAGGCGCGCTGTGCGGCCTCCAGCAGCTCCTGGACGCGCTCGCGCAACTGACGCGTGATCGCCCCCGCGTACTTGTCGCGCGAGGCCTCGATGGCCTCCCCGACCCGGATGGTGATCGGGATGTGGCTGCGCTTGAAGTTGCGCGGGTGTCCCTTGGTCCACAGCCGCTGGGTGCCCCACACGGCCATCGGGATCAGCGGCACCCCGGCCTCCTGGGCCAGCCGTGCCGCGCCCGTCTTGAAGCTCTTCAGCGTGAACGACTGCGAGATGGTCGCCTCCGGGAACACACCGACGATCTCGCCGGAACGCAGCGAGGCGAGCGCGTGCGCGTACGCCGCCTCGCCCTGCTTGCGGTCCACCGGGATGTGCTTCATGTTCCGCATCAGCGGGCCGGAGATCTTGTGCCGGAACACCGACTCCTTCGCCATGAAGCGCACCAGGCGCTTCTGGGGCAGGGCGGCGAGACCGTCGAAGATGAAGTCGAGGTAGCTGATGTGGTTGCTCACCAGCACCGCACCGCCCGAGCGCGGGATGTTCTCCGATCCCTTGCAGTCGATCTTCAGGTCCCAGGCCTTGAACAGCGTCAGGGCGAGACCGATGGCGGGACGATAGGCAAGCTCGGCCATGGACGGAGTGGACCCTTCTCTCTGCCTGGGAAGGGGGATCCCGGCGGGAAAGTTACGTAGCCGTAGGTTTACGGCTTTGCGCAGATCGTGCCCCATGAACGGACGAGTAGCCAGTCCTGGTGCCGGGGAACGGCGAGATCCTCGTCACGTCGGGCCCGCCGTGACCCCGCCGGGAATCATCCGGGCCCTCCCGGCGCTGGAGGGATGGACGACGAGGAGGGAGGCGGAAACAGTGCGCGCGGACGGCGGAGTGCGGGGGCACGCGGGCCCGGCGGAACCGGGAAGCCCGGCGGAAGCCGGAAGCGCGGCGGAACCGGGAAGCCCGGCGGAAGCCGGAAGCGCGGCGCGGCCGGGAGGGACAGCGGGTTCCACGGGCCCCGCGGAACCCGGGGGCCAGGCCCTGGGGCCCCATGCCCTGGGGCCCGCCGAGCTCGGTGCCCCGCTCGGCGAACGGGCCACCCTGGTGCAGTTCTCCAGCGCCTTCTGCCAGCCGTGCCGGGCCACCCGTCGGACCCTGGCCGACGTGGCGGCGATGGTCGGCGGCGTCGCACACGTCGAGATCGACGCCGAGGAGAACCTCGGACTCGTCCGCGCCCTGGGTATCGCCAGGACTCCGAGCGTGCTCGTGCTGGACGCCGCCGGCCGGATCGTCCGCAGGGCCGAGGGCATGCCGCGCAGGGCGGATGTCATCGCGGCCCTGGGGCAGGCCGTGTGACGCCCCGTGAGACCGCCCGCCAGGGGACCTCCGTGAGACATCTCCCACATCCCCGGACGCCCTTGACTGCGCCCACCATCTATCGTCAGTCTGACGCTGTGCCCCCAGAACTCCTTCTTCACGGGCGGGCCCATGTGGACCTGGCCCGCAACGCGAGCGCGCGCTGTCCGGGTGACTGAGCAGCCACGGATCCCCCAGTCGCGCCTCCCCGAGAAGGACAGTTCCATGACGGTCTCCGCCGACCCGGCCACCGCCACGCCCCTCGCCGCACCCGAACTGCTGCGCTCCGTCTTCCGGCGGCACGCGGCCGGTGTGGCGGTCGTCACCGCGCGGGGTGAGCGCCCCGTCGGATTCACCGCCACCTCCCTCACCTCCGTCGCCGCGGATCCGCCGCTGATCTCCTTCGGCGTGGGCACCTCGTCGTCGAGCTGGCCGGTCGTCTCCGAGGCCGAGCACATCGGCGTGCACATACTCGGCGAACACCAGCAGGAGCTCGCCGCCACCTTCGCGCGCAGCGGGGCGGACCGTTTCGCCGCCCCCACCCGCTGGTACACCGGCCCGGAGGGCGTGCCCGTGCTCGACGGCGTACTGGCCTGGCTGGTCTGCCGGGTCGTGGCCCGTGTCCCGGCCGGTGACCACCGCATCGTGCTCGCGGAGGTCGTGGCCGGGGACCCGGCGGGGGCGGGCCGGCCGCTGCTGTACCACCAGGGGCGCTTCAACGCCCTGCGCGACTGACAAGTCCCGGTTACTCAGCGTTGGCAAGGTCACAGTGCAAAGCGCTTGCTCAGCGGGAAAGCAATCGGTGTACTGACGAGTAATATTCGGAGCGGGGCGTCAGCCGCCCCGACCGGAAACCGCCCTATCAGGCGCCTATGCTGCGTGTAACACAAGCAGCCCAGTAATGACGATGCAGTAGGAGAGCCGGCGTGAGCTTGAGGATCGTTGTCTGTGTGAAGTACGTGCCCGACGCCACCGGCGACCGGCACTTCGCCGATGACCTGACCGTCGACCGCGACGACGTCGACGGCCTGCTGTCGGAGCTGGATGAGTACGCGGTCGAGCAGGCGCTTCAGATCGCCGAGGACGCGGACGACGCGGAGATCACCGTCCTCACCGTCGGCCCCGAGGACGCCAAGGACGCGCTGCGCAAGGCGCTGTCCATGGGTGCCGACAAGGCCGTCCACGTCGAGGACGACGACCTGCACGGCACCGACGTCATGGGTACGTCGCTGGTGCTCGCCAAGGCCATCGAGAAGACCGGCTACGACCTGGTCATCTGCGGCATGGCGTCGACCGACGGCACCATGGGTGTCCTGCCGGCCCTCCTCGCCGAGCGTCTGGGCGTGCCGCAGGTCACCCTGCTCTCCGAGGTCTCCGTGGAGGACGGCACCGTCAAGGGCCGCCGTGACGGTGACACCGCTTCCGAGCAGCTGGAGGCGTCCCTGCCGGCCGTCGTGTCCGTGACGGACCAGTCGGGCGAGGCCCGCTACCCGTCGTTCAAGGGCATCATGGCCGCCAAGAAGAAGCCGGTGGAGTCCCTGGAGCTGGACGACCTGGACATCGACGCCGACGAGGTCGGTCTCGAGGGTGCCTGGACCGCGGTCGACTCGGCGGCGGAGCGTCCGGCCCGCACGGCCGGCACGATCGTCAAGGACGAGGGCGAGGGCGGCAAGCAGCTGGCCGAGTTCCTCGCGAGCCAGAAGTTCATCTAAGGCTCGCGCGAGCCTCCTCACCGCCCCAGATTCTTCGCATCGCAGGAGATTGAAGTCCCATGGCTGAAGTTCTCGTCTACGTCGACCACGTGGACGGCGCCGTCCGCAAGCCCACCCTGGAGCTGCTGACCCTGGCCCGCCGCATCGGCGAGCCCGTCGCCGTCGCCCTCGGCTCCGGCGCCGAGGCGACCGCCGCCACGCTCGCCGAGCACGGCGCGGTCAAGGTCCTCACCGCCGACGCCCCCGAGTTCGCCGACTACCTCGTCGTACCGAAGGTGGACGCCCTGCAGGCCGCGTACGAGGCGGTGTCCGCCGGGGGCTCCCTGGCCGCCGTGCTCGTCCCGTCCTCCGCCGAGGGCAAGGAGATCGCGGCCCGCCTCGCGCTCCGCATCGGCTCCGGCATCATCACCGACGCCGTCGACCTCGAGGCCGGCGACGAGGGCCCGGTGGCCACGCAGTCCGCGTTCGCCGCCTCCTTCACCACCAAGTCCCGTGTCTCCAAGGGCACCCCGGTCATCACGGTCAAGCCGAACTCGGCCCCCGTGGAGGCCGCCCCGGCCGCGGGCGCCGTCGAGGCCCTCGCGGTCTCCTTCTCCGAGAAGGCCACCGGCACCAAGGTCGTCTCCCGCACGCCGCGCGAGTCGACCGGCCGTCCCGAGCTGACCGAGGCCGCGATCGTGGTCTCCGGCGGCCGTGGCGTCAACGGTGCCGAGAACTTCGCGATCATCGAGGCCCTCGCCGACTCGCTCGGTGCCGCCGTCGGCGCCTCCCGCGCCGCCGTCGACGCCGGCTGGTACCCGCACTCCAACCAGGTCGGCCAGACCGGCAAGTCGGTCTCGCCGCAGCTGTACATCGCCTCCGGCATCTCCGGCGCGATCCAGCACCGCGCGGGCATGCAGACCTCCAAGACGATCGTGGCCATCAACAAGGATGCCGAGGCCCCGATCTTCGACCTGGTCGACTACGGCGTGGTCGGCGACCTCTTCGACGTCGTCCCGCAGCTGACCGACGAGGTCAAGGCGCGCAAGGGCTGACGCTCTCCGGAACCGGCCAGGGGCCGCGCGGTGGACACCACCGCGCGGCCCCTCGTCGTCGGAGGGACCATTGACGCAGGTCAAGGGCACCCATTAACTTCGCTATGCGGATTGTTGATTCCGTGAAGCGGAAATCCTGAGTGTGGAGGGTGTGGGAATGGGTCAGCAGGAGAAGGTGTCGACGAGCCTCGCGGGCGCGGTCAGCGAGGGCATCAGCGCCTCCCTCGTCTCGGTGGACGCGGAACTCGCCCGCCGGTACCCGGGCGACCCCGGCACCCGCCAGCCCGTCCACACGGTCTACGTCCCCGGTGACGCCTTCGCCGCCGGCACCATCCGCTCCTGGGGCGACCAGGCACTCGCCGCCCTCGACGAGCACGCCCCCGACGCCGCCTCCTTCGCGGCCGTACTCGGCCTCACCGACGACCTCGCCGAGGACGTCCACGCGCGCGTGCGCGCCAAGCTGGAGCGCGAGCCCATCGAGGACCTCCGGGTCGACTTCGAGGACGGCTACGGCGGCACGGACGAGGACACCGACGCGGCCCGGGCGGCCCGCCTGATCTCCGAGGCGTACCGTGCGGGCGCCTCCCGGGCCGGAAGCACCGCCGCGCCCTACATGGGCATCCGCATGAAGTGCATGGAGGCCGCCGTACGCGACCGGGGCATCCGCACCCTCGACATCTTCCTCACCGGGCTGATGGAGGCCGGCGGCCTGCCGGACGGCCTGGTCCTCACCCTCCCCAAGGTGACCTATCCCGAGCAGGTCACCGCCATGGTGCGGCTGGTCGAGGAGTTCGAGAAGGCACGCGGCCTGGAGCCCGGCCGCATCGGCTTCGAGATCCAGATCGAGACCAGCCAGGCCATCCTCGCCGCCGACGGCACCGCCACCGTCGCCCGCATGATCGACGCCGCCGAGGGCCGCGCCACCGGACTGCACTACGGCACCTTCGACTACAGCGCCTGCCTCGGCGTCTCCGCCGCCTACCAGGCCAGCGACCACCCGGCCGCCGACCACGCCAAGGCGATCATGCAGGTCGCCGCCGCCGGCACCGGAGTACGCGTCTCCGACGGCTCCACCAACGTCCTGCCCGTCGGCCCCACCGAGAAGGTTCACGACGCCTGGCGCCTTCACTACGGCCTCACCCGCCGCGCCCTGGCCCGCGCCTACTACCAGGGCTGGGACATGCACCCCGGGCACCTGCCCACCCGGTACGCCGCCGTCTTCGCCTTCTACCGCGAGGGCTTCGAGCAGGCCGCCGCGCGCCTCTCCGCCTACGCCAACCACGCCGGCGGCGACGTGATGGACGAGCCCGCCACCGCCAAGGCCCTCAGCTCCTACCTGCTGCGCGGCATCGACTGCGGCGCCCTCGACACCGCCGAGGTCGCCCGCCTCACCGGTCTCACCCGGGCGGACCTCGACGGTTTCGCCGCGCCGCGGCGCGGCGATCTGACGGCCACGGCCCAGTAGGCCTGGCCGGCACCGCAGCCCCGTACTCTGTACGCGTCATTCGGACGGGAAATCGCGAAACAGGGAACGGGGCAGCGGTGTCTTCGGGGGAGAACGAAGTGATCGCCGGGCGCTACCGGATCATCCGGCAGCTCGGCCGCGGCGGCATGGGCGTCGTGTGGCGCGCCCACGACGAGGTGCTCGGCCGCGAGGTGGCCCTCAAGGAACTCCGGACGTACACCGACTCCTCCGGCCACGAACTCGCCGACCTGCGGCTGCGCATGCAGCGAGAGGCCCGGGCCGCCGCCCGCGTCCGCCACCCCGGAGTCATCGCCGTCCACGACGTCGCCGACCACCACGGCCGTCCCGTCATCGTCATGGAGCTCATCGACGGACCCTCCCTCGACGACGTGCTCGGCGAGCGCGGCGTGATGGATCCGCGCGAGGCGGCCGGAATCGGCGCCAAGGTGCTGGAGGCACTCGGCGCCGCCCACGCCGTCGGCGTGCTCCACCGCGACGTCAAGCCCGGCAACGTCCTCCTGGACCGCGGTGGCCGGGTGGTCCTCACCGACTTCGGCATCGCCGCCATGGAAGACCCGGGGGACGGCTCCACCACCCACCTCACCCGCAGCGGCGAGATCGTCGGCTCGCTCGACTACCTCGCCCCCGAACGGGCACAGGGCCAGGACCCGGGCCCCGCCTCGGACGTGTGGGCGCTCGGTGCCACGCTCTACGCCGCGGTCGAGGGCGCGTCGCCGTTCCGCCGTACGTCGACCTGGTCCACGCTCACCGCGATCGTCGCCGAGCCACTGCCCGAACCCCGCCGCGCGGGCCCTCTCGGCCCCGTCCTGCGGCAGCTGATGCACAAGGACCCGGCCCAGCGTCCCGACGCCGCCACGGCGGCCCGGCTGCTGGCCGCCGTGGCGGCCGGACAGACGCCCGTGAACCCCGAGGGTCCCGCCGGTACCTATGTGCCGACCGAGCGGAACGTACTGCCCCACCAGCCACAGGGCTTCGGTCCGGCGACACCCACCGAGGTCCCGCCGGCACCGGCCCCGCAATCACTGGTCTCGCATACACCCGCGCCCCAGGCTCACGCGCCCCAGGCTCACGCGGGCCGGGCACCGGCCCCCCAGGCCGCGGCGAAGGCCAAGCGCCGCTCCGGGGCCCTGGTGGCGGCCGCGGCGGCCGCGGTCCTGCTGGCGGGCGGAGGCGTGACGTACGCGCTCATGGACCGCGAACAGCCCCCGGCCGGCCAGGAACTGGCGGGCGGCCGCGCCGACACCACTCCCACGGCCGGCGAACCCGGCCGGGCCCTCGACCCCGGCAGTGCCCCCTCGCCGTCCGCGGGAACGCCGAGCGCGAAGGCGTCCGAGCCCGGCGCCACGAAGCCGGCCACCCCGTCGAAGCCGGCACCCGCGCCCGGTGCGGGCACGGACGGCGGCAAGGGGTCCGGAGGCGCCGACGGCGGCACGACCGGCGGCACGACCGGAGGCACGGGCACCACCACCGGCGGCACGACCGGTGGCTCGACCACCACGACCGGCGGGGGAGACCCGGCGCCCGCGCCCGCCCCGGTCTGCCACTCCATCGGCGGCGGCAAGTACAACTGCCAGGTGTGGCGCACCGCGAAGTCGTACCGCTACGACGGCGGCGAGATGGGCGTCCTCAACGCGGGCACCAACTACTTCTACTGCCAGGCGAATCTCGGCCGCCGCGAGACGCACGGCGAGTGGACCAACGTCTGGTGGGCCAGGACGGACGACGACAGCGGCAACACCAACGTGTACGTCAGCGTCGTCTACATCCAGGGCGGCGACAACGACGCGCCGCTGCCCGGCCTCCCCGTCTGCTGACGCCGCCCCGGCCTGTGCGGGCGGCGCCCCGGGGAACCGCCGCGGACCCGGGGCACCAGCAGCGCTCAGGAGGACGGGGCGATCTCGCCCGACCCGCGCGGAATCAGCACCGTCCCCAGCTCGGTGCGGGCGGGCGCGTCGTCGGCGCCGTCCAGCCGGCGGAAGAGCCGCTCGGCCGCCGTCCGCCCGAGCATGGCGGCGTCCTGGGCGACGACGGTGATGCCCAGCAGATCGGCGAGCTCGATGTCGTCGAAGCCGACCAGCGCCACCGGCCGTTCGCGCCCCGCGAGTTCCCGCACCACCGTCACGGTCACCCGGTTGTTACCGGTGAAGATCGCGGTCACCGGGTCGGGGCCGGACAGCATCGCGGTCACCGCGTCACGCACCCGGCCGGGCTCGGTCGACCCCAGCGAAACCCATGCCTCGTCCACGGCCAGCTCCGCGTCCTCCATGGCCGCGCGATAGCCGCGCAGCCGCTCCTTGGCGGTGTGGATCCGGGGCTGGTCACCGATGAACCCGATCCTGCGGTGACCGTGGCCGATGAGGTGCGCGACACCGTCCCGCGCGCCGCCGAAGTTGTCGGACACCACCACGTCGGCATCGATCCGCCCGGCCGGACGGTCCACGAACACCGTCGCCACGCCCGCCCTGATCTCCGGCTCCAGATAACGGTGGTCGGCGCCGGCCGGGATCACGATCAGCCCGTCGACCCGCCGCGCGCACAGCGCCAGCACCAGCTCCTGCTCACGGTCCGGGTCCTCGGCGCTCGAACCGTTGATCAGCAGCGCGCCATGAGCGCGCGCGACCTCCTCGACCGCGCGGCTGAGCGGGCCGTAGAACGGGTCGGCGAGATCCTCGAGGACCAGACCGATCGAGGCGGTGCGGCCCTTGCGCAGCACGCGCGCGCTGTCGTTGCGGCGGAAGGCGAGTGCCTCGATGGCCTCCTGTACCCGGCGCTCGGTGTCGGGAGTGACGCCCGGCTCGCCGTTCACCACGCGGGAGACGGTCTTGAGCCCCACCCCCGCCCGGGCCGCCACGTCCTTCATCGTCGGCCGATTGCCGTAGCGGTGATCGGGTCGGCGGGCGGTCTCGGCCACGGTGCGCAGTCCTGTCGTGTCGTCGGGTAAGGGCGTGGTGCAAGGGTGTGGCGTCGAGCATAGGCCCTGGACAACGTTGTCAGGGGTAGGGAGACTGGAGGAGACTGGTCTTGAATCAGTCTTGAAGCAGCATGGAATTCGCAGGTCCGGCAACGGCTGACACGGCCTGCCGGGGCAGACTCATCACCGGGGGACCGACACCGATGCATTCCGACCTCGTCGCCGCACTCGACATCGGCGGCACCAAGATCGCCGGCGCGCTGGTCGACGACAACGGCACGATTCTCGCCCGCGCCCAGCTGCCCACCCCCGCGCGCGAGGACGGTGAGACGGTCATGCACACCGTCGAGGCGGTGGTCGCGGAGCTCGCCGGGTCGCCGCTGTGGGCCGAGGTCGGCGCGGTCGGCATCGGCAGCGCGGGGCCGGTGGACGCCTCCGCCGGCACGGTCAGCCCCGTCAACGTACCGGGCTGGCGCGGCTACCCCCTGGTCGCCCGGGTACGGGACGCGACCGGCGGCCTGCCCGTCGCCCTGGTCGGCGACGGTGCCGCCATGACGGCCGCGGAACACTGGCAGGGCGCCGCCCGCGGCCACGACAACGCGCTCTGCATGGTCGTGTCGACCGGGGTCGGCGGAGGCCTCGTCCTGGGCGGCCGCCTCCACGCGGGCCCCACCGGCAACGCCGGGCACATCGGCCACATCAGCGTCGACCTCGACGGCGACCCCTGCCCCTGCGGTGGACGCGGGTGCGTCGAACGGATAGCGAGCGGGCCCAACATCGCCCGGCGCGCCCTCGAAGGCGGCTGGCTGCCCGGGCCCGACGGCGACACCACCGCGGCCGCTGTGGCCGCTTCCGCGCGCGCCGGCGACCCGGTCGCCCTCGCCTCGTTCGAACGCGCGGCCCAGGCCCTCGCGGCCGGCATCGCCGCCACCGCGACCCTCGTCGAGATCGACATCGCCGTGATCGGCGGGGGAGTGGCCGGCGCGGGCGAGGTGCTCTTCGCCCCTCTGCGCAGCGCCCTGCACGACTACGCCACGCTCTCCTTCGTCCAGGGACTCAAGGTCGCCCCCGCGCTCACCGGCACGGACGCCGGCCTCCTGGGCGCGGCGGCCGCGGCGGCCCCGCGTCGCAGGCCGGCCACGGCCCCGGCGGCGACCGTCGGCTGACGCACCGCGCCGGTGCCGGGCTCCTCGCGAGGCCGTGTCGAGACAGCGCTGTGGGCAGTCCGTACCGGCTCCGCGGCCCGTACCGGTTTCGCGGCCCGTACCGGTTTCGCGGTCCGTACGGCTTCGCGGTCCATGCGGGCTCCGCGGCCCGTACCGGTTTCGCGGTCCGGCCGACTCCGCAAGCCGTACCGACTCCGCAAGCCGTACCGGCTTCGCAGCCGGCCGGTGGCGCAACTGCCGTCCCGCCGCCGGCGGACTCCTGACCGGACTCCCGGTCGCCGCGCGCCGCCCGCAGGCCCCCGCCCCAACGTGCCTCCTCACCCCGGTCCAGGTGGGAGAACTCGTCGGGCGGGCCGGCGGCCCGGCGCCGCGAGGTCCGATCCATGGACGGCGGCCCGGCCCGCCCGGCGGGCGGGACGCGGGCGTCACCGATGAGTGCCGCAATGGGGAGCGCTTCGCCATACCCGCGGCGCCGCGAGGCGCCCCGGCCGCCTTGGACCGGCGCCCGTACCACCGGCCGGGTGAGCGTAGCGACACGCCGGCCCTCGCCGGGGTTGTCGAAACGCGGGGGAAGCAGCGGCTGCGGCACGCGTCGCGTCGGCCACGACCGCTGGGACGCCAGGGGGAATCGGGGACGTCACCCGACTTCAGTCCTCCGACCCCCGCGGCACCGCCAGGTCCGTGAGAACGGCGCCTCCGGGAGCGCTCCGCGCCCAGCCGGTCCCCAGCGTGAGCGTCGCGACCGCGCTCGTCGGCAGCTTCTCGCGTGCGCGGGACAGGGCGTCGCCGTGCCCCTCCGCGGCCAGCAGCAGGACGAGGTCCTGCATCGCGGGGTTGTGGCCGACCAGCAGCAAGGTGCGTACGTCGTCCGGGGTTTCACGGACGACCGCGAGGAGGTCGTCGGCGTCCGCGTCGTACAGTCGGCCGTCGAGGCGCACCTGGGGCGCCGTCCCGAGCTGTTCGGCGGCGAGCTCCCACGTCCGGAGGGCCCGTGTCGCCGTGGAACAGAGCACCAGGTCGGGGACGAGGCCGGTCTCCCTCAGCAGGCGACCGGCGGCGGGTGCGTCGCGCAGGCCGCGCGCGGCGAGGGGCCGGTCGTGGTCCGCCACGCCCGGCGGCCGGTCGGACTTGGCATGGCGCAGGACGAGCAGGCGGCGTGATTCTGGCACGGGAGACCTCCGGATGTCGGTGTGCGGAACTTCTACCCCGGAGCGCCCCGGTGGTCCGGGAGCCCCCGACGGCGTTGGGCCGTTCGGTGGCCCACGGCCGTGCCCCGGCGGCGGGGACCGCACGGTCTCCTTCCGGAACGGGTTTCCGTGGCAGGGTGTTGCGGGCAAGCCACTGGGGGCTACGGAAGAGGGGGAACCGTGATCGTCTGGATCAACGGTGCGTTCAGCGCAGGCAAGACCAGTACCGCGCGCGAACTGATCGATCTGATCCCGAACAGCACCTTGTACGACCCCGAGGTCATCGGCGGGGCACTGCGGTACCTGCTGCCTCAGAAGCGCCTGGCCGAGGTGACCGACTATCAGGACCTGCCGATGTGGCGGCGCATGGTCGTGGACGCGGCGGCGGCGCTGCTCGCCGATGTCGGCGGGGTCCTGGTGGTGCCCATGACCCTGCTGAGACAGGAGTACCGCGACGAGATCTTCGGCGGGCTGGCTTCCCGCCGCATCACCGTGCGCCATGTCGTCCTCACACCGGACGAAACGATCCTGCGGTCGCGGATAGCGGCGCGCCAGGAGTTCGAGAACGACCCCGACGGCAATGAACGGGTCCGGCAGTGGGCCTACGACCACATCGAGCCGTACCACGCGGCGCTGGGCGGATGGCTGTCCGCCGACGCGTACGCCGTCGACAACAGCGCCCTGACTCCCCACGAGACCGCCGCGACCGTCGCCGAGGCCGTCCGTTCCGGGGCGGCCGGCATCTGCGAGATCGTCCAGACACCCGAACCGACCGGCGAGACCCTGGCCGCCGGAGTCCTGCTCTTCGACGAACAGGACCGGGTGCTGCTCGTCGACCCCACCTACAAGCCGGGCTGGGAGTTCCCCGGCGGGGTCGTCGAACAGGGCGAGCCGCCGGCCCGGGCCGGGATGCGGGAGGTCGCCGAGGAGATCGGGCTCCGCCTCGAATCCGTACCGAAGCTGCTGCTCGTGGACTGGGAACCGCCCCACCCGCCCGGCTACGGAGGGCTGCGCCTGCTGTTCGACGGCGGCCGGCTCACCGGCGCCCAGGCCGCCGACGTCCTCCTCCCCGGCTCCGAACTGCGCGGCTGGCGATTCGTCACCGAGGAGGAGGCGGCCGGCCTGCTGCCCCCCGCCCGCTACGAACGCCTCCGCTGGGCCCTGCGTGCGCGCGAACGCGGAACGGTCCTCAACCTGGAGGCGGGAGTTCCGGTCGGCTGACCCTCGCTCAGGCGCCGCCCCCGCCGCCGGTCACGGCCGGACGGCACGGTGCTGCCCGCCGGTGGCCCGCTATGCCGCCGCGTCGCGGGCGGCCGCGTCCCGGCCGGCCGCGGCGGCGAGGACGGCCGCCGCGTCCCTCGTCAGCGGGTCGCCGTGGCCGAAGCAGACCGTGTCCGGGGCGAGCCCGGCCAGGCGGCGCATCGAGGCCTTGGCCTGCTCGCGGTCCACGTTGATGACGCCCAGCATCGCCTCGCCGACCCCCGCCACGGCGTCACCCGTGAACAGCACGCCGTGGCGCGGCAGATGGACGGCGATCGAGCCGTCCGTGTGCCCCGGCGCGTGCACCACCCGCGCCCCGTCGCCGAAACCGAGCTCGTCGCCGTCCACGAGCTCCCGGTCCACCCGGGTCGGCGGAGCCGCCGGGACCGTGAGCCCGCGCTCGTGCAGCGGGATCTCCCAGTCGAGCAGCACCGGCTCCGGTACCGGTACCTCACCCCGCACCACCGGCGCCTCCAGGGTGTGCGCCATCACCTCGGCGCCGTACCGCTCGGCCAGCTCACCGGCCGCGCCCACGTGGTCGCGGTGGCCGTGTGTGAGCACGATCCGGCGGATGGCCTCCGGGCGCAGCCCGGCTCGGCGCAAGGCCGTCTCGACGAGCGGGCCGGCATCGTCCCGGCCCGCGTCGATCAGTGTCAGATCGTCGTCCCCGTCCCGCCACAGATACGCCTGGCCGATCGGGAAACGGAACATGTACAGGTGGCGGTTCACCTCGATGAAGTCCATGCGGCGAACGTAGGTACCCCCCTGCGCCCGCCGCATCGTTCTTCGCCCCCGGCTACTTCCGCTCCCGGCGCAACCCTGCGCCGCCGCCGGTGCGGGTTTCACGCCCCCTTGGAACGGGCGTAGTTGAGGAGGAAGTGCGCCTCGGTGACCGACATCCGCTCCAGCTCGTCCGGCGACACGCTCTCGTTGACCGCGTGGATCTGTGCCTCCGGCTCGCTCAGTCCGATCAGCAGGATCTCCGCCTCCGGGTAGAGCGCGCCCAGCGTGTTGCACAGCGGGATCGAGCCGCCCATGCCCGCCGACTGCATCTCCTCGCCGGGGTACGCGATCCGCATCGCCTCGGCCATCGCCGTGTACGCCGGGCTGCCGATGTCGGCCCGGAACGGCTGGCCCTGTCCCACCTGCTCCACCGTCACCCGCGCGCCCCACGGCGTGTGCGCCTCCAGGTGAGCGGTCAGCAGCTTGGTCGCCTCGCCCGCGTCCTGCCCCGGCGGCACCCGCAGACTGATCTGGGCGCGCGCGGATGCCTGCACGGACGGCGTGGCGCCCACCACCGGCGGGCAGTCGATGCCGATGACGGTGACCGCGGGGCGGGCCCACAGCCGGTCCGCGAGCGAACCGTGTCCGATCAGCCCCACGCCGTCCAGCACCTTGGCGTCCTTGCGGAAGTCCTCCTCCGCGTACCCGAGCCCGTCCCAGGTGCCCTCCGCCGCGAGCCCGTCGACGGTCGTCGAGCCGTCCTCGGCCCGCAGTGAGTCGAGGACGCGGACGAGCGCGGCCAGCGCGTCCGGCGCGGCCCCGCCGAACTGCCCGGAGTGCAGGTTGCCCTCCAGCGTGTCCACCTGGACGCGCAGCATCGTCATTCCCCGCAGCGACGCCGTGACGGTGGGCAGGCCCACCCGGAAGTTGCCGGTGTCGCCGATCACGATCGCGTCGGCCGCCAGCAACTCGGGGTGAGCCTCCGCGTACCGCTCCAGGCCGCCGGTGCCCTGCTCCTCCGAGCCCTCCACGATCATCTTGACGCCGACCGGTATCCCGCCGTTCGCCTTCAGGGCGCGCAGCGCGAGCAGGTGCATGATGAACCCGCCCTTGCAGTCCGCGGCGCCGCGGCCGTACCAGCGGCCGTCCTCGCGCTCGGTCAGCTCGAAGGGCGGCGTGTCCCAGCCGGCCGGGTCGAGCGGCGGCTGGACGTCGTAGTGCGCGTAGAGCAGCACCGTCGGCGCGCCCTCCGGCCCCGGCAGCCGGCCGTACACCGACTGCGAACCGTCCGGGGTGTCGAAGACCGAGACCTCCTCGAACGCCTCCGCCCGCAGCGCGTCCGCCACCCACGCCGCGGCGGCCTCGCACTCGCTGCGGGGGAACTGCGCCGGGTCAGCCACCGACTGGAACGCCACCAGTTCCGCGAGCTCCGTCCTGGCACGGGGGAGCAGGGAGGCGACGGTCTCGGCGATCGGCTGGTCGGTCATGGGCACGCTCCTGGTGGGTGCGACGTTAAGACTGACGTTGTGACCGTTGTGTGTACGGCAAACGCGTATCCGATCCTCCCACAGGGGGTGGACGGAGCCCGAGCCGTAGGATGCGGTCGAGAGCATGGGCCATGGGTCGGGATCAGGAGCAGAAGCACATCGTGAGCAGCGAGAACGCAGACGCCGGTAACGAGAACTCCGCGCCGGTGTGGGACGTCGTCGTGGTCGGCGCGGGACCGGCGGGAGCGTCCGCCGCGTACGCGGCGGCTGTCGCGGGCCGCCGGGTCCTTCTGCTCGAGAAGGCGGACCTGCCGCGTTACAAGACGTGCGGCGGCGGCATCATCGGCCCGTCGCGCGACGCACTGCCGCCGGGTTTCGAACTGCCGCTGCGGGACCGGGTGCACGCGGTGACGTTCTCCATGAACGGCCGGTTCGCCCGTACCCGCCGCTCCAAGCGGATGCTGTTCGGGCTGATCAACCGGCCCGAGTTCGACGCCGGCCTGGTGGAGCAGGCCCAGAAGGCGGGGGCGGAGCTGCGGACGGGCGCGACGGTGGCCCGGGTCGAGCAGCACGGCTCGGCCGTGCCCGACCGGCGTACCGTCGCCGTGGTCCTGGCCGACGGCGAGACCGTCCTCGCGCGCGCCGTCGTCGGCGCGGACGGCAGTGCCAGCCGGATAGGTGCCCATGTCGGGGTGAAGCTCGACCAGGTGGACCTCGGTCTGGAGGCGGAGATCCCGGTCCCGCCCACCGTGGCGGAGGACTGGGCGGGGCGCGTCCTCATCGACTGGGGGCCGATGCCGGGCAGTTACGGCTGGGTGTTCCCCAAGGGGGACACCCTGACCGTGGGCGTGATCTCGGCCCGTGGTGAGGGCGCCGCGACCAAGCGGTACCTGGAGGACTTCGTCGGCCGGCTCGGGCTGGCCGGCTTCGAGCCCGCGATCTCCTCCGGGCATCTGACCCGCTGCCGCAGCGACGACTCGCCGCTGTCCCGCGGCCGGGTGCTGGTGTGCGGTGACGCGGCCGGGCTGCTGGAACCCTGGACCCGCGAGGGGATCTCCTTCGCGCTGCGGTCCGGACGGCTCGCGGGGGAGTGGGCGGTGCGGATCGCCGAGGCGCACGACGCCGTGGACGCCCGCCGCCAGGCGCTGAACTACGCGTTCGCGATCAAGGCGGGGCTGGGCGTGGAGATGGCCGTCGGCCGCCGGATGCTCACGCTCTTCGAGCGCCGGCCCGGGCTGCTCCACGCGGCGATCACCGGTTTCCGGCCCGCGTGGCACACGTTCGCGGACATCACGCGCGGTGTGACCACGCTGGCCGGGCTCGTCCGGACGAGCGCGGTGGCGCGCCGGGTGCTGGACACCCTGGACCGGCGTCGGTAGGCCGGGCCGCGTTCCGGCTCCGGTTCGCCCTCACCGGAGGGTGATCCGGAAGACCGGGTGCCGGGGTGCGACGGCCCGCAGCTCCTCGTCCGTCGAGCCGGGCCCCACCCCGTCGAAGAACACACCGACCTCGGCCTTCCACCGCTTGAGGTAGGCACGCAGCAGTGCCGGCTTGTCGTCGTCCGCGACCTCCTCCGCGGTGAAGGTCTGCACCCGCCTGCCCAGGTGGAGTTCGCCGCCGCCCGCCGCCCGCATGTTGTGGGTCCACTGGACGTGCCCGCGCGGGGCCACCAGGTACTGGACGCCGTCCACGGTCAGCAGATTGACGGGGGTGCGGCGCCACTCGCCGCTCTTGCGGCCGCGCACGGCGAGGACGCGTGAGCCCCAGACACTGATGCCCCGCCGGGTCATCCAGGTGACGGCCCTGTTGAGGACCTTCACGGTGAACCAGCCCGGCTTGATGACGTGCGCGGACTCTGCGGACATGGGTGCCTCCTGGAGGGGTGCGGGGCCGGGGACGGAGCGGGGCCAGGGTTTCCGAACGGGATCGGAGAGCACTGCTCTCGCTTGAGAGCAGTGTGCACGGGATCAACGATCCAAATCAAGAGCAGTGCTCTCTTTTCGGTGCACCGCTCCGAGAGATGGCACACTGATCCCATGAGTACCGTGCAGGGAGCCAGGGCCCGCGCCCGCGTCGAAGTGACCGCCGCCATCAAGGACGAGGCACGCCGCCGGATCGCGGCGGAGGGCGCCGCCAAGCTCTCCCTGCGCGCCGTCGCCCGCGAATTGGGCATGGTGTCCTCCGCCCTGTACCGCTACTTCCCCAGCCGTGACGATCTGCTGACCGCCCTGATCGTCGACGCCTACGACGCGATGGGCGCCGCCGCCGAGTCCGCCGCCGAGGCCGCCGTCCCGGCGAGCCCCCGTGCCCGCTGGACCGCGGTCTGCGCCGCCGTACGCACCTGGGCCGTCGCCCACCCCCACGAATACGCGCTGATCTACGGCTCCCCCGTCCCCGGCTACACCGCCCCCCAGGACACCGTCGCACCGGCCTCGCGCGTCGGCCTCACCCTCATCTCCGTCGCCCGCGACGCCCACCGCGCCGACGGCGTGGCGCCGCCGCCGCTCGCACCCGGCCTGCGGGCCGAGGCGGAGCGCCTGGCCGCGGACGTCGCGCCCGATCTGCCGCCCGCGCTGGTCATCGCGCTCGTCGGCGCCTGGTCGCAGCTCTTCGGGCTCATCTCCTTCGAGGTGTTCGGACAGTTCAACCGGATCGTCGAGGAGAGAGAGGCCTTCTTCGCCCAGGCCGCGGAGCGGCTGGGACGCGACGTGGGGCTGATGCGCTGATGCCCCACGCGTACGCCGCCGACGGCACCGCGCTGTACTACGAGACGCACGGGTCGGGGGAGCCGCTCGTGCTGCTGAGCGGCCAGTCCAACGACCACCGCTGGTGGGACTCCGTACGGGCCGGCTTCGCCGAGCACTTCACCACCGTCGTCCTGGACTACCGGGGCACCGGGTACAGCGGCCGCCCCGACACCGACACGTACAGCACCCCCGGTTTCGCCCGCGATGTGCTGGCCGTCCTCGACCAGGCCGGTATCGACCGGGCCCATGTGTACGGCACCTCCATGGGCGGCCGGGTCGCGCAGTGGATCGCCGCCGACCATCCCGGCCGGGTCGACCGGCTCGTGCTCGGCTGCACCTCGCCGGGGACGCCGCACGGCGTGGAACGAGGCCCGGACGTCCGCCGGGCGCTCGCCCAGCCCGACGCCGCGTCCGCCCGCCGCGCGCTCCTGGAGCTCATGTACACGCCCGGCTACGCCGCCGCCCACGCGGGGCCGTTCCACACCCTCGGCGATCCGTCGATGCCCGCCCACGCCCGCCGCCGCCACCTGCGGGCCAGCGCCCGCCACGACGCCTGGGACGCGCTGCCGGGGATCACGGCGCCGACGCTCGTCGTCCACGGCACCGACGACCGGTTCAATCCCACGGCGAACGCGCCGCTGCTCGCCGAGCGCATCCCGGGCGCCAGGATGCGTCTCGTAGCAGGCGCCCGGCACGCCTACTTCGAGGAGTTCGCCGCCACGGCCACGCCCCTGGTACTCGACTTCCTCGCCGGGGGTCCCCGTACGGAGCCGTAGCGGCCGGCAGGGCGACCGACGGCCGCTCCTCGCGGAGGAGACGGGCCGCCGGGCCGGCCGTGAGCCGCTCGGCGGCGGGCGGACCGGCGGCGGGTCCGCGTCCACCGCGGTGCCCGTCTCCCGTGGTCGCGGGGACCGGGCGGCCCCGGGAGAGCGGGGCCGCCCGAGCGGGCGCGCCGTCAGATTCCGGCGGAGGCCATCTCGATGATCGAGCGGTAGTACGCGGCCGTCGACACCACACAGGCCCGGTAGGTGCGGTCCTTCTTGACCGCCAGGAAGTAGTCGCGCAGGTTCTTCCAGTACCCCACCAGATAGCCCAGCCCCGGGACGAAGCCGGGCGGCCTGGGCACCAGCGCGAACGCCTCGGAGCACTGCAGGATCCGGCCCGTGGCCTCCGACAGCACATCGGCCACGTCGCTGTTCATGTTCCACCCGGCGGCCAGTTCGGTCGTCCAGATGGCACCCGCGATCTCGCGGAGCCGCTGCTGCTCCTCCGGCGTGGGGTCACTGAGCATCACCACTGCGCCGGGGGCGGCCACAGCCTGCGAGGAAAGGTTTCCTGCCCGATCGCTCGCGTGCACCGTACCCACGCCGGCGCCCGCGGCGAGCGTCGCTCCCGCGGTCACCAGGGCCACCGCCGTCAAACGGCGGGACAGCCGTGCTCTCATCGCGTTCCCCTCCCGTCGGCCCCCGGTTCCCGGGGGATCGCCCCGAAGCTGGCACGCCCGGCGTACCCGGTCAACGGCCGTATGCGGCCACGCGTCCGGAACGAACCCACCCATGTGCCGGCGGCCCCGGACGTGGCTCTCCCCCCGGCGTACTCCCCCGGGAGTAGGTGTGATCACCACTGCGGGCCGACGCCCGCGCGGGCCGCTCGCGTCTAGCGTGGCGACATGGACGAGCGACGGACAGCCGCGGGCGGCGGGCCGCGGGCGCGGGGCGGCCCCACCGGGCAGCCCCCGCCGCGGTGGTGGCCGGGCCGCGAACCCGGCAGCACGGTGCCCTGGCGGTCCACCCTGCTGCTGGCCGTCTTCGTGACGGTCGGCAGCGGCTTCGCGGCGCGCGGCCAGGCCGACCGGGAGCCGCTCGACACCCTTGCCAGGGTGCTGCTGCTCGCCGGTCCCGCCTTGCTGCTGGCGCGCCGCAGGTACCCGGTGGCCGTGGTCTTCGGCGCCGCGGCGAGCGTGCTGCTCTACCTCGGCGGCGGGTACCCCTATGGACCGGTCTACGCCACCGTCGCCGTCGCCGTGTTCTCCGCGGTCGTCGCCGGACACCGGTACGCCGCCTGGGGCGCCGTCGGAATGCTCTGGACCGGGCACCTGCTCATCGGGCACTGGCTCTACCGGTATCTGCCGCCGGCCGGCGACGGGCCGGCGCCCTGGGGCGAGGAACTGGTCGCCACGGCCTGGGTCGTGGCCGTCGTCGCGGCGGCCGAGCTGGCCCGGCTCCGGCGCGAGCAGTGGGCCCGCGAGCGCGCCGAGCGCGCCGCCGCGGAGAAGCGCCGCGCGGACGAGGAGCGGCTGCGGATCGCCCGCGAACTCCACGACGTCCTCGCGCACTCCCTGTCCGTCATCAACGTCCAGGCGGGCGTCGGCCTCGCGCTGCTCGACTCCGACCCCGAGCAGGCACGTACCGCGCTCGCCACGATCAAGGGGGCCAGCAAGGAGGCACTGGGGGAGGTGCGGCAGGTGCTCGATTCCCTGCGTACGCCGGGCGCCGCCCCGCGCGCGCCGGCGCCCGGCCTCGACCGGCTCCCGGAACTGGTCGAGCAGGCGGCGGGCGCCGGACTCGCCGTCGAGGTGGAGACGTCCGGCCC
Organism: Streptomyces sp. STAM6; assembly: GCF_054963715.1. Lineage (NCBI taxonomy): Bacteria > Bacillati > Actinomycetota > Actinomycetes > Kitasatosporales > Streptomycetaceae > Streptomyces > Streptomyces sp. STAM6. The sequence goes on along the minus strand of NZ_JBUEFZ010000020.1, from coordinate 49,432 downwards.
GCGGGCGGCCCTCCCGCCCGGCGCCGACCTCGCGGCCTTCCGCATCGTGCAGGAGGCCCTGACCAATGTGGTCCGTCACTCCGCATCGCCCACCGCGCGCGTACGCGTCGACCTCGGCCCCGGCCGGATCGAGCTGACGGTCGACGACGAAGGACCCGCCACCGGCACCGACGCGGGCGGCAGCGGGAACGGACTGGCCGGAATGCGGGAGCGGGCGGCCGCCCTCGGTGGCACGATCGAGGCGGGCACCCGCCCCGACGGCGGCTTCCGCGTCCACGCCACGCTCCCGCTCACCGCACCGACGCACACCCCGGAGGAGAGGCCGTGATCCGTGTCCTGCTCGCCGACGACCAGTCCCTGGTCCGGGCCGGCTTTCGCGCCCTGCTGGACGCCCAGCCCGACATCGAGGTGGTGGGAGAGGCCGCGGACGGCGAGCAAGCGGTGGCGCGGGTGCGGGAACTGCGGCCCGACATCGTCCTGATGGACATCCGCATGCCGCGGCTCGACGGGCTCGCCAGCACCCGCCGCATCACCGAGGACGCCCGGCTGGAGGGCGTGAAAGTGGTCATGCTCACCACCTTCGAGCTGGACGAGTACGTCTTCGAGGCGATCCGCGCGGGCGCGTCCGGGTTCCTCGTCAAGGACACCGAGCCGGAGGAACTGCTGCGGGCCGTACGGGCCGTGGTCGCCGGTGACGCGCTGCTGTCCCCCGGCGTCACGCGCAGGCTGATCGCGGAGTTCGCCGCCCGGTCCAAGGCCCCGGCCGAGGCGGAGAGCCTCGCCGGACTGACCGAGCGCGAACGGGAGGTGATGGCCCTGGTGGGCATCGGTTTGTCCAACGAGGAGATCGCCCGCCGGCTGGTGGTCAGCCCGCTGACGGCCAAGACCCATGTGAGCCGCACGATGGTGAAGCTCGGCGCCCGCGACCGCGCCCAACTGGTCGTGCTGGCCTATGAATCGGGCCTGGTCCGCCCCGGCTGGCTCGGCTGACGTGCCGCGAAGCGCCACAGCACGCGCACCAGCCGGGCCGCGAAGCCCAGGCACGCCGCTCCCGCGGCCACGACGAGCAGGGACCGTTCGGCGGCGCCGTCCAGCCCCAGCACCACCACGGGCGCGCCGATCAGGCAGAACAGCGCCACGGCCAGGAAGGCGGCCGTCACCAGTGCGTAGCCGATCTCCACTGTGATCGCGTCGCGTTGAGCCTGCGTGCGTGTCCCCATGGCCGACAGTCTCACAAGGCGGACGGCCGGCAGGCAAGGACATGCCCACCGGCCGCGCGTGCCGCGTGGCGATCGGTCAGTCCCGCGCGGGGACAGGAGCGGAGACGGGATCGGCCGTCGTGTCCTTCGCGTCCGTCGTGTCCGTCGTGTCCTTCGCGACCGGTCCGGCCGACGTGGCGACGACGACCGAGCCGCTCTGCCGGCGGGTACGCAGACCGGTCAGGGTGATGAGCAGACCGGCCAGCGCGATGACGGTCACGACGGCCAGGCCCGGGCGGAAGCTGTCGAGGACCTCCTGCGGGGAGCCGCCGTCCGTGCCGCCCGCCGTGATCACCGCGGTCACCACGGCCAGGAAGATCGCGCCGCCCACCTGGATCGAGGTGTTCAGCAGGCCCGACACCATGCCCTGCTCCTCGTCGGCCACACCGTTGGTGGCCTGGATGTTGAGGGACGGGAAGGTGAGCGCGCAGGCCGCGCCGAGCAGCAGCATCGAGGGCAGGATGACGGCGGCGTACCGCGGGGTGAGATCGACCTGGAGAAACAGGGCGTACGCCAGGACGAGCAGGGTGAACCCGGTGGCGATCACCCGCGGCGTGCCGAACCGGTCGACCACACCACCGATCTTCGTGGAGGAGAGCGCCACCAGCACACCGGCCGGCAGGAACGCGAGCGCGGTCTGCAGCGCCGACCAGCCGAGCAGCGACTGCATGTACTGCGTGACGATGAACTGGAAGGCGACGTACGAACCGAAGAACGCGGCGGCGCCGAGCTGTGCCCGCAGCTGCGTGCCGGACCGCAGCACACCGAGCCGGAGCAGCGGGTTGCGGCTGCGGCGCTCGATGGTGACGAAGACCGCGAGCAGGGCCGCGGCGACCACGAACGACAGCAGGGTGCGGGCGGAGGCCCAGCCCGCCTCGGGCGCCTGGACCACGGTGAACACCAGCAGCAGCATGGCCGAGGTGCCGGTGACGGCGCCCGGCACGTCGTAGCCGCCGCGGTTCTCCTCACGCGCGCTGTGCGGGATCAGCCGCAGACCGGCGACCAGGGCGATCAGCGCGACGGGGGCGGGCAGCAGCATGGTCCAGCGCCAGCTGAGCTCGGTGAGCAGCCCGGAGAGGACCAGGCCCATGGAGAAGCCGGTGGCGGCGCAGGTGGTGTAGATCGACAGGGCCCGGTTGCGCTGCGGGCCCTCCTTGAAGGTCGTGGTGATGATCGACAGGCCCGCGGGGGCGGTGAACGCGGCGCTGAGGCCCTTGATGAAGCGGCTGGCGATGAGCAGCGGCCCGGAGTCGACGAGCCCGCCCAGCAGGGAGGCGAGCGCGAAGACGGCCAGGGCGATCAGGAAGACCCGGCGGCGGCCGAGGAGGTCCGCCGCGCGGCCCCCGAGCAGCAGCAGTCCGCCGTAGCCGAGGATGTAGCCGCTGACGATCCACTGGAGCGTCGCGGTGGACAGGCCGAGGTCCCCGGCGATGGACGGCAGGGCGACGCCGACCATCGACACGTCGAGGGCGTCGAGGAACATCGCGGCGCACAGCACCAACAGCGTGCCCCACAGACGGGGGCTCCAGCGTTCCGGTGCGGGGGTGGGGTCGTTGAGCGGAGATGTCATGGCCAGCACAGTACATGCATATGCATTGACTGCAAGTGCATTTAATTACGGTGCAACAAACGGCGTCATCTCTGCTAGCGTGGGCCCATGGCTGCGAAGAAGTCGGAGCGCGCGCTCGTGGAACAGTGGCGCGACGTGCTGGCCCTGCACGCCCGGACGATGTGCGAACTCGACCGTGAGCTCCACCGGTACGGGCTCGGCGCCAGTGACTTCGAAGTGCTCGACGTGCTCGCGGAGGTCTCGCCGGACGACGGCAAACCGGCGTACCGGGTTCAGGAGCTGGGGGCGCGGGTCCACCTCAGCCAGAGCGCCCTGTCCCGGCTCGTCGCGCGGCTGGAGAAGAACGGACTGGTGGCTCGAGGGATGTGCAGCGAGGACCGGCGTGGTGTGCGGGTCGTCCTGACGGACCTCGGCCGGCAACGGCACGCCGAGGTGCTGCCCCTGCAGCGTGCCGTGCTCGCCCGGGCGCTGACGGACCCGGATCCCACGCCTACGACCAGGTGACCGCCGACGTCTCGCGCCACAGGCGGGCGAGACTCTCGTCGCCCGACAGGGACACGGCCCCGGTCGGCAGCCGGTTCCACAGGAACAGATAGAGCCGTTCGGCGGGCCCGCTCAGCTCGCAGTCGGCGGGGCCCTCGTCGTCCCGGGAGGCCCGGGGCGGCTGCGCCGACAGCCGCAGGGTCCACACGTCACCGGTGTCCACCGCCCGAACCCGCAAGGTGCGCGGTTCGTCGGTACGCACCCGGCTGCTGCTCCGCCCGTGGAAGCCGCGCACCAACTCGTCGATGCCGTCGACGGCCGGCTCGGCGCTCACCGGCCCCGGCGTGCCCAGCGCGGACTCCGCGTCCACGCGGTGCACCGTCGTCTCGTGGGTCTGCCGCCGCGCCCAGAACGCGCGCGGTGAGGGCGAAGGCAGGAACGTCCAGCACTCCAGGGAGTCGGGCGCGTCCGTCAGTGCCGACACCAGTAGCCCGTGGCCCTCGCGGAACCACTCCAGCAGGGGGTCGCCGTCGAGGTCCGGCTCGCCCCCGTCGGGCTGGTACGAGGTGTGACCCTCCACCACGAAGGCCGTCGCCCACCGGTGCACCATGCCGGTGTGCCGCAGCAGGTCACGGATCCGCCAGCCCGGGCAGGTCGGCACCGCCGCGTCCGCCCCGGCCCGCTCGGCCGCCTCGGCCAGCAACTGGCCTTCCCTCGCAAGGTGCTTGATGTGCTCAGTGATCTCCATGCCCGGATTGTGGCAGCGTGCACCCGCTCCGGGGGAGGTCGGGGGCCGGTCGGTGCCGGCCCCGGTCAGCCGGTGCCCTCCGCGGCCGTGCGTGGCGGCGACGCGTTGCGGGCGGCGTACCCGATGAGGGCCGCACCGCCGGCCAGGATCGCCACGGTCGTCAGCGCGAGCGGCAGCGAGAGCCAGTCGGCCAGGAACCCGATCGTCGGCGGGCCCAGCAGCATTCCGCCGTAGCCCAGCGTCGAGGCGGTGGCCACACCGGCCGGGCCGGCCAGGGCGCCCGCGCGGGCGACCGACACCGGGAAGATGTTCGCCAGGCCCAGACCGGTGATCGCGAAACCGAGGAGAGCGAGCCACACGGTGGGCGCGAGCGCGCCCAGCAGCATGCCGACCGCCGCCGTCGCCCCGCCCGCGACCAGTGTCCGGGTCTGGCCGAGCCGCTCCAGCAGCGCCGTCCCGGAGAGCCGTCCGATCGTCATGGTGAGGGCGAACAGCGCGTAGCCCGCGGCCGCGAGGCCCGGATGGGCCCGCAGGTCCTCCTCCAGGTGGAGTGCGCCCCAGTCGGCCAGCGCCCCCTCGCCGTACGCCGTGCAGAGCGCGATCACCCCGAAGACGGCGACGAGACGGCGGGTGCGGCCGTCGAGCCGGCGCGGGGCCCGAGCGCCGGCGGCGGGCAGGGTCTCGGGCAGGACGGGGGAGGGGCGGCGCAGTAGCGCGGGACCCGCGAGGGCCGTGATCAGGAGACCGGCGGCCGCCAGGCCGAGCAGGTGGGTGCGTGCGGAGAGGCTGCCCGCGACCAGGCCGCCGAGTCCGGCGCCGAGCATGCCGCCCAGGCTGAAGGCGGCGTGGAAGGCGGGCATCACCGGGCGGCGGAGGGCCGCGACGACATCGACGGCCGCGCTGTTCATGGCCACGTTGATGCCTCCGTAGGCGGCGCCGAACACCAGCAGGACCAGGCCCAGCGCGAGCGCCGAACCGGTCAGCGCGGGCAGCGCGATGCTGATGCTGAGCAGTGCGCCCGAGGCGACGGTCACGGGGTGACTGCCGAACCGCCGGCAGAGGCGGCCGGTGAGCGTCATGGTCACGACGGCCCCGGCGGAGACGCCGAGCAGGGCGAGCCCCAGGTCAGCGGCGGACGCGCCGGTCTGCTGCTTGATGGCGGGGATGCGGACGACCCAGCCGGCGAACAGGAAGCCGTCGAGGGCGAAGAAGACGGTGATGGCGAGGCGGAGGCGGGAGAGGGAGTGCGCCGAGGGGTCCGGACCGGAGGCCCCTCGCGCCGTCGTCCCTACTTTGTTTAGTAGCGGCACAAACTCAGGATAGGGGTGACCGGCGCGCCGTTTCAACCGAGCGGACGGGAGGCCCGGTCAGCGACCCGCGCGCAGCCTGTCGCGGCCCGGGCGGTGACGCGGCCACCTCCCCGCGGCCCAGCCACCTCCCCGCGAACCCGGTCAGCGATCCGCGCGCACCTCCTCCGCGGCCGGTCAGTGACCCGCGCGCACCTCCACCGCGGCCCGCCGGTCCAGCGTGACGCGCACCAACGCCGCTGCCAGCGCGGCCACTTCACCCTTCCCGACCAGTCCGGCCAGCGCGTCCGGGTCCGCCGGGAGCCCCAGCCGCTTCGCGCCGTCCAGTGTTCTGCCGTCCAGACAGGGCACCAGTTCCGGCCAGACCGCCTGCACCTCGCGCAGGAAGATGTCGGCGCCCGCCGGGCCGATCCCCGGCACCTCCCGGAGCAGTGCGCGCAGTGCGTCCGGGTCGCCCTCCGCCCTCTCGCGAAGCCGCCGCAGATCGCCGCCGTACTCGTCGAGCACCAGCTCGGCGGCGTCCCCGAGCTGCGTGGCCGTCCGCTCGTCGTAGCGCCGGTAACCGCCCTCGCCGAGCGCGTCCACCCGTTGCTGCCAGGAGGCCTCGCGCATGCTCCGCGCATCGCGCATCCCGGCTTCGAACAGCGCGCGAGCCGCCGCGACCGCCGTGGCCGCCCGGATCCGCGCGCTGAGCAGATGGGCGAGGACCAGCAGCTGGTAGAGCGGCTGCGGAGTGTCCTTCAGCCGGATCCCCGCCTCTTGCGCGTACGTACGCCCCAGCTCGGCGAGGAGCTCGCGTACCGTCGCCTGCTCGTCGGTCCTGCCGCCGGAGCGTGCCATCGTGCCTCCCCGAAGCGATCCCGTCCGGTCCGGCCGGTGCGGCGTGGGCCCGGTCGGGGTCCGGTCCGCGGTCCGGTCCGCGGTCCACGTGCCGTCCGCAGTACCCGGCGGGCCCGGACCAAAACGGCGGGAGGACCCGACCGGCCCGTCTGCCCGGCACCTGGATCATGGGAGACTCGCCCCCATGAACGGCAAGGCGACCACGACCAAGACACGGCTGGACAGGGGCCGCGGCGCGCTCGGCCCCGCCCTGGAGCTGGTGCACACCGGCCGCGCGCCGACCCGCGCCGTGCTCACCGCGGAGCTCGGCGTCACCCGCGCGACCGCCGGTGCCGTCGCCGCCGAACTCGAAGCCCTCGGCCTCATCCGTGTCGACTCCCGCCCGGGCGCCGCCGCCGGCTCCCAGGGGCGCCCCTCGCACCGGCTCCTCGTCGAGGAGAACGGGCCGGTCGCCCTCGCCGCACAAGTCCACGCCGACGGCTTCCGCGCCGCCCTCGTCGGCCTCGGCGGCCGCATCGTGGCCACCGCACCGGGCTGCGTGACCGTCACCGCCGACCCGGCGCAGGTCCTGGGCGCCGTCGTCGAAGCGGGCGCCGCGCTCCTGCGCGAGAGTGGCCGGCGCTGCGTCGGTGCCGGACTCGCCGTCCCCTCCGCGGTCGCCGAACCCGAGGGCACCGCGCTCAACCCGCTGCACCTCGCCTGGCCCGCCGGGGCCCCCGTCCGCGACATCTTCGCCGAACAGGTCCGGGCGGCCGGTATCGAGGGACCCGCCTTCACCGGCAACGACGTCAACCTCGCCGCCCTCGCCGAGCACCGGCACGGCGCCGGCCGGGGCGCCCAGCACCTGCTGTGCGTCGCCACCGGCCACCGCGGAGTGGGCGGCGCACTCGTCCTCGACGGCCGCCTGCACACCGGCAGTTCGGGCCTGGCCCTGGAGGTCGGCCACCTCACCGTCAACCCCGAAGGACGCGCCTGTTACTGCGGAAGCCGGGGCTGCCTCGACGTCGAGGCCGACCCGCTCGCCTTCCTCACCGCCGCCGGGCGCGCGCCCGGACCCGAGGTGTCCCTGCTCCAGCAGGCTCGCGACCTGCTCCGGACGGAGGGCGGCGAACCGGGTGTCCGGGCGGCCACCGACGAACTGATCGACCGGCTCGGACTCGGGCTGGCCGGTCTGGTGAACATCCTGAACCCCGACCGGATCATCCTCGGCGGCCTGCACCGCGAACTCCTCGCCGCGGACCCGGAACGCCTGCGCGCCGTCGTCGCCGACCGCAGTCTGTGGGGCCGCAGCGGCGGCGTGCCCATCCTGGGCTGCACGCTCGACCACAACAGCCTCGCCGGAGCCGCCGAACTGGCCTGGCAGCCGGTGCTGGACGACCCGCTCGCAGCCCTGGGCAGACCACCGGCCGCCTGACGGGAGCGCACCCCGGACCGCGGGCGCCCGTGGGACGAGGGGCCCGGGTCGCTTGATCCGGGACCCCGCCCGCTCATCTCACGGGCGTGCGCAGCCACCATCCGGCGGCCCGGGGGACGTAGCCGAGAGGCGTGGGGCCGAGCGCCTCCCGGACGCTCACCACTGCCGGCCCCGCCGGAGCCGGTCGCGCCCGGGTGTGGACAGATGCAGCACCCGGTAGACGTCCTCCCCGTCCCGCAGGACCTCCGCCGCCGCCTCCCATGACGCCATCAGGGTGAAATGCACGAGCTCCCACCGCAGGGGGTCGACGGCGACCGCAGCGGCCACCACCCCGTCCTCGCCGGCCGTGCGGCGCTGCGCGCCGAGCGCCTCCTCGACCGCCCGGGCCGGCTCCTCCGCCTCGCCGATCCGCACGCGGCGGCGGATCGCGGCCCCGGGCACGGCCGCGGCCGACGGTCCCTCCTCGTAGCCGAGGACCGTCCAGTTCAGGACCGCGGGGCGGCCGAAGTCGTCGATCAACGCCTGGAAACCCGGCCCCCACAGGAACGAGTGCATCCCCTCGGGAGCGGCCCACAGGTAGAACGGCGCGTACTGGTTCACCGGCGAGCCGTCCCCGCGCTCCCGCACCAGATACGCCTTGAGCCCCAGCCCGGGGAAGTCGTCCAGCAGGTGTCCCCTGGTCGCCACCCGGTGGTGGATGATCCCCATGTCGTAGTCGGCGGGCAGCGTCATCTGTACTGCATCGCATGCATCGGGACCGCTCCTCAGACGCGGGGGGCCGGGCCGGGTCCGCTCGGTCCCCCGCCCCCGTCGGCGCTGGGTGCGCGGACATGGCCCAGCAGCCCCAGAAGCCCCCGCACGGCGGTGTCGAACGCGGCGGTGGAGCCGGACGCCCGGGCCAGCACATAGCCGCCCTGCACGGTCGCGACGATCGTCGCGGCCGTCTGCGCGGCGTCGGCCGGACCGGAGAGTTCGCCGCCGTCCAGACCCTCCTGGACGATGCCGGCGAGGCGGCCGCGCAGCCAGTCCAGGGTCTCGTCGACCGGTGCGCGCAATGCGTCGCTGCCGATGACGTCAGGGTCCATGGTGAGCCGCCCGACGGGGCAGCCGCGCAGCACGTCGCGCTCGCGCAGCAGATAGGCCTCGATCCGCTCGTACGCCGTTCCCGGGCCGGCCAGCGCGCGTTCGGCCGTGGCCCGCGTCTCCTCGGCCGTCCGTCGGATGGCTGCCAGAGCCAGGTCGGGCTTGCCCCTGAAGTGGTGGTACATGCTGCCCTGGCCCGCGCCGGACTGCTGCTGGATCGCCTTGGGGCTGGTCCCGACGTATCCCCGTTCCCACAGCAGCTCGCGCGTGGCCTCGATCAGACGCTCAGGAGTACTCATGATCCAACTGTACATACCAGTAGGTACAGAAGGGTACTCCCCGCGTGGTACCTCGGATGCCGCTGCCCGTACGACGACGGCGCTCCCCTCAGGAGCCAGTCTCGGAAGCGACGGAGGAAAAGCGGCCGGCCGCGCGGCCGGCCACGTGACCGGCAGACCGGTCCGTCCGTGTGACACAAAGGAGCTGACCGAGATGAACACCCTCGCCCACGACGGACCAGGCCCCTGGGTTCTGTTCTTCCCCCTGTTCTGGGCCGCCGTGGCCTTCCTCGCCTTCAGGGTGCTGCGCCGTGCGGGACGGCGCCGTCACCACCGGGGCCGGCTCGTCGACGAACATTCGCCGATCGCACTCCTCGGGCACCGCTTCGCGGCCGGGGAGATCGACGAGGACGAGTACTGGCGCCGGCTGTCGGTCCTCGACGAGCAGTTCGGCCGCAAGGCCGGCGGCGATACGGCGTGAGCCGGCGGCGGCACGGTGCGCCCCGCGTGTCACCGCCGCACCCGCCACGGCCGGACCGGCCGGACGGGCCCGCCCACCTTTCCGCCCACCGGGTCGGCCCACCGGGTCGGCCCCGCCGGGCGACCGGCGGTCAGCTCGCCACGGCCGACCGGGCGGGTACGTGGCCGCGCACCGCGTCCACGGGGTCCTCGAACGGCACGGGCTCGGTGAACGGCCCGGTCGTGGCCGCCCCGTACACCGGCAGGGGCGGCAGGGCCATCGGGGTGGAGGACGGAGCCGGAAGGGTGAACCAGACGACCTTCCCGGACTCACCCTGGGGCCGGGCGCCCCAGCTCTCGCTGACGGCCTCTATCAACGCGAGACCGCGTCCCGAAGTGGCCATCGGGTCGGAGGTGTTGACCGTCGGGAGGCGGGGGTCGTGGTCGTGGACCGACACCGTGAGCCGGTCGAGCAACAGCTCGATCTCCACGGTGCACACCTTGTCCGGCTGGGCGTGCTGGTGAACGTTCGTCAGGAGCTCGGTCACACCGAGCGCCGCTTTCTCGATCAGACCATCGAGATTCCAGTAGCGCAATTGCGCCGACACGATTCTGCGGACCTGACCGATCCGCGACGGCAGGGCTTGGAGCTCTACCGTGCACTGCCTGCTTGCCTGGCTGATCACGGCTGCGACTCCCCGAAATGAGGTCCGGAAGAAGACGGAGATCGGATCCAGTAGTTGGCTGGCTCTTTTGGTCCGGCGGGCTGGATCGCAGCGTCACCGCCGGTGCACCCTGAGTGATGTCAGTCCAGCGTGGACCAGGGGGGACCGCTCCGCAACTCGCGGCAAACGGTTTCCCACCGGTCTCCGCCGTCGAAGCTGCGCGGTGGGGCCCGTTGGGGCGGCACCGTCACGGCGGCACCTCAGTCCCGGCCGCCGCCCGCCCTGTGCACGGCCTCGAGGAAGCGGCCGGCCGCCGCCGTAGCCGCCCCGTCACGGTGCTGTGCCCGCTGTCCCATGGTCAGGCGGTACCGCGTGCCGTTGAGCGTGGCGACCGTCGCCCCGTGCCCGGCGAACCATGGCCGGCTCGCCCTGACGGCCCGGACCGGCGCACTGTCGATCACCCGCCCGTAGCTGGTGAGCAGCGCCAGCCTGCCGTCCTTGATCAGCACCTCGCCCGCACGGGTCAGTGACCGCGGCCACCGCTCGATCCGTACGCCCGTGGCACTGAATTCGGGCTCAGCCATGAGCTAACCGCCCCCTTTGCACCGGCTCCTGCCGGTCAGTCTGCACAAGTACGCGCTTCTGCACCAGTGTGCGTCGGCGGACCGGCCTGCAAGTGTTCCCTATGGGTCATCAAAGTCATCGTTTGTGCAGGTGAGCGAGGTATGTTCGAGTTGGGACCGCAGTGGAGGAAGACGAGGAGTGGCGCGCGTGAGCACCATCGAGCAGGCTGAGCCGACCGGGACGAGTGGGCCCGTGGTCACGATCGACGTGGACCGCAGCGACCCGGAGTACCGGCGGTGGCTGAAGGACGCCGTACGCAAGGTCCAGGCGGACGCCAACCGGTCCGCCGACACGCACCTGCTGCGTTTCCCGCTGCCCGAGCGGTGGGGGATCGACCTCTACCTCAAGGACGAGTCCACCCATCCCACCGGCAGCCTCAAGCACCGGCTGGCGCGATCCCTCTTCCTCTACGGCCTCTGCAATGGCTGGATCCGGCCGGGCAAGCCCGTCATCGAGGCGTCCAGCGGCTCCACCGCCGTTTCCGAGGCGTACTTCGCGAGCCTCATCGGCGTGCCGTTCATCGCGGTGATGCCCCGCACCACCAGCCCGGAGAAGATCCGGCTCATCGAATTCCACGGCGGCCAGTGCCACTTCGTGGACGACTCGCGCAGGATGTACGAGGAGGCCGCCGCTCTCGCCGTGAACACCGGCGGCCACTACATGGACCAGTTCACCTACGCGGAGCGGGCCACCGACTGGCGGGGCAACAACAACATCGCGGAATCGATCTACCAGCAGATGCGGCTGGAGCGTTACCCCGAGCCCGCCTGGATCGTCGCCACGGCCGGCACGGGCGGTACGTCGGCCACCATCGCGCGATACGTGCACTACATGCAGTACGACACCCGCGTCTGCGTCCCCGACCCCGAGAACTCCTGCTTCTTCGAGGGGTGGACCACCGACAACCCCCGCGCGGCCAGCGACTGCGGCTCCCGGATCGAGGGCATCGGCCGGCCCAGGATGGAACCGAGTTTCGTGCCCGGCGCCATCGACCGCATGATGAAGGTGCCCGACGCGGCGAGCGTGGCCGCGGTACGGGCCCTGGAGAACGCCATCGGACGCAAGGCGGGCGGCTCGACCGGAACCGGGCTGTGGAGCGCGTTCAAGATCGTCGCCGAGATGGTGGCGGCGGGCCGCACCGGCAGTGTCGTCACACTGATCTGCGACCCGGGCGAGCGCTATCTGGACAAGTACTACTCCGACGCGTGGCTGGCCGAACAGGGCCTGGACATCGGCCCGTACAGCGCGACTCTCGACGAGTTCCTGGCGAGCGGCGTCTGGCCGGAGTGAGTCGCGGGGGTGCCCGCTGCGGGGGACTCGCGGCGGGCGCCCGCGACGCCCGGGCTCACACGGCGGAGAATCGCGTGCCGGAGGGGCACCCGGCGAAGCTTCAAGCGGTGGGGGAGGAGGCCAGTCTCCGGTCGAGGTTGCGCATCGCGTCCCGGAACGAACGGCCCACACCGCCCCGCGTCAGCCGCATCACCAGCCGGAACAGCACGCCGCCCTCGGCCGCCATCGTCCACCGCACCCGGGTGCCCGATCCGGCCGGGCTCAGCAGCCACTCCTCCAGCAGGGCGCGCACCCCGGGAGCGTTGGTCTCCTCCACCCGGTACGCGTAGCGCTCCGCGGCATCCGTCACCAGGATCCTCTCCCGGAGCACGACACCGCCGCGCAGCCGTATCTCACGGCCCGCGCCGCCGGCGATCGGCCGCGCGGCGGCGATCGCCGTGAACCAGGACGGGCTGTCCGCCACGTCCTCGGCGAGCGCCCGGTAGACCGCCGACGGCGGCGCGGACACATCGACGGCGTACACCAGGCGCAGGGGAGCGGAGTCGAGGAAGTCGAGCCGTACCGGGCGGAGTCGGCGTGCCATGGATCGCACCTCCAGGGAGAGACGGGGGCGCAAGCCTAGCTGACAGCCCGTCAAATGTCCCTGGCAAGGAGCCCGTCCAGGGCCCGCCCGAAGACCAGCCGCCCGCCCCGCGCCAGCAGCCCGTCACACCACCGCGGCAGCCACCGGAGGGCGAGCTCCTCCCGCCACAGCACCCAGCTCCCGCCCGACGCCGTCCCGTACACCGTGATCTCGGCCCAGCCGGTGACCACGCGCCCGTGCTTCACCAGCCGGCACCGTCCCACCGCGGGCGCCGCCCCGGCCCTCGCCCCGTCTCCGCTCCCCGGAGGCTGCCACCGCACGATCTCCATCGGGTCGTCGAAGCCGAACCGGCCCACGCCCGAGCGGGCCGTGAACCGCGTCCCGGAACGCACCGGGCCCGGCGTGATCACCGTGATCCGCGTCAGGGGCACCCGCTCGGCGTGCGCCGGCCAGTCCGTCACCCGACGCCACGCCTCGCCGGCGGACAGCGGACTGCGGCGGGCGACCCGGAAGAAGGTCATCCGGCGTCCGTCCCGTCCTCACCCGCGACCACCAGGCCCGGCAGGTGGTCCGCCATCTCCTCCCGCACCCGGTCCGACACACCGGCGTCGGTCACCAGCGCGTCCACCTCGTCCAGCCGCGCGAACGAACTCAGCCCGACCGTCCCCCACTTCGTGTGGTCGGCCACCACCACCACGCGCCGCGCCGACCGCACGAAACGCCGGTTCGTCTCCGCCTCCGCCAGGTTCGGCGTCGAAAGACCCGCCTCCACCGAGATGCCGTGCACCCCGAGGAACAGCACGTCGAAGTGGAGCGAGCGGATCGCCTGGTCGGCCACCGGACCCACCAGCGAGTCCGACGGTGTCCGCACCCCACCGGTCAGCACCACCGTCGCCGCTCCCGGCCGGAGCGCACCGCCCGAGCCGGACCGCTGCGCCACGTGGAACACGTCCGCCACCCGCACCGAGTTCGTCACCACGGTCAGATCCGGCACGTCCAGCAGGTGCTGCGCCAGCGCGTAGGTCGTCGTGCCGCCCGACAGGGCGATCGCGCTGCCCGGCACCGCCATCACGGCGGCCGCCCGCGCGATGTCCTCCTTCGCCTGGAGCTCCAGCGACGACTTGGCCTCGAAGCCCGGCTCGTGCGTGCTCGCCTCGACGACCGGCACCGCGCCGCCGTGGACCTTTTCGATCACTCCCTGCCGCGCGAGCGCGTCCAGATCACGGCGCACGGTCATGTCGGAGACGCTGAGCCGGCGGGTGAGCTCATTGACCCGCACGCCGCCCCGGCGCCTCACCTCGTCCAGGATCAGGGCGCGCCGCTGCTCCGCGAGGAGGTTCTGGTTGTCGCTCACCGCAGGGGCCGGTCCTTCCATGTCGTCAACACCGCTGGCCAAGGGTGCTCATCCTGCCACGGACCCCCCGGTGGGAGACCAGGGAGAGATTCGGTAACGGCGCTGCGGACGGGCTGCCCGATCCACGATTCTGGTCATCCGGTCACCCACGTGCACCCCGCACCCGTAACCGTCCCACGCGCAGAGAGCGAGCCACCCACGTGCCTCCTGCCACCCCGGAGCCCCAGCGCCCCGGCGCCGCGCTCGAACTGCTGGTCCACGGCGTCGGTGGAGCCACCCCGCAGGACATGCTCGACGACCCGCGCACCGTGCGGGTGACGGGCGACGAGACCGCGGCCATGCACCGGCGGACCGACGACCGGTACGCCGAGAAGCAACCGGAGCGCTTCCGCCACGGGCCCGTGCAGGAGGCCTACTGCTGGTCCAACCTCACCTCCGGCAACGGCGCCCGCGCGCTGTGGCTGCTGCTCCTGCCCTTCATGGTGGCCAACCTGGCCCACTGGATGCGCCCGCCGGCCGACGGCAGCCGCCGCACCGTCCGGCTGTACGGCGTGCTGGTACGCCTCCTCGCGCTCACGCTCACGGTGCTGCTCACCGCCGCCGTCTGCGAGGTGGCGCTCGATCTTGCCGCCTGGCAGTGTGCCGGGGCGGCCGCCTGCGCCGAGGAGCGGTCCTGGCTGGGCTTTCTGTCCGTCGCCCGGGGCGGCTGGTGGTCCCAGCCCGGCCGTCGCCTCGCCGTCGCCGCCCTCGTTCCCGCCGCCCTGGTCTGGCTGCTGTGGTACCTGTCCAACCGCACGTGGAGCGCCTACGAGGCTCAGCGACCGCCCCGCGGCGAGCAGGGCGGCGAGGCTGGGCGGGACGGCACCGGCGGTGAGCAGGGCGGCGAGGCTGGGCGGGGCGGCACCGGCGGGGAGAGGGGCGGCGACGGCAAGGCCCCCGCCGACGAGCGGCCCGCGCTCGGCCGGCCCGGCTTCTGGTACGGCCGCCGCCTCGTCGCCCGGCTCCGCGCCGCCCACACCGCCGCGGGCTTCCTCACCGTCGCCGCGGCCGTCGGAGGCGCCGCCGCCCGCTACGACCGCGGCGCCGAGAGTCTCACCCGCGAGGTGTTCGGCTGGGCCCTGGAGGGCGCCCTGCTGGCCGGCGGCGCCGTCGTCGTCGTGGTGGTGTGCCGCCGCGGCCGCAGCGAGCGCCGCCTCGACAACCGGCTCGACCGGGCCGTCGTGACCTGGCTGCCCGGCGCCTCCATCGCCGTGCTCGTCCTCGCGATGCTGTACGCCGCGTGGCCGCGCCCCGGCTGGCTCTCCACCGGAACCCTCCCCGGAGACGTCACCTTCCGGGTGATCGTCCTCGCCCAGGGCGCCCTCGTCCTCGCCATGGCCGCCGCCGCCCTGCGCCTGCACCGCCGTGCCCCGCACCCCCGCACCGTCCTCCACGGCCTCGGCGGCCCCGCCGTCGCCATGCTGGCCTGCGCCCTCGGCGGGGTCATGACCGGCGGCGTCGCCCAGCGCGTCGCCGACTGGCTGGACGGCCCGAGCACCCCCGGCATGGGCACGGGGCCCATCGTGGGGCCGCCCGTGCTGCTCAGCTGGCAGGCCTCCGTCATCCCCGTCCTGCTGCTCCTGCTGCTCGTCCCCGCGCTCGTCCTCACCGTCCGGACCGCCCTCACCGCCCGTCGTCTGGCCACCGTCGTCGAGGCCGACTACGAGGGCGAGAAGCCCGATCCGGTCCGCACCCGGAGGATCGCCTCCACCCGGGCCCGGGCCGCCCTCACCGACGTCGCCCCCGTCATCGTGGGCATCGTGTCCGGCTCGACCCTGCTGTTGGGCGCGGGCGCGGTCGCCGGCGCCTGGCTGAGCGGCAAGGTGCCCGGCAAGGCCTTCGCCGGGGCGCACCCGGTCATCGAGGGCGCCGCCGAGTCCGCGCAGGCCCTCGGCTCCTGGCTCATCGGCTTCGGTTTCATACTCTTCGTGACCTGGGGCCGGCGCGCCTACAAGGACGCCTCCGCCCGGCGCACCATCGGTATCCTCTGGGACGTCGGTACGTTCTGGCCGCGCGCGGCACACCCCTTCGCCCCGCCCTGCTACGCCGAGCGGGCGGTCCCCGACCTCGCCTGGCGGATGTCGTCCTGGACCGGCCGCACCGGCGGCCGCCTGGTCATCTCCGGCCACTCCCAGGGCAGCGTCCTCGCCACCGCAGCGGTCTGGCAGCTGCCCGCCGCCACCCGCCGCCGGGTCGCCCTGCTCACCCACGGCTCCCCGCTGGAGCGGCTGTACGGACGGTGGTTCCCGGCCTACTTCGGCCCAGGCCCCCTCGGCGCGCTCCACCGCGAGCTGCACTGCTGGCGCAACCTGTGGCGGCACACCGACCCCATCGGCGGCCCGGTCAACCTCCCCGCCGAGGGCGACAAACCGGAAGTCGACCACCGTGCGCTGAGGGACCCGGTCGTCTACGGCCGCACCCACGAACACCCGCTGCCCGAACCGATACTCGGCCACTCCGACTACCGGGCCGACCCGGTCTTCGCCAAGGAACGCACCGTACTGCTCGACCGGCTGCCACCCGCCCTGCCCCTGCCGGTCCCCCAGCAGCGCGCGGAGCTGTCGAGGCCCGAAGACGGCCCCTACGACAGCTCGGGAAGGTCCTCCGGGTAGAGCAGGCTCAGGTCGTCGGTGCTCGCCTCCACGAGCTCGGCGACCCGGCCCGCGTGCCGTTCCACCATCGACTCGAACGTCTGCCGCGCGCTGCGGCCATTGCCGAAGGCGGGCCCCTTGGGCAGCTCCGTGAAGTACTTCAGCAGCGCCTCGGCCGTGCCCGCGCCGAGCCGGTACTCGTGCTCCTCCGCCTGCTGCTCCACGATCCGCAGCAGCTCGTCCGGCAGGTAGTCGCTGAAGGTGATGGTGCGTGAGAAGCGGGAAGCCACGCCGGGGTTGACGGTGAGGAACCGCTCCATCTCGGCGGTGTACCCGGCGACGATCACCACCACCGCGTCCCGGTGGTCCTCCATCAGCTTCACCAGGGTGTCGATCGCCTCACGCCCGAAGTCGCGCCCCGAGTCCTCCGGCGACAGCGCGTACGCCTCGTCGATGAACAGCACCCCGCCGCGCGCCCGGTCGAACGCCTCCTGGGTGCGGATCGCGGTCGAGCCGATGTGCTCACCGACCAGATCGACCCGCGACACCTCGACGAGATGACCCCGCTCCAGCACCCCCAGGGACGCCAGGATCTCGCCGTACAGCCGGGCGACGGTCGTCTTGCCGGTGCCGGGGGAACCGGTGAAGACGAGATGGCGCCGCACCGATGCCGCCTTCAGCCCGGCCTCCTGCCGCTTCCGTCCGACCTCGATCATGTTCGTGAGCGTGCGGACCTCGCGCTTGACGCTGTCGAGGCCGACCAGGGCGTCCAGTTCGCCCAGTACGTCCTGCGAACTGCGCACCTGCTCGGTGGTCGCGGCGGCGGGCGGAACGGGAGCCGCGGGTCCGGCCGCCGGCACCGGGTTCTGCGCCGGGACCGACCCCAGCAGCCCGGTGGTCCGCGGCAGCGGCGCCCCCGTCACCGTCTGCGTCACGGGCGCTCCCGCCCCGGCGGTCAGGACCGCGCTCTCGTCGCTCGTGCAGTCCTCCGCGACCGGCCCGTCCTCACCGAACTCGTAGCCGGCCCGCGCGCACCGCTCCGTGCGGCAGCGACGCAGCGTCGTACGGCAGCCGTCCATCACATGGAAGCCGTAGCCCCCGCTGCCCGTCACCCGGCAGCCGTGGAAGGTCCCGCGGCCCTCGGCGGACACGTAGAACCCGGCTTCGGCGGGGCCGGTGACGGTGCACCGTTCGATCACCGGATCGGCGCCCTTGGTGACGATGACTCCCGTCTGCACGGCGTCGATGGTGCAGCCGTTCAGCGTGCCGCCGCTGCCGTGGTCGCGGAACCAGGCGCCGGTGGACGCCTCCCGGATCCGGCAGTCGTCCAGCTGCGCGGTCGCGCCGTCGCTGACCGACACCGCCGTGTTGCGCACCTGCGACAGATCACTGTCGACGACGTCGGCGCGCGAACCGCGGTCGAGCACGAACAGGGCGTCCGGCACGTCGTGCACCCGGCAGGAGTCCAGCACGGCCGTCGCGCCGTCGCTGACCCACACCGCCGGATAGTCGCCCGTGCTGTCGTGGATCTCGCACTGATTGGCGTCCACCCGTGTCCCGGGGTCCCACACCGACAGGCCGTTCCGCCCGAACCGCCGCACCGTCGACCGGGTCAGCGTCAGCACAGAACGGGACCGCAGGTCCACGGCGTTCTCCGGAACGTCGTGGATGTCGCAGTCGGAGAGCGTGAGCACGGCGTCCGTGTCGAGGGTGATCCCGTCGGCCGACGTGCGGTGCACGGAGGAGTCGGTGAGGTGCGCCGCGGCCCGTGACGCGACCTGGACACCGGTGCCCTTGATCTCGTACACCTCGCAGCCGATCGCCTCCAGGCCGCTGGCCTCGCCCGTGACGGACAGGCCCGCGCCCGACGCGTGGTGGACCCGGCACCGCTCCAGCCGGGGATGCGCCCCGCCGCGCACCGAGACCCCCGACTGCCCGGCCGAGACCACCTCGCACTCCTCGAACACACCGCCCGCGCCGTCCAGTACGCCGATCCCGATGCCGGCCGGATTGTCCACGGTACAGCGCCGCACGGTGGGCCTGGCCGCGCCGCGCACCTCCACACCGACCGCCGAGCGCGTCACGATCCGCAGATCGAGCAGCTCCGGAGTGCCGTCCTCGATCAGCAGCGCGGGCGCCGACGTGTCCTGCCCCTCCACGTGCAGGTCCTGGAGGGTGGCCGAGGCGCGTACCGTCAGTGGTACGCCGTCGGCCGGCGCGATCCGCACGGAGCCGGACGCGCTGTCCGTTCCGCGCAGGGTGACGGCCCGCTGCAGCACGAGGTTCTCCCGGTACGTCCCGGGGGAGAGGGTGAGGACGTCACCGTCCCCGGCGGCCTCCAGGGCGGCGGCGAGAGAAGCGTACTCACCCGTGCGGCGCCGCCACCGCGATGTACCGGTGTGCGTCACCTGGACCGTGCCCTGTGCCATGGTGCTGCTCTGCCCCCACCTCGTCCGTCGCGGCCACGGGCCCGCCGGCCCCGTGCGCCGCGACCCGTGCCTCGCCGCTGAAACGGTCGCACCACCGTAGCGCGCGCGAGGAGGGGGAGTTGACCGGTCAGCTGCCCGCGCCCGTCCTGCCCCAGTCCGGACCGACCCGGGCCCACGCCCGGTCCAGCCGGACGTACCGCTGCTGCACCATCCGCCATACGACGATCCGCCGGGCCGCCTCGATGACGCCGGCCGTCATCAGCGCGGAGCCGATCCCGGCGATCACCGCGTGCTCGTGGGCGGTTTTCGCGCTCATCGGCGGGGTGACGGGACGGCCTTTGCCGTCCGTCCAGATCCGGAAGGTGTCGCCCGGGTCCGCGGTCTGCCGTGCGGTGGTCAGCGTCCCGGAGCGGCGGGTGCCGTCCCGCGCGGTCCACTCCGCGGCGACCGGCCTGCGCGCCCGTTGCTCACTGCTGACGGCGGTCTCCGGGTCACGGGGTACCGCGCTCGCCGGCGGTGCCGGGCCGAGCACGCGGGCCGTCGTCGGACGGCGCTCCTCGTGCTGGAGCCGCACCGACTCCTGGAGCGAGCTCTCGGAGCGGGCGGCGACGAACCACCCGGCGGCCGGGGCGGCGAGACCGAGCAGCAGCAGCGCGACGAGCGCCACCCACGCCTCGGCGAGATCCGTGCGCCGGCACAGGGGATTGTGCCGCCAGTGTCGAAGACCCATGACCGCACGCACCGCGGAGCACCCCCTTCCGTGTCCGTCAACGTGCTTGCGGACCTCCCGGGTTCCCGTGGGGACTCGTTCTATTCGAGGGTCTCGTCCGGGGCGCCCACCCGAAGCGTACTCGGGCTCCCGGGGGCCGGACGGAAGCGCGGGACCGGGTGCGGGAGTCGGCATGACCTCGTCCTGCCGACCGCCCCGGGCCTGCGTCCGGTCAGTATCCGCCGCCCGGGTAGGGGCGGTTGTAGGGGTCGTCGTACGGAGCCGGGCCGGGGCCCGGAGCGGGGCGCGGGGCCGCCGGGCGCATGGCCTCGTACCCGGTGGGGACCGGTCGCATCTGCTGCTGGGGCTGCGGGCCCGGGTAGCCGCGCTGGGCCGCGGGCTGCTGGGGGATGTATGGCGCGGGCGCGTGCTGCAGCGGGGCGTGCTGGAGCGGCGCCGGCTGCTGCACCGGCTGGGGGTAGCCGTACGAGCCGCCGTAGGAAGGGGTGGAGGGGGAGGGCCCGGAGGGGAGGGCGGGGAGGGCCGCGGGCAGCGCCGGCAGGTACGTGTTGCCGGTGTCGTACGCGGAAGGCACTCGGATCGGCGCGATCTGAGGCGTGCCCCGCTCCGCGACGAGGGAGTCGTAGATCGGGGTGTCCGGGAACGACGGCGCGTTGTAGTAAGCGCCGCCGTACGAGCGGGGGGAGGTCATGGCCATAAGTTAAGCCCACGATGTGCTGGTTGGGGAGCCCGATAAGAGGGTTGTTTTATGGGTTCCTGGCGACCGCGGATCCCCAATCAGAGCGAACTTGGGAAAATAGGGCGCGCCGCAGAGCGCCGTTCTTGTAAAGGCCGAGCTGAGGAGGGGTTACCCGCGGGTCGAACGTGGGCCTCCGCATCCTCGGATCAAGTTGGCGGATACATAAATCGCCGGGGTGCCCGGCGGAACGTGGGGGTGATCATGTCCATGCTTAAGGGAGCCAATGTTCCGGTGCCGGAGCGGAGTCTTCGCGTGGAATTGGGATGGCGTTCGCGGCCCGGAGTCCCGGACATCGACGCGTCGGCACTCCTGCTCGTGGCGGGGAAGGCGCGCTCCGACGCCGACTTCGTCTTCTACAACCAGCCGGCGCACGCCTCGGGGGCCGTGCGCCACGAGGGGAAGCGGACGGTCGGCGGCACGGTGACCGACACGATCGCCGTCGACCTCGCGCGCGTGGAACGGGCCGTCGAGAAGGTCGTCGTCGCCGCGTCCGCGGACGGCGCCCCCTTCGGCCGGGTCGACGGCCTGTACGTGCGGGTGCTCGACGCGGCCGACGGCACCGAGATCGCCCGCTACGACAGCCGCGACGCGACCGTGGAAACGGCCTTCGTGCTCGGCGAGCTCTACCGGCGGCAGGGTGCCTGGAAGTTCCGCGCCGTGGGACAGGGCTACAGCAGCGGGCTGGAAGGACTCGCCACCGACTTCGGCATCACGGTCGACGAACCGCAGCGGCCGGTCACTCCTTCTTCTCCGGGCACCCCTTCTTCTCCGGCCGCTCCCGCCCATCCGGGCACCCCTTCTTCTCCGGCCGCCCCGGCGCGCCCGGCACCGACCCCGCCGTTCACTCCCGCCGCCGCACCGTCGCCCCCGCCTCCTCCCACGGCCCCGATTCGGGCGTCCGCGCCCGTACGCCTCACGAAAGTCACCCTGACGAAGGACGCCCCGTCCGTCTCCCTCACCAAGCAGGGCGGCACCTCCGGCGTCATGCACGTCAATCTCAACTGGCAGGTCGGGGGCCGGTTCCAGGGCTGGGGCACCGCGCACGGCGTCCCCGTCGCCCACCCCGCCGGCCTCGACCTCGACCTGTGCGCCCTGTTCGAACTGGCCGACGGCCGCAAAGGAGTCGTCCAGGCCCTCGGCAACGCCTTCGGGGCGCTGCACCAGCCCCCTTACATCCACCTCGACGGCGACGACCGCACCGGCGCCCTCGCGGCGGGCGAGAACCTCACCATCAACCTCGACCACAAAGACCGGCTCCGCCGCGTCCTCGTCTTCGTCACCCTCTACGAGGGCGCCCACAGTTTCGCCGGCCTCCACGCGACCGTCACGCTGCAGCCGCAGCACGGCGCCCCCGTCGAGTTCTCCCTCGACGAATGCGCCGTCCCTTCCACGGTCTGCGCCCTCGCCCTGATCACCCGGCAGAACGGCGACCTCGTCGTCCGGCGCGAGGCCCGCTACCTCGTCCCCGAGCCGGGCGTCAGCCCGCAGCGCACCGTCGACCACGCCTACGGATGGGGCATGAACTGGACACCCGGCCGCAAATGACGCGCCTCACCGGTCCGGTGCCGCCTCAGGGCGCGGATAGGTGCGCCCCTTCCACGCGGCCCCCCGCCCCCGGTAGTGCTGGACCGCCGAGTCCACGGTCATCAGGAGATAGAGGAGCGCCGTGAAGGGCAGCAGCGGCGCCAGTCCCGGCGACTGCCGGTAATAGCGCAGCATCGGCACGTACGACCCGGCCATCACCGCCCATGCCGCCCCGCCCAGCCAGCCGGCCGCCGCGTCCCGCGCGAAGAGTCCGGCGCACAGCGCGACCGGCGGCACCAGGTACACCAGCACCAGCCCCACGACCGTGGCGGCCAGGATCAGCGGATTGTGCAGCAGCTGCGCGTAGGCGCAGCGCGACACCATCCGCCACAGGTCGGACAGCCGCGGGTACGGCCGGACACTGTCCACCCGCTCCGCGAGCCCCAGCCAGATCCGCCCGCCCGCCCGGCGCACCGCCCGCGCCAGCGACACATCGTCGATCACCGCCTGCCGGATCGACTCCGGAACCCGCGCCCGGTCCGCCATCTCCGTACGCAGCAGGACGCACCCGCCCGCCGCCGCCGTCGCCCACGCCCGTTTCCCGTTGATCCACCGGAAGGGATACAGCTGCGCGAAGAAGTACACGAACGCCGGGACGATCAGCCGCTCCCAGCCGCAGGCCACCCGCAGCCGGGCCATCTGCGACACCAGATCCAGCCCGTTCGTGGTCGCCGCCGCCACCAGCTCCCGCAGACTGTCGGGCTCGTGCGCGATGTCCGCGTCCGTCAGCAGCAGATACTCGTGGCCGCCACGCGCGCGTGCCAGCTCGGTCCCGTGCCGCAGCGCCCACAGCTTTCCCGTCCAGCCGGGTTCCGGCGCGCCCGGCGAGGACACCGTCACCGGCGGCCCGCCGTAGCGCACGGACAGCGCGCGGGCCAGGTCCCCCGTGCCGTCCTTGCTCCCGTCGTCGACGAGGAAGATCTCCAGATCGCCCGGATAGTCCTGCGCCAGCAGCGACGGCAGGCTCACCGGCAGCACCTCCGCCTCGTCCCTCGCGGGCACCACCACGGCGACCGACGGCCACCGCGACGGATCCGCGCGGCGCGGCAGACGCTGATCGGTACGCCAGAAGAAGCCCTGCCCCAGCACGAGCCAGGCCCAGGCGGCCAACGATCCCAGGGCGATCCACGCAATGGTGCTCATTCGGTGCAGTGTGCCCCACAACGACGGGAGCGCAAGGGTCGTCGGCTAGGGTGACCGGGTGAAGATCGCGCTCATGGACTCCGGAATCGGCCTGCTCGCGGCAGCGGCCGCGGTGCGCCGGCTGCGGCCGGACGCGGATCTGGTCCTCTCCTCCGACCCCGACGGCATGCCCTGGGGCCCCCGCACCCCCGACGACGTCACCGAACGAGCCCTCGCCGCGGCGCGGGCCGCGGCCGCGCATCTGCCCGACGCGCTCATCGTCGCCTGCAACACGGCATCGGTGCACGCGCTGCCCGCGCTGCGCGCCGAGCTGGAACCGGACATCCCCGTCATCGGCACGGTCCCCGCGATCAAGCCGGCCGCGGCCGGTGGCGGCCCCGTCGCCATCTGGGCCACCCCGGCCACCACCGGCAGCCCCTACCAGCGTGGACTGATCCGCGACTTCGCCGACTCGGTCGCCGTCACCGAGGTGCCCTGCCCCGGCCTCGCCGACGCCGTGCAGTACGCCGACGAGGAGCGCATCGACCAGGCCATCGCCGCGGCCGCCGCCCTCACCCCGCCCGACGTGAGGGCCGTCGTCCTGGGCTGCACCCACTACGAACTGGTCTCCGGGCGCATCCGCGCCGCCGTCCGGCCCCCCGGACTGCCACCGCTCGCGCTGTACGGCTCGGCCGGCGCGGTCGCCGCCCAGGCGCTGCGCCGCATCGGCGCCGCCGCGGCGCCCGACGCGGCCCCCGGCTCCGGCCTCGCCGTCCTGCTCAGCGGCCGGCCCGCCGAGCTCCCGCAGGCCGCGCTCACCTATGCCGAAGGCCGGCTCCTCGGCGCCGTCACCCCCGCTCGCTGAGCGCGCCCCCGTACCACCGCTCACCGCCACGTACGGCCGTCCGCCGGGCGCCGCGAACGCGGACCGTGAGTACGCTGCTACGCATGAGGGACCACTCCCCGAACGAGCGACCTCCCACGGAACCGGTGCCCGAGATCTGGACCGGGCGCGCGACCAACCGCATGCAGTGGCTGCTCGCCGCCGCGGGCGCGGCGTGCGTGGCGCTCGGCGTGGAACTGGCCGTGGACACCGCGTGGACCGCGGGCATCGCCGCACTGCTCATGGCGGTGATCGGCTGTGTCGCGGCCGGCCTGCTCGTCCTGTTCGGCACCATCGCGTTCGTCCACGTCGAGATGACGGTCGACCGGCACGCCCTCGAGGTGCGCTGCGGCCACATGGGCCTGCCCCGCCGCCGCATCCTGCTGGAGCACGTGGTGGACGCCCGGTTCGCCCACAAGGTCACCCCCCGCCAGTGGGGCGGCTGGGGCTACCGCTGGCTCCCGGAGAAGGGCACGGCCGTCGTCGTCCGCAGAGGCGAGGGCATCGTGCTGACCCTCGGCGACGGCCGGACGTTCACCGTGACCGTCGACGACGCCGAGCGGGCGGTCCAGGTGATCCGGCACCGGCTTCCACCGCGCCGGCCGGAGCGGGCCGCCGATCTCGACCTGACCGCGGGACCGGAGAACGGGGTGTGACGAGTCCGGCTCCCGCCCGCACAGCCGCTCGCCGTAGACTCCGCACGTGAGCGCCACCATCACCACCGTCGACGCACCCCTTCCGTCACCCGCCGCACAGCGGTCGCTCCGGTGGCTGGTACGACCCGGAGCGGCGGCACTCTCCGGCGTTCTGCTGTTCCTGAGCTTCCCGCCCCGGCCGCTGTGGTGGCTGGCCCTCCCCGGCTTCGCCCTCCTCGGGTGGTCCCTGCGCGGCCGCCGCCTCCGTGCCGGCTTCGGCCTCGGTTATCTGACCGGGCTCGGTTTCCTCGCGCCCCTGCTGGTGTGGACCGGCGAGGAGGTCGGCCCCGTGCCGTGGCTCGCGCTGGTCGCGGCCGAATCGCTCTTCGTGGCCCTCACCTGCCTCGGCGTCGCAGCCGTGTCACGGCTGCCCGCCTGGCCCCTGTTCGCCGCCGCCGTGTGGATCCTCGGAGAAGCCGCCCGCGCGCGTGTCCCCTTCGGCGGCTTCCCGTGGGGCAAGATCGCCTTCGGGCAGGCCGACAGCCTGTTCCTGCCGCTCGCCGCGGTCGGTGGCACCCCCGTTCTCGGCTTCGCCGTCGCCCTGTGCGGCTTCGGTCTCTACGAGGCGGTGCGCGTGGTCCGGGCCCACCGGACCACCGGCGCCCTGCCGCGCGGGCCGCTCGCGGCGGCGGCCCTGTCCGTCTTCGTCCCCGTCACCGGGGCCCTTGCCGCACTGCCGCTCGTCTCGGACCAGGCGGAGAACGGGACCGCGACCGTCGCCGCCATCCAGGGCAACGTGCCGCGCCTCGGTCTGGACTTCAACGACCAGCGCCGCGCCGTGCTCGACAACCACGCTCGCCGCACGGAGCAGCTCGCCGCAGACGTCAGGGCCGGCAAGGCCCCCAAGCCGGACTTCGTGCTGTGGCCGGAGAACTCCTCCGACCTCGACCCCTACCGCAACTCCGACGCGCGGCTCGTCATCGACCGCGCGGTCAAGGCCATCGGCGTGCCCACCGTGATCGGCGCTGTCCTCACCCCCGATACCGGCGCCCTGCGCAACACACTGATCGAGTGGGACCCGCGGCGCGGCCCCGTCGACACCTACGACAAGCGTCATGTGCAGCCGTTCGGCGAGTACATCCCGATGCGGCCGTTCGTCCGGATCTTCAACAAGGACGTCGACCGGGTCAGCCGCGACTTCGGGCCGGGCCACGAGGTGGGCGTCTTCGACCTCGCGGGCACTCCCGTCGGCCTCGCCACCTGCTATGAGGCGGCCTTCGACTGGGCGGTGCGCGACACCGTCACCCACGGCGCCCGGCTCATCTCCGTCCCGAGCAACAACGCCACCTTCGGGCGGAGCGAGATGACCTACCAGCAACTGGCCATGTCCCGTGTGCGGGCCGTCGAGCACAGCCGCGCCGTCGTCGTCCCGGTCACCAGCGGCGTCAGCGCGATCATCCGGCCCGACGGCACCATCGTCGAGCAGTCCCGGATGTTCACCCCGGACGCCCTCGTCGCCGAGGTGCCGCTGCGCTCCTCGCTGACCCCGGCGACCCGTATGGGCACGCTGCCCGAGGCCGCGCTGGTGGCGCTCGCGGCGGCCGGACTCGGCTGGGCGGCCGCCGGAACCGTACGCCGCCGCCGCGCGGTTTCCTGAGGTCCGGCGCCCGCCCTAGGGTCAGGGGCATGGCAACTCCTGACTTCATCCGGGCCATCCGCGCCAGCGCCGGTCACCAGCTCCTGTTCCTGCCGGGCGTCACCGCCGTCGTCTTCGACGCCGAGGGGCGCGTCCTGCTGGAGCGGCGCGCCGACAACGGCAGGTGGTCTCTCCCCGGCGGCATCCCGGAACCGGGTGAGCAGCCGGCCGCCGCCGCGGTGCGCGAGGTGTACGAGGAGACCGCCGTCCGGTGCGAGGCGGAGCGCGTGGTGCTGGTCGCGGCCCAGCCCGAACCGCTCACCTATCCCAATGGCGACCGGTGCCAGTACATGGACATCACGTTCCGCTGCCGTGCCGTGGGCGGCGAGGCCAGGGTCAACGACGACGAGTCGCTGGACGTGAGCTGGTTCCCCACGGACGCGCTGCCGTCCTTGCGGGAGCCCGATCTCTTCCGGATCAAGCAGGCCCTGACCGACGCACCCACATGGTTCGCCACCACGTCTGTCAGCTGAAGTATGGGCGCGGACCACATCGGTGGCAGCGTCGGCGGTCCTTAAGGTGCGGAACATGACCGCGCTCACCCCGCCCCCAGCCTCCGGCACCGGTCCGGCTCACGATCCGGCCCCCGGCCCGGTCCCGGATCCGGTCCACGGCAGGGGCATCGCCCCGGTGCACGGCACGGGCAACGCCCCGGCCCACGGCCCGGATACCGTCCCGGGGCCCGCCCCGCACTCCGTCGCCCTCGACCTCGGCGGACGCACCGCGCTCGTCACCGGCGCCGCCGGCGGCATCGGCCGCGCATGCGCCCTGCGCCTGGCGGCGGCCGGTGCCAAGGTCCGGGCCGTCGACCGGGACGCCACCGGCCTGGCCGCACTCACCGAACAGGCCCGGGGACTCGCCGGCGCGGTCGAACCGGTCCACCTCGACCTCACGGACCTCGACGCCGCCGAAGCCGCCGCCGCAGGCACCGACATCCTCGTCAACAACGCCGGACTGCAACTGGTACGCCCCATCGAACAGTTCCCGCCCCATGTCTTCCGCACCGTGCTCACCGTGATGCTGGAAGCGCCGTTCCGCCTGATCAGAGGTGCCCTGCCGGACATGTACGCACAGGGCTGGGGCCGCATCGTCAACCTCTCCTCCGTCCACGGGCTGCGCGCCTCCGCCTACAAGTCCGCCTATGTGGCCGCCAAACACGGCCTCGAAGGGCTGTCCAAGACCGCGGCCCTCGAAGGCGCGCCGCACGGCGTCACCTCCAACTGCGTCAACCCCGGCTACGTACGCACTCCTCTCGTCGAAACGCAGATCGCCGACCAGGCGGCAGCCCACGGCATCCCCCGCGAGCGCGTCCTCACCGACGTCCTGCTGAAGGACTCGGCACTGAAACGACTCGTCGAACCGGACGAGGTCGCCGAGGCCGTCGCCTATCTCTGCACCCCCCATGCCTCCTTCATCACCGGTACCTCACTCGCCCTCGACGGCGGCTGGTCCGCGCACTGACGGCCGCCGCCGCCCGGCCGCACTGGCGGTGCCTCCACCCGGCCACACTGACGGCGCCTCCGCACTGACGTCTCGGCCCGGCCGGAAGCGGCCCGGCGGACCGCGCCGAGGGGGCCTACCGGTTTTCCACAGGGCTGGTGCGATGCCCCGTACGACAGGTATCCCTGTGACCATGTCCGAAGAACAGCTCTCCTACCTGGAGCTCCTCGCCCGTGGAGCGGCCGGCGAGGCCTACGACCGGCCGGTGCTGCTCGCCCGTGCCGACGGTGCCGACCCCGACGCGCTGGCCGCGCTGGAGCGCGCCAAACAGCTCGCGCTGCGCGTCCGCGCCGAGCTCGAAGGGCGGCGTCGCCGGGAGGCCGAGCTGTCGGCGCTTTTCGAGACGGCGCACGATCTCGCCGGTCTCCGGGACCTCGACGCCGTACTGCGGGCCATCGTCCAGCGCGCCCGCTCCCTGCTCGGCACCGAGGTCGCCTATCTGAGCCTCAACGACCCGGCGGCCGGCGACACCTACATGCGGGTCACCGAGGGTTCCGTCTCGGCCCGCTTCCAGCAGCTGCGCCTCGGCATGGGCGAGGGCCTCGGCGGCCTCGTCGCCCAGACGGCACGCCCCTATGTCACGGAGAGCTACTTCGACGACGAGCGGTTCCGGCACACCCACGCGATCGACTCGGGCGTCCGGGACGAGGGACTCGTCGCCATCCTCGGTGTTCCGCTGACCCTCGGCAGCCAGGTGATCGGCGTGCTCTTCGCGGCGGACCGCCGGGCCCGGGTCTTCGGGCGCGAACAGGTGGCCCTCCTCGGCTCTTTCGCCGCCCACGCTGCCGTCGCCATCGACACCGCCAACCTCCTCGCCGAGACGAGATCGGCCCTGGCCGAGCTCGAACGGGCCAACGAGACCATCCGCGCCCACAGCGGCGTCATCGAGCGGGCGTCCGACGTCCACGACCGGCTCACCGAACTCGTCCTGCGCGGCGGAGGCGTCCAGGACGTCACCGCGGCCCTCTCCGAAGTCCTTGACGGATCGGTCGAGTTCACCGCGAGGCCCCCCTCCTCGGCATACGGCGACGGCCGTGCCGTACGCCGGGAGGACGACTGGGTGGCGGCCGTCGCGGCGGGCGGTGAGGTGTTCGGTGCCCTCGTGCTGCACGGCCAGCCACGGCTCGACCCGGTCGACCGGCGCACCCTGGAACGAGCCGCCATGGTCACCTCCCTGCTGCTGCTCGCCCGCCGCTCCGCGGGCGAGGCCGAACAGCGCGTACGGGGCGAGCTGCTGGACGACCTGCTCGACGCCCCCGACCGGGACCGCCGGCTCCTGCGAGAGCGGGCGTCCCGGCTCCGTGCGGACTTCGACGCCCCGCACGTCGTGCTGGCCGCCCGCCTCGCCCGCCTCGACCGGCACGTCCACGGACCCGCCGCCTCCGGCACCGCCGAACGACCCGCCGAGCATCCCGCGGAGCGCTCGGCCGAGGGGAAGAGCGCCGACCGCGGGCGCCTGTGGTCCGCCGCCTCGCACCTGGCGGCCACCCGGCACGGACTGGCCTCCGCCCGGGACGGCGGCACCGTCCTGCTGCTTCCCCTCGGCGAGGGTGACACCGCGGCCGACCTCGCCGCCCAGACGGCCCGGCATCTCGGCGGGACCCTGCGTGAACCGGTCACGGTCGGTGCCTCCTCCCCGGTGGACGCGCCCGCCACTCGTCCTCACGCGATACCCGCGGCGTACGCGGAGGCCCGCCGCTGCCTGGACGCCCTGGAACTGCTCGGCCGCTCGGGCGAGGGTGCCGCCGCCCAGGACCTCGGGTTCCTCGGCCTGCTCCTCGCCGACACCCGGGACATCGCCGGGTTCGTGACCCGCACCATCGGCCAGGTCGTCGCGTACGACCGGCGTCGCGGCACCGACCTGGTCCGTACCCTCGACGCGTACTTCGCGAGCGGTATGAGCCCCGCCCGTACCAAGGACGCCCTGCACGTCCACGTCAACACGGTGGCGCAGCGCCTCGAACGCATAGGCAGGCTGCTCGGCGACGACTGGCAGTCGCCCGCCCGGGCCCTGGAGGTCCAGCTGGCGCTGCGCCTGCACGCCATGTCCTCGGCGGTCGCACGCTGAAACGGCCGGCCGCCCCCGGGAGGGCGACCGGCCGTCGCGCACGGTCCTGATGGCGCGGTCAGCGGCCGGCCACGACCCGCTCGGTCTCGGCCACGTCGGCCAGATCCCGGTTGCGGGTCTCCCTCGCACACATGATCGCGACCACGGTGATCAGCGCGGCGGCGATGACGTAGAGGGCGATCGGCGTGGAGCTGTCGTAGTCGGCCAGCAGCGCCGTCGCGATGAGCGGAGCAGGCGCACCGGCCGCGACCGACGAGAACTGCGCCCCGATGGAAGCCCCGGAGTAGCGCATCCGGGTCGCGAACATCTCGGAGAAGAACGCCGCCTGCGGCGCGTACATCGCGCCGTGCAGCACCAGTCCCACGCTGACGGCCAGCAGCAGACCGCCGAAGCTGCCGGAGTCGATCAGCGCGAAGAACGGGAACATCCACGCCCCCACCCCGATGGCACCGATCAGGTACACGGGTCGCCGCCCGATCCGGTCCGACAGCGCACCCCACCCGGGGATCACCGCGAAGTGCAGGGCGGACGCGACGAGTACGGCGTTGAGCGCGGTCTGCTTGCTGAGCCCGGCCGATGTCGTCGCGTAGACGAGGATGAACGCGGTGATCACGTAGTAGCTGATGTTCTCCGCCATCCTGGCGCCCATCGCCACCAGCACATCGCGCCAGTGGTGCCGCAGCACGGCAACGAGCGGCATCTTCTCCACCGAGGTCGCCTCCGCCTTGCGCGCCTCGGCCTGCGAAAGCGCGGCCTTGAAGACCGGCGACTCATCGACGGACAGCCGGATCCACAAACCCACGATCACCAGCACCCCGGACAGCAGGAACGGCACGCGCCAGCCCCACGAGGCGAAGGCCGCGTCCGACAACAACGCGGTCAGCGCCGACAGCACCCCGGTGGCGAGCAACTGCCCGGCCGGCGCCCCGGTCTGCGGCCACGAGGCCCAGAACCCCCGCCGCCGGGCGTCCCCGTGCTCCGACACCAGCAGCACGGCCCCGCCCCACTCACCGCCGAGGGCGAACCCCTGCACCAGCCGCAACACCGTGAGCAGCACGGGCGCCGCGGTCCCGATGGTGGCGTGCGTCGGCAGCAGCCCGATGGCGAAGGTCGCCCCGCCCATCAGCAGCAGGCTGAGTACGAGCAGCTTCTTCCGCCCGAGCCGGTCCCCGTAATGCCCGAACACCAGCGCCCCGAGCGGGCGCGCGGCGAACCCGACGGCATAGGTCAGGAACGACAGCAGGGTGCCGACGAGCGGGTCGGAGCCGGGGAAGAACAACGAGTTGAAGACGAGTGCGGCGGCCGACCCGTAGAGGAAGAAGTCGTACCACTCGATGGTGGTGCCGATGAGGCTCGCGGCGACGATGCGCTTGAGATTCGACTCCGCGGGTGGAGCGGTCGCGGGGGAGGACATCGGCACCACTTCCTGGCAGTTGACGGGACGTGTTCGTGTCGCCATACCGTAGGAATGCGCAGGTCAAGGGCGTATGTGGCGGGACACCATAGTTCCGGGGGCGGGTGTGCGTGAGGCCACCATGCGAGGCGTGTCGACGCTGGTTCGTGGGCCGTTTTGAAGGGCGATGGAGTGCTGCCCGAGTTGCGCTGTTCGCGCAACGCCGACACCTGGTGCCCCTTCCTCAGTGCGGTGAACCAGCGTGGCCCCCTTCGACGGCCTTGGATACGCCTCGGGCTCGGGCGCTCACCGAGGGCGGGGAGAGGCTGGCGGCTGGGGGCTCTGTCCCTTGTGCCTGACGGAGGGGATGATCAGGCCGAGGTCTCGCGGAACCCCGTCGCACCACGTGTTGGCCTGGAGGAGCACCCGCCACCGGTGATGTCCGCGGGCGAGTGCTGGAAGTGACGGATTGTTGCGACCAGCCCACCTGTGCCAGGGCGGCACATCATCTGGTCGATGCATCAAACGTAAGCGGATGATTCATCCGGTTGTGTGTTACGGTCGCGCTAAGCGGATGAGTGATCCGGATGCCTGCTGGGGGACAAGTCATGACGAGAACAGCGGTAATCACGGCCGGAACGGCCGGAATCGGTCTGGAGACGGCGCTAGGGCTGGCTGCTGCCGGGTTCTCGGTCACCGTGGTCGGGCGCAACGCCGACCGGGGCGCCCGGGCTGTCGACCGGATCAACGCGACGGGCCCCGAACGCCCTGGTCGGTTTCTGTCCGCCGACCTGGCCTCGCTCGACGAAGTGCGTGCGCTCGCCGAGCGGATCGCCTGCGACCATGTCGCCTCGGGCGAGCCGCTGACCGTGCTGGTCAACAATGTGGGGGCGATGTTCGCGGACCGACGCGACTTCGGTGGTGTCGAGGCGTCGTTCGTCGTCAACCATCTCTCGCCGTACCTGCTGACCGAACTGCTGCTGCCCACCCTGTCCGCCGGTGCGCCGAGCAGGATCGTGAACGTGACATCGGGTGCTGTCGGGGTCGCGAAGCGAGTGTTCGACGCCGTCGAGCCGCCCGGCGGCTATTACGGCTTCCACTGGTACGGCCGCGCGAAACTCGCCCATCTCGCTTACACGCTCGATCTGGCCACGCGGCTGGAAGGCACGGGCGTGTCGGTCTTCGCTGCCGACCCGGGAGGAGCGGCTACCGACATGACCAACGGCACCCTGGCCGACCCGAAGATCGTCTCGCCGGCCCTGCGGCTGCTGTGGCCGCTGGTACGCCGCCGATTCGAGCGTTCGACCTCGGGTCCCGCGTCCTTGGCGGCCAGGCCCTCGATCATCGCCGCCACCGACGACGCCCTGACCGGTCGGACCGGCATCGTCATCGGCGCCCAGGCCCGCCCGGTGGCGCCGTTCCGCGCGGCGACCGACCCCCGCGTCGCTGAGGCCGTGCGCAGACTGAGCAAGCGGCATGCGCCCCTCTCGGCCGCGTGCCCCGATATATGACACGGGGGCGGGACATGGGATCACCCGGATGGACCATCCGATTAGGCTGCCCTCATGAGGACGACTCCACTGCGTAAGGACGCGGCCCGAAACTGGGAACGGATCATCGCCGTCGCCCGCGGCCTGGTCGATGACGGCACGGCGCTGCAGCTCAACGACGTCGCCCGCCGCGCCGGGCTCGGTGTCGGCACCGTCTACCGGCACTTCGCCACCCCCGAAGCACTGCTGGAGTCCGTGGCCACCCCCTGCCTCGAAGCCCTGGCCGCCCACGGCGAGCACGCGCTGACCGACACCGATCCCTGGCGCGCGCTGGAGGGCTTCCTGACACGGATCGTTGAAGCACAGGTCACCGACGTGTCCCTCTCCAAGGTCACCGCCGCACCTACGGACGCCCTGACGCGCACCACGGAACTCAAAGAGATGCTGGCGTCGACCGGCGCCACACTCCTCGACCGGGCGCGCCAGGCCGGGGTGGTCCGCCTTGACCTGGCTCCCAGCGATCTGGTCCCACTCATGTGCGGCATCGCCCATGCCGTGGACGTCCACGACGGCACTCCCGCCGATCGAATCGACACGGCCCGTCGCTACCTGGCCGCACTGCTGGAGGGCATGCGAGCCACACCACCGACTGGGTGACATACGTCCAGCGGCGTCGCGCCAGTGGGTAGTGGAGGGGCGGGGCCGGCGCCTCTCTGTCGTCCGTCGAGCACACGAGGGCACTACCAGGAAGTGTTCCCGTGGTGCGCGGAATGCCGACGTCGTCTGCAGTCCGGCTGCGGTCGGTCCTGGGGCTGTCTCAAGGGCGTAACCGGCTGAGGGTGCCCACGGGCCGTGCCCGTACCTCGTGGCGAAGGCTCCGGAAGGCCGGAGCGCACGACACAGGGGGAGAGCCCGATGCTCGACAAGCGCTTCGGAATGATCGCTGCTGCCGCCGTGGCCGGCACCATGCTGTTGACCGCCTGCGGCGGCGACGGCGAGGAGACCGGTGCTGGGGGCCAGAACAGCTCCACCGGCGCCGAGCAGGCCGGTGCGGCACCTGAGCTCGGTTTCCTGAGCGGGACGGCGCAGCAGAACAAGGCCCGGCCTGGCACCGGCGACTGGGCCAACGACCCCGGCAGGCCCGCTACGCGTCCGGCTGCCAAGAGGTGGGTCCAGCTCAGCGCCGCCAGGGCGGGGCACCTGGACTCCGTCGTGGTCAACGGAGCCGGCTTCACGCTCTACCGCTTCGACAAGGGCACCGCGAACCCGTCGAGGTCGGTGTGCAACGGTGAATGCGCCACCACCTGGCCGCCCGTCTGATCGTTCACGCGCACCCTGAGCCCCATTCGTTCAGCACCGCCCATGGCCACCGCGGCTCAGACGCTTCGTGATGTCGGCTACCAGGTCGGCGTCCTCGACCTCTACTCCGAAGCATGGACCCCCACTCTCGGCCGTGAGGAGTTCGCGCCGGTGGAAGGTCACTTCAAGCCGCAGGCCGAGCAGCAGCGCGCGGTCAAGGACGGGACGCTCGACGCCACCGTCAAGGCCCATCTCGATCGACTGCTCGCCGCTGATCTGCTCGTGCTGTCGTTCCCCCTGTGGTGGTTCTCGCTGCCCGCCATGCTCAAGGTTCCGTTCTGATGGCGCCTTCGGCTCGATGGACGACTTCCTGTTCCACATCCACCGCGGCATGCTGGAGTTCGTCGGCTACCAGGTCCTCAGCCCCGTGATCACCTACGGACCGGCCCGCATGACCGACCAGGAAAAAGCATCGGCTCTGGAGACGGTCAGGAAGTCCGTCGCCCTCGCCGCGGCGGAGGCACGGCCTGCCGTTCGCTGACGCCGACACGGCTGAAGCAACACTGACTGCCGGCTCGCTCACCAGAATCGAGCTGGCGTTGACGCCCGGCACGAGGCACAGACCGAAGGACTGAGCATCGGAGTTGTCCATCTGGGCCGCCTATCGTGCTCAGTCACACCGGGCAGCGCCATCCACGGCGTCCCAGTGCGGTACTTGAACGCGATCGCACGGCGCACTTGCCGGTGACCCCGCCACCGCCCACCACGGCGAGGTGTCCGGTCCGGCAGCAATGGCTCGATGCGTGCCCACTGGGCGTCAGCCAACGACACACCAGACCAACGATCCGAGGATCCGCAGGAAGCAGCCCAACGCTGAACCCTGTTGAGCATCCACACGGGCATCTTTGAGTGCGTGCACTCACGCACGGCAGTGCTCTTGTGGCGAGAGTGGGGGCGGACCCAGTCCTATGACGCGTTCAACGAGCCAGCCAGGAAGGGCATATGGCTACGACCAGGCAGTCTATTAGGTGCTCCAACCCCCGCAGCTGACGGCCTGGAAAATACGGTGCGATCGGCTGAGTCGGGGTGATAGGTAAGCGAGGTGACAGAGAGTCTTGAGTATTCCGCCCTGCTGCAACTGATCGACGAGCAGTCGGCCGCCTTCAGGAGTGCGGTTGCCGCCGCGCCCAGCCTTGACGCGCCGGTGCCCTCCTGCCCCGAGTGGACGTTGTTCGATCTGGTGCAGCACCTGGGTACGGGCCAGCGCTGGTGGGCCGCGATCGTCGCCGCGGGCCCGGCCGAGGCTCCGCCGGCCAAGGACGCCGCGGAGGTGCCGCGCGAGCGCCAGGCGCTGTTGTCCTGGTACGCCGAGTCGAACGAGCTGCTGCTGAGTGCCCTGCGCGAGGCCGGCCCGGAGCGCGAGTGCTGGACGTGGTGGAGCGCCGGCGTGTCGCCGGCGAATGCCTGGGGCGTTGCCCGGCGCCGGGTGCACGAGGTGCTGGTGCACACCTACGACGCCCAGCTCGCCGCAGGCGCCGTGCAGCGGATGCCGGCGGACGTCGCGATCGACGGCGTGGCCGAGTTTCTCGACACCTGCAACTCCACCCCGGCGCCCTGGCCGCACGAGGCCGCCACCATCCACTACCACGCCACCGAGGGCCGCTCCTGGCTCCTCACGCTGGACGGCACCGGCGCCTGGCCCGCACCCCTCACGAACGACGCCGCGCCCGCCTCCGCTGCGGCCACGGGCACGGCCGAGCAACTGCTCCTCTTCGTCTGGGGCCGCCTCACGCTGAGCGACCTGAAGATCGAGGGCGACCAGCAGGTGTTCGAGCAGCTGATCGCCTGGGAGCCCGAGGAGTAGCCAGTCAATACCGCCAGCGGACGGCCTCGACGACGTCCGCGGCGGTGAACATCGCGAACAGCTCCGCCTCCGCGCGGCGGACGGCCAATACGGCCTCGTACAGCTCGGGCCCGAGCGCCGCCCGCAGCACTGCGTACGCAGCCAGGAGGAAGATATGGCTGTGACCAGGCTTTCTGTCAGGTACTCAGGGGCCGTCTTGTCGATCACCTACAGAGCCGGACGAGGGTGTCGGCGCGGGTGAGCGTTCGACGACGTCGCGGCGTCGGTATGCCGCCCTGTCGCATCCGCAGGGCCGTTTCCGGCGCCGCTTGCGGCCGCCGAGTCGATCGGTGCGTTCTGGGGACGTGGCCCTGATCCCGCGTCGGCGGAGGCAGGCCCGGAAGATGCGGGCGGAGTTGCCGTTGTCCACGGCCACATGGTCGGGCGGGACTCTTGGCTTGCCCAAATCCGGTTGAAGGGTCGGCTCTACGTCGCCGAGGATGGGCCGCATGCGGAACATCGTGGTGGTCGACGCCCCCTCCAACCTGGGCCTGCGCCCGCCCGCCCCCGGCACCGTCCCCGGCTGCTACAAGCTCGCCGGAGCCCTGCGGGAACAGCGGATCGTACAACGGCTGAGTGCGCGCGAGGGTGGTGTGGTGGTGCCGCCGCGGTACGACCGCGGGGACTGGCAGGAGGGTGACGGGGTCTTCAACGCTGCAGCGCTCGCCTCCTACACCCGCGAGCTCGCCGACCGGATCGAGCACCATGTCCGCAGGGGGGACTTTCCCGTCGTACTCGGTGGCGACTGCTCGATTCAGCTCGGCGCCTCGCTCGCCCTGCGCCGCCTGGGGCGGTACGGGCTCGTCGCGGTCGATGCCTCGCCGGACTTCCGGCACCCGGGCAACTCCGGTCGGATCGGCGCGGCCGGCGGCGAGGAGGTCGCGCTGGCCACCGGGCGGGGGCAGGACGACCTGACGGATCTGGAAGGACTCAAGCCCTATCTGCGGGACGAGGACGTGCGGTTCTTCGGGATCCGCGACGCCTTCCGGGACGATGAGGACTGCGTCGAACTCGCTGCCCTGAAGATCCCCGTGGTGACCGTGGGCGACCTGCGCGAGTGGGGCGCGGAGGTGCTCGCCCGGGCCACCGCACAGTCCTTCGCGACCCCGGACGTGTCCGGTTTCTGGGTCCACTTGGATGCCGACGTCCTGGACCCGGGCGTCATGCCCGCCGTGGACAGCCCCGACGCCGACGGACTTCTGCCCGCCGAACTCGTCGCCTTGTTGCGTCCGTTGCTGGCCTCCCCGCTCTGTTGCGGGTTCAACGTCACCATCTACGACCCCGATCTCGATCCGGACGGCACGGCGGGTGCGCTGCTCGCCGACATCGTGGTGGACGCCTTTGCCCGGTCGTGACTGGTGGACTTCGCGTGCGGGGGGCCGGTCGGCAGGTTCCTTGTTCCTGGTGGGGCAGACGGGCGCGCGGCCAGGGAGTGCAGGCGGTGCACGGGCGGTTCGCCCCTTGGCTGCCGACGGCACCCTCGACCGGCTCCTGGCCGCAGCCGAGGGAAGGGCGGCGCCCACCCGCGCGGCCGCGGCGCCAAGGCGACCATTCGGAGCAGGTCGACCAACTCGTGGGGCGACCGCCGCGCCGCGAGGGCGCTGGGACCTTCCTCCCCGGACTGACCAACCTGCTCGCCCGGCGTGTCCACGAGGCCGTCGGCGGCGCCGAGCGGATCGACCTGACCGTGCTGCTCGGCGCGGGGGAGCGGCACGGCGCCGACGCGGTGCGGTGGACGGTCGCCGGCCTCAGCGAGCCCGTCGCCGCCCCCGCGCAGCGGCTTTCACTGCCCGGATTCGGTGTGCGGACCGCCCACTCGTTCCCGTTTTCCGACCAGTACACCCTGCGGCGCACCCTCGGCGTCCCGGAGGTGACCACACGGCTGTGCCTGGACTCCCGGCCGCTGACCACGACCCTGTTCGCAGTGCGCCGGGCCGGGTTGCTGCGTGGCGCTCGCGGGCCACGCCGGCAGCGGCTGTTGACCGGCGTGTTCAGCCGCGTCCACGTCGGCGGGGACGGCTTCGCCCTCCGGGCCGACGCCCGTCGCGGCGACCGCCACGTGACTCTGACGCTCACGGGGAAGGGGCAGAGCCACGCGACGGGCCTGGTGGCCGCCCACGTCGTGCGCGCGCTCCTCACGCGCGGTCTGCCGGCCGGCGTCCTCGAACAGCTGGCAGCGCTGAGCGACCTGCCGGAACGGCTGGCCTCCTACGGCATCACGACGACCCGCTGAATCGCCACTGTTCGAGCCGTGATCTCAATGCTGATGACCGTCGTCGTGCCCGGGCTCCTTGCTGGGGTGGGTGTCCTGGGGAGAGGTGGTCGGCGCGGGGGACGGATCGGCAGTGCCGGTACCGGTGCCGTGATCGCCTTCATGGCGTTCGTCGCTTCCCTTCTTGGGTACGTCGCTGTGGCTGTGTCCCCCTCCGGACTCGGCCATGGTGGGAGCGATGTGGCGCAGGCCCAGGAACGTCGCGGCCGTGATGACGAGGATGGCCAGTCCCATGAGGCCGAAGATGCGCCGCCACGGCTTCTTGGCCTCTTTCAGGAAGTAGGCGACGAAGGAGAGGACGATGCCCAGCGGTATCAGCACGGCACAGCGTTCCGGCAGGTCCGCGAAGTGCTGCATGCCGCCACTGAGCATGCCGAGGCCGAACGAGAGCATCGTCGAGGTGCCGAGCACGCGCAGCGTGCGTGACAGGACGGGCTTCTCGGACGCGAGGACGATGTCGTTGAGGACGGTGGCGAGCAGGAAGACCAGCACGCCGGACGCCGCGATCATCGAGTAGCGGGTGGGGTCCATGGGGTGGTGGACGACTGCGCCGCTGATAAGCCCGGCACCGACGTAGTAGCCGACGTAGCCGAGGTAGCGCCAGGGCAGGGAGGCTCCTTCCCGCCTGAGGTTGGAGCGGCGCTGGCTGCGGGTCGGCTGCGAGGGGGCCGGGGACAGGGTCGTGCGAAGACCGGAGGAGGAAGACAAAGCTGACCTTTCGAGGTGGGGTCTGTCGGGGCCTGCGACTGGCCCGGCGGGGGCCGGCAACGAGCCGTGCGGCAGGCAGGGCGGCCGGAGAGCGGGCATCCGGGCACGGCGCAGCGTGAGTCGACGCATGGCTCGGCACCGCATCGGCCGTAGTCGGGCTGCGGACGTGCCTCGTAAGGCACGACAGATCCGCTGTCGGCACGCGGGCGGAGATGTGTGGGCGCACCCACCGGTGTCGTCGACCGGTTGGGCGGCGTGAAGGGCCTAGATCCGCAGGACCGC
The DNA here is from genome assembly GCF_054963715.1 of Streptomyces sp. STAM6. NCBI lineage: Bacteria > Bacillati > Actinomycetota > Actinomycetes > Kitasatosporales > Streptomycetaceae > Streptomyces > Streptomyces sp. STAM6. Next base: position 10,112 of record NZ_JBUEFZ010000020.1, on the reverse strand, counting down.
TGAGGGTGGCACGGGAACAGGTGCCCGGGGGACTACCGCGGGTCCGGGGGACGGGGTCGCATGCGGGTGCGGGGGCCCGATGGCCGGGGACTCGCACGGGCCGGGCAGCGCGACGCCCTTTTCCGGCTGGCCGGACACGCACTGGTGAGCCGCGTGGTCCGGCTCGGGAGCTTCGTGGTGGCCGAGCTCGGGAGCGTCACGGTGATCGGTGTGCCGGTGGCCGGCGGACGAGCCGTGCGTGTCGTGCCGGTGGCCGGCGGGCGAGCCGGGCAGCTCGGCCCGCGTGACCGAAGGCCCGTCTTGGGTGGGCCCGGCTGTCGCGAGGAACGTGGTACGGGGGTGCGCGTGGCCCGCGGCGCTCTCCGCGCTGACCCCGTGTGTGTACACCAGTGCGAGAAGTAGGGAGACGAGGACCCACGTCCACTGCGGGCCCGCTGCTCGAGAACGGGACCGCGGACCGCTGTGGATCGGCCGGGCCGCAAGCATGCCGGGGAGCATAGCGCGACGGCGGCAGCGGGTCGCCTGTCGCGTGCGTTCGGCGGTACCGCTCCGGCCTCACCCTCGGCCGAGGAGGCGCACCGGCGACGGGTGCAGCCCCTGACCGCTCAGGCCCGGACCATGCGAGCGATGGCCTGGGAGGCCTCGGCGACCTTGTCCCTGGCCTCGTCCCCGCCCTCGGCGATCGCGTCGGCCACGCAGGAGTGGAGGTGGTCCTCCAGCATGGTGAGCCCGAAGGACTGCAGGGCCTTGGTGGTGGCGCTGACCTGCGTGAGGACGTCGATGCAGTAGGTGTCGTCCTCGACCAGGCGCTGCAGGCCGCGGACCTGGCCCTCGATACGGCGCAGCCGCTTGAGGACGTCGTCCTTGTGGGCCGTGTAACCGTGCATGGCGATCCCTTCTCGACGAGTAAGCCATTACCCCTAGGGGGTATATGGCCAACGACGGACCCCCGCGATGTGTTCCGTCGGCGACGCACGTGAAGCCGAGAGCGGTAGGGCCGCCCCCCGGCCGGTGATGACCGGTCGGGGGCCCTGTTCCGCAGGATTCAGGAGAGGGGGCGGAAGGACCGCAGGCGCAGGGAGTTGCCGACGACGAAGACCGAGGAGAACGCCATGGCGGCTCCGGCGATCATCGGGTTGAGCAGTCCGGCGGCGGCCAGCGGCAGGGCGGCGACGTTGTAGCCGAAGGCCCAGAACAGGTTGGACTTGATCGTGCCCAGCGTCTTGCGGGACAGGCGGATCGCGTCGGCCGCCGCCCGCAGGTCACCGCGGACCAGGGTCAGGTCGCCTGCCTCGATGGCGGCGTCGGTGCCGGTGCCCATGGCCAGCCCCAGGTCGGCCCGGGCGAGAGCCGCGGCGTCGTTGACACCGTCGCCGACCATGGCCACGCTGCGGCCTTCGGCCTGAAGGCGCTTGACCACGTCGACCTTGTCCTCGGGCATCACTTCCGCGATGACCTGCTCGATGCCGACCTCGGCAGCCACTGCTTCGGCGACGGCCTGGTTGTCGCCGGTCAGCAGGACCGGGGTCAGCCCGAGGGCCCTGAGGCGGGTGATGGCCTCGGCGCTGGTGTCCTTGACGGCGTCGGCGACCTCCAGGACCGCGCGGGCCTCGCCGTCCCAGGCCACCGCGATGGCGGTCCGGCCGGCGGTCTCCGCCCGGTCCTTGGCCTCCTTCAGCGCGGCGGGCAGCTCGATCGCCCAGTCGGCCAGAAGCTTCTCCCGGCCGACGAGGACCACATGCCCGTCGACGATGCCCTGCACGCCGAGGCCGGCGATGTTGGTGAAGTCCTCCGGAGCGGGCAGACCCCCCACCTTGGCGGTGGCACCCTGGACGACGGCCTGGGCGATGGGGTGCTCGGAGGCGTGCTCCAGGGCGCCCGCCAGGCGCAGCGTCTCGGTCTCGTCCGTCGAGTCGGCGGTGTGGACGGCGAGGAGGGTCATCTTGCCGGTGGTGACGGTGCCGGTCTTGTCCAGGAGGATCGTGTCGACCTTGCGGGTGGACTCCAGGACCTCGGGTCCCTTGATCAGGATGCCGAGCTGGGCGCCGCGCCCGGTGCCGACCATCAGCGCGGTCGGAGTCGCCAGGCCCAGGGCGCAGGGGCAGGCGATGATCAGTACCGCCACGGCGGCGGTGAACGCGGCGGTCCAGCCCGCTCCGTTGCCGAGCCAGAAGCCGAGGGTGCCGAGCGCGAGCGCGACGACGACGGGCACGAACACGGCGGAGATCTTGTCCGCGAGGCGCTGGGCAGCGGCTTTGCCGTTCTGGGCGTCCTCGACGAGCTTGGCCATGCGGGCGAGCTGGGTGTCGGCGCCGACCCGGGTGGCCTCCACGACCAGACGGCCGCCGGCGTTCAGGGTGGCTCCGATGACGAGGTCGCCGGCCGAGACCTCCACGGGGACGGACTCACCGGTGAGCATCGAGGCGTCCACGGCCGATGCGCCCTCGGCCACCACGCCGTCGGTGGCGATCTTCTCCCCGGGGCGGACCACGAAATGGTCGCCGACCTGCAGCTCGCCGGTCGGGATGCGCTCCTCCCTGCCGCCGCGCAGCACGGTGACGTCCTTCGCGCCGAGCTCCAGCAGCGCCTTGAGCGCGGCTCCGGCCTTCCGCTTGGAGCGGGCCTCGAAGTAGCGGCCCGCCAGGATGAACGCGGTCACACCGGCCGCGGCCTCCAGGTAGATGTTCCCCGAACCGTCGGTGCGCGCAACGGTGAACTCGAACGGATGGGTCATGCCGGGCGTGCCGGCGGTCCCGAAGAACAGGGCCCACAGCGACCACAGGAAGGCTGCCGACGTACCCACCGAGATCAGGGTGTCCATGGTGGCGGTGCCGTGCCGGGCGTTGGTGAACGCGGCGTTGTGGAACGGCCAGGCCGCGTAGGTCACGACCGGGGCGGCCAGGGTCAGGGAGAGCCACTGCCAGTAGTCGAACTGCAGGGCAGGGATCATCGCCGTCGCGATCACCGGAACCGACAGCACCAGCGCGGTGATCAGCCGCTGCCGCAGGGGTCGCAGGGGATCCACCACGTCCGCGCTCTCCCCGCCCGCGCCGCCCGCGCCGGCGTCATCGGCCGGCGCGCTCGGCGGTTCGGGCTCGCGGGCGGTGTAGCCGGTGGCCTCGACGGTCCCTATCAGATCCGCGACGCTCACCCCGGCGTCGTAGGTGACCTTGGCCTTCTCGGTGGCGTAGTTGACGGTGGCGGTCACGCCCTCCATCCGGTTGAGCTTCTTCTCGATCCGGGCCGCGCACGAGGCGCAGGTCATGCCGCCGATGGCGAGCTCGACCTCGGCGGTGCCGGCAGCAGTGGTGGTCATGATGCTCCTCGTGCTGGCGGGGGCCGGGGTCCTCGGAGGCCCCGGCGGCGGGTACGGGTAGGGGCGGGCGAATCAGGCCGCGCGGCCGGTGACCTCGTAGCCGGCGTCGTCGACAACTCGGGCGATCACCTTGTCGTCCAGGCCGCCGGCGCTGATGACGACGACCTGACCGGCGTCGAGGTCGACCTCGACACGGATGACGCCCTCGGCGGCGCCGACAGCCCGGGTGAGCGTCTCCTCGCAGTGGCCACAGGTCATTCCGGCCACCGCGTAGACGGTGCGGACGCCCTCCACGGTGACCGACGACTCGGCCGCCGTGGAGCAGGTGTTGTTCGGGGAGCAGCAAGACGAAGACATATCAGTTCTCCAGACCCGGGTCGAATACCCCCCAGGGGTATCTAGGTCAGGCAAAGATATACCCCCTCCCGGTATGAAAAGCAAACCCGGCAGCGGCGTGGACCTCATACCCCCAGGGGGTATTCTGGGCTGCATTGACGCGGACGGCGCGCCGCTCCGGCCCTGCACGACACGGGAGACGACCATGAACACCGCAACGAAGATCAGCCTCTACGGCGCAGCCCTCGCGGCAGCCTTCACCGGCGCGTACGGCATAGGCGCGGCGGCCGATCCACTCACCAGCAAGGCCCGTACGGCACAGCACGCCCCACATCAGAGGAGCGAAGCGATGAACGACCACAGCGACCAGCACACCGGGCAGGCGCCGGCACTCCCCGGCGGACTGCAGGTCTCGCAGGACGGCTACACCCTGGACCTCAAGACGCCGCGCCTCACGGCCGGCCAGGAGGCGCCCCTGCGCTTCGCCATCAAGGACGACAGCGGCAAGGCGGTCACCGACTACACCAGCTCTCACGACAAGGAACTGCACCTCATCGTCGCCTCACGCGACCTGAACACCTTCCGCCATCTGCACCCCACACGGGCCGCCGACGGCACCTGGAGCACCCCCGTCAGTCTGCCCGCGGCCGGCGACTACCGCGTCTTCGCCGACTTCACCCCCGCCAAGAAGGGCGCAACCGCCCTCACCCTGGGCAGCGACCTCGCCGTCGCCGGCCCCTATCAGCCCCGGGAACTGCCCGCACAGCAGGCCACCTCCGACGTCGACGGCTACACCGTCACCCTCGACGGCGACCTCACCGCCGGCAAGATGAGCGACCTGACCCTGAACGTCACCAAGAACGGCAAGCCCGTCGACGACCTTCAGCCCTACCTCGGCGCCTACGGCCACCTCGTCGCCCTCCGCGCCGGCGACCTCGCCTACCTCCATGTCCACCCCGAAGGCGAGCCCGGCGACGGCACCACCACGCCCGGCCCCGCCATCTCCTTCATGGCCACCGCCCCCACCAATGGCAGCTACCGCCTCTTCCTCGACTTCAAGCACCAAGGCACCGTCCACACCGCCGCCTTCACCGTCCACACCAGCCCCGCCGATGCAGACACCGACAACCGCGGCAGCCACACCGACCACGCCGGACACTGACAGCAGCGCCCCCTGCTGTCACCAGACCCGGTCAGCCGGATACGGCCGACCATATGAAGGCGACCGCAGGTGATCGGCCGCTCAAGAACGACAGCCTTCTGACGTGTCGTCACCCGAAAGCCATGCCACTCGGCATGTGAGGGGCGCCTGCAGGTTCCAATTCCCCGAGTCGCGTGAGGCTCCACGCACCCACCCCCCACAGCGGTACCGGTGCTGGTGTCCACCCGGCGCGGGGACGTCCCCTGTCCACGTCTCGATGGGCCAGGGACCTGGCGGTGCAGACCAGGTGGTCCCGATGCTCGCGGTGTCCCCCTCCGGCCCTGCCACTGCTGGGGAGTCGCGCGAACAGCCGTCACCCGACGCCGATGTGACGACACCGTCCGTCGCGGGCACGGAATCGATACGCGACAAGCAGCCCTGCTGCGTCCGGCCGCAACGAGGAGCTCGTGCAGGACATCGCGCTCGCCGGCTGAACCTGTCGAATTGCCCCTCGCATGCGACCCACAGCGTGACCCTCGCGGGCGACGCCGCCGGGACCTTCGGTCCCGCTCCCGGGACTTGGTGACCCTGCCCCCGCCGTCGCCGCGATGACAGCGTGAACCGTGACTGCCCACGGTGCGACAGCTGTCGTGCGCGCGAGGAGGAATGATGACCAACACTGCCGTACGTGACGAGATACTCGTCGGTGTCGATCCGAAGGAGCAGTCCCTGCCGGCCCTCGCCTGGGCGGCCGATGAAGCGGTACGCAGAGGGCTGGGCCTTCGCATGGTGCTGTCGGTTCCGCCGGCTCACGACTCACCGCACGTCGACACCGAACCCCACCGTCTGACTCGGCTCGCGAAGGGGAAGCAGTCCCTGGCCGCGGCGGCCGAAGCCGTACGCGCACTGCACCCGGACGTTCCCGTGACGACGGAGTTGCTCGACGGTGTGCCCGCGCCGGTGCTCTGCCGGGAAGCGGCACACGCCCGCCTGGTGGTGCTGGGCTCCCGTTGGCTCAGCCGGTGGGAGGAGATCTTCAGCACCGGCTCGGTGGTGGTACCGGTGAGCGCTCGAGCACAGTGCCCGGTCGTCGTGGTGCGGGAGCCGGAACACATCGCTGAGGAGGACCCGTTCCTCGTCGTGGGTGTGGACGGCAGTGACGACTCGGGCGCAGCTGTGGCGTTCGCCTTCGAGGAGGCACGTCTGCGGGGCGCGGCGGTGCGCGCCGTGTGGGCATGGCACCGCTCCTTCGCCGGTCTGGGCGACGACACGGACGCGGAGCAGCGGCAATGGCGCACGCTGGCCGAGTTCTTGGAGCCGTGGCTCCAGAAGTATCCCGAACTCGACGTCACGCAGGAGGTGTCACAAGGCCACCCGGTGGAGCGGCTGTCGCTCGCCTCGACACGTGCCCTGGCCGTCGTCGTGGGGCGTCACGGGCGCGGCGGTTACACCGGGATGCGTCTCGGGTCCGTGGTCCATGGCCTGCTGCACAGGGCGGAGTGCCCGGTCATCACCGTGCCCGGGCCCGGTCGATGACGCCGGGCGTGGACAGCACGTGCACAACAGCCGGGCAGGAAAGGCTGAACGTCCCGCAAGAACCACGCCCCGGCGGGCCACCGGATGTGCTGGATCCCGGGCTCGCCGAGGACGAGGCGGCACGTCGCCTCGTCGCGCACGGTCCCAATGCGCCGGCCGGTGCACGACCCGTCCGCCTGCACGCCCGAGTGCTGACACAGCTGCGCGATCCGCTGATCATGGTGCTGCTCGGCGCCGTCGCTCTGACCGTGGCGATCGGTGACCACACCGACTCCGTGGTCATCGCCCTGGTGATCGCGGTGAACACGGCCGTGGGTGTCGTTCAGGAGGTACGTGCGGACCGCGCGGTTGCGGCCCTCTCGGCCATGTCGGCTCCCACCGCTCGGGTGCGTCGAGGCGGCTCCGACCGGCAGGTCCCCTCCTCGTCGGTGGTACCGGGGGACGTGCTGCTGCTGGGGGAGGGGGATGTCGTGCCGGCCGACGCCCGGCTGATGCACGCGGCGTCCCTGCTGGTCGACGAGTCGATGCTGACTGGTGAGTCGGTACCCGTGGACAAGACCGCGGGACTGGACGGACGGGAGGAGTCGGCGCTCCAGGCCGGCACAGTGGTCGTACGCGGCCGTGGCGTGGCACGTGTGACGGCGACCGGAGCGGCCAGTGCGCTGGGCCGGATCGCCGAACTGCTCGACACCCGCCCTGAGCCCACCCCGCTGCAGCACCGGCTGGCCGCCCTTGGACGGGTGCTCGCCCTGTCCGCCCTGGGCCTGTGCCTGGTGTTCTTCGTCCTCGGCCTGACAAGAGGAGCGGCCCCGGGGACCATGGCCGTGACGGCGATCAGTCTCGCGGTCGCGGCCGTGCCGGAGTCCCTGCCTGCCGTTGTCACTCTGGCCCTCGCTCTGGGGGCGCGCCGCATGGCGGCCCGGCACGCCCTCGTGCGACACCTGCCGGCCGTGGAGACCCTGGGGTCGGTGACGGTGCTGGCCACCGACAAGACCGGCACCCTCACCGAGGGCCGGATGGTGGTCGAACGGGTCTGGACACCGTCGGACGGCGAAGCCGTCTTCACGGGTTCCGGGTACGACCCCGCGGGGGAGGTCCGCAGGGCAGGCCCGAGCGCGGGCGACTCCGGTCCGGATGCCGTGCGAGACCTGCTCACCGCGGCTGTCCTGTGCAACGACTCCGAACTCGGGCCGCCGGCGCCCGGTTCCGCCGACACCCGCTGGTCGGCGCTCGGCGACCCGACCGAGGCCGCCCTGCTCGCCGCGGCGGCCAAGGCCGGGTGCCGGAGCCGCCAGGAGCTCGAGGCCCCGTACCCGAGGAGGGACGAGGAACCCTTCGACAGTGCCCGCAAGCGCATGACCACGGTGCACGGCACGCCCGAGGGCGACGTACTCGTCTGCCTGAAGGGTGCGCCCGAATCGGTCATCGCCGCCGCTGTCCTGGACGAACCACCGCACGTGCTGGACCGGGCCGGGGAGCAGGCGGCGACTCTGGCCGCCCAGGGCTTCCGTGTACTCGCCGTGGCGTCGGGCCGGCGTGACGAGCTGCCCGCTCGCGCGAGGGACGCCGAGAAGGGATTGCGACTGCTGGGGCTCGCCGCCATCAACGACCCACCCAAAGCCACGGCGCGCAAGACCCTGGCCGACTGCAGGAAGGCCGGGATCACGCCGGTACTGATCACCGGCGACCACCCGGCCACGGCCGGAGCCGTCGCCGGCCGCATCGGCCTCGTCGAGGATGCGGCGACCGCACACGGCACCGTGGTCACCGGCCCGGCACTGGCAGCCGGGCAGGTGCACGATGTCACGGACGTACGGGTCTTCGCCCGCACCGACCCCGAGCAGAAGCTCGATATCGTCCAGGCATGGCGGGCACGTGGACACGTCACGGCCATGACCGGAGACGGCGTCAACGATGGTCCCGCCCTGCGCCAGGCCGACATCGGCGTCGCCATGGGACTGCGGGGCACCGAAGTCGCCCGGCAGGCGGCCGACCTCGTGCTGACGGACGACGAACTCTCCACCGTGGTGGCCGCCGTCGAAGAGGGGCGGCGCGTCTACGACAACATCCGCCGTTTCCTCCTCTACGCCCTCGCCGGCGGGACCGCCGAGATCCTCGTGATGCTCATCGGCCCCGCGCTGGGCCTCCCGCTGCCCCTGCGCGCCGGGCAGATCCTCTGGATCAACCTGCTCACACATGGCCTCACGGGAGTGGCGATGGGCGCCGAGCCCGCCTCGCCGGGTGTGATGCGGCGACCCCCTCGGCCCCCGCGGCAACACGTCCTCGGTGACGGGCTGTGGCAGCGGATCCTCCTCCTGGGCACAGTGGTCACCGCCGCATCGCTTGCCGCCGGTGTCGTCGCCAGAGGCATGGGCGCCCCCTGGCAGAGTGTGCTCTTCCTCGCGTTGCTGGCCGCCCAGCTCGGTGTGGTGCTCGGCCTGCGTGACCGGCTCCTGAGCCGCGACAACCTCTTCCTCCCGGCCGCCGTGGCGGGGTCCGCCGCCCTCGCGGCCGCGGCACTCCACCTGCCGTTCCTCCAAACGATCCTGCACACCGACCCGCTCGGCTGGGCGGGGGCCGGTACGGCGGTCGCCGTGGGTGCGCTCGGCTTCACCACCGCGCGCCTCGCCCGACGGGCCTGACGTCGCCTCCGTTGCACCTCCACACGACGCCCGTACCGGCCTTGACCGGCACGGGCGTCGTGGTGCTGCCACCGCTGCCCGCGCGAGTCCGAGGGCGGGAAGCCACCGGCCGGACGGGACCGTCGAAACACGCCCTGGAAGGCCCTCCGCCAGGGACATACGGCCCCTCCCTCGACGCGTCGCGGATCGCCATTCTGAACGAGCCACCCCACCAGCCCCTGTACCCGGAGGTCTCCCCATGTCCCGCTCCGTCACCGTCGGTCTGGACGGATCCCGAGAGAGCCTCGCCGCCGTCGAGTGGGCCGCGGAGGAAGCACGCAGGCGCCGCCTGCCCCTGCGACTGCTCCATGTGTGGGACATCGAACCGGATGTGCACACACCGCTGATCGGCCCCGACACCCGGCGCCACTGGGGCGAGCGCATCCCGAGGAAGGCGGCCGAGCGTGTGCGGAAGGACCACCCGGACCTTGACGTCGAGACGGCGCAGCGCTGCGGTGAGCCCGCGGAGACCCTGTGCGAGGCCGCGCAGGAGTCCGAGCTGCTCGTCGTCGGCTCGCGTGGGCTCGGTGCCTTCACGGGCTTCATGGTTGGTTCCGTCGCGCTGTCCGTGGTGGCCCGCAGCAAGCAGCCCGTCGTGCTCGTCCGCGCCGAGACGCCGCCCGTGCCGGCCGCCACGCCGAAGCCCCGGACGGAGCCGGGACGCGGTCGAGTCGTACTCGGAGTCGACATCGACCACCCGTGCGACGAGCTCCTGGAGTTCGCCTTCGCCCATGCGGGGCGGCACGGGACCGCGCTGCACGCTCTGCACAGCTGGCACCTCCCGCCGCTCTACAGCCCGGAGCCGGCTGCGGCCGTCGTCGCGCTGCAGGGCGAGGTGACCGCCGCGAAGGAAGCAGTGCTGGCACAGGTCCTGGAGCAGTGGCGGAACAAGTTCCCCGATGTCGTGGTCACCCAGGAGTGCAGTCTCGGGCGGCCGGCCTCGGATCTGCTGCGGGCGGCGCGTGGTGCCGGGCTCGTCGTGGTCGGCCGCCGCAACCGGCGCTCGCGGATCGGCGCGCACATCGGGTCGGTGACGCACGCCGTGCTGCACCACTGCCCCGCGCCGGTGGCCGTGGTGCCGCACGGCTGAGTCACGCCCGGT
>NZ_JBUEFZ010000019.1:0-117575 GCF_054963715.1 Streptomyces sp. STAM6 | reverse complement strand
CGTGGTGAAGATCTCGGACCGCTTGGTCGGGATCGTGGTGTTGCGCTCGATCAGCTTGGTCATGATGCCGCCCTTGGTCTCGATGCCGAGGGACAGCGGGGTCACGTCGAGGAGCAGGACGTCCTTGACCTCACCCTTGAGGACACCGGCCTGGAGCGAGGCGCCGATGGCGACGACCTCGTCCGGGTTCACACCCTTGTTGGCCTCCTTGCCGCCGGTCAGCTCCTTGACGAGCTCGGCGACGGCGGGCATACGGGTGGAACCACCGACGAGAACGACGTGGTCGATCTCGGAGAGCTGGATGCCCGCGTCCTTGATGACGTTGTGGAACGGGGTCTTGCAGCGCTCGAGCAGGTCGGCGGTCAGCTGCTGGAACTGCGCCCGGGTGAGCTTCTCGTCCAGGTGCAGCGGGCCCTCGGCGGAGGCGGTGATGTAGGGCAGGTTGATCGTCGTCTCGGTGGACGACGACAGCTCGATCTTCGCCTTCTCCGCGGCCTCGCGCAGACGCTGGAGGGCCATCTTGTCCTTGGACAGGTCCACGCCGTGACCGTTGGCGAACTGCTTCACCAGGTAGTCGACGACGCGCTGGTCCCAGTCGTCACCACCGAGGTGGTTGTCACCGTTGGTGGCCTTCACCTCGACGACGCCGTCGCCAATCTCCAGCAGCGAGACGTCGAACGTGCCGCCACCGAGGTCGAAGACGAGGATGGTCTGGTCGTCCTTCTCCAGCCCGTAGGCGAGAGCGGCGGCCGTCGGCTCGTTGACGATGCGCAGGACGTTCAGGCCCGCGATCTCGCCGGCCTCCTTGGTGGCCTGGCGCTCGGAGTCGTTGAAGTACGCCGGGACGGTGATGACCGCGTCGACGACCTTCTCACCCAGGTAGGCCTCGGCGTCACGCTTCAGCTTCTGCAGGATGAAGGCGCTCATCTGCTGCGGGTTGAAGCTCTTGCCGTCGATGTCGATCTTCCAGTCGGTGCCCATGTGGCGCTTGACCGACCGGATGGTCCTGTCGACGTTGGTGACCGCCTGGCGCTTGGCGACCTCGCCGACGAGCACCTCACCGTTCTTGGCGAAGGCGACGACGGACGGCGTGGTCCTGGCGCCCTCGGCGTTGGTGATGACGGTGGGCTCGCCGCCTTCCAGAACGCTGACGACGGAGTTAGTCGTGCCCAGGTCGATGCCGACCGCACGTGCCATTTCAATTCCTCCAGCTGACTTGAGTGGAACAGGCTCAAGGATGCATGACCGGTCCTCCCGCGTCAACAGACCTGAGTCTGGGCCACTCAAGTTTTATCCGGCTCTTATACGCAATGCACCGCGGCGCTCCGGCACGACCCGCCGCAGACCAGTACACACCACCCAGTTCCCCTCTCACCATGCGATCGTTCTGCAAAAGCAACAAAAGGTGTGGTGGTAGGCGTGGTGGTCGTGCAGCTGCAGCCCAAACGCATCCTGGACCTGATCCTCGGCTCGGCCCTGCTGGTCCTGGTCTCCCCGCTGATCGCGGTGGCCTGGGCGGCCGCGGCGCTGCGGCGCCCGCCCGGCGGGGCGTGGGCACGGGAGACGGTGATCGGCCTGGACGGCCGTCCGTTCACGCTGCGCCATCTGCGCACGCGCCGCTTCCGGCTCGACCAGCTGTCACGACTGCCCCACGTCCTGCGGGGGGAGATGTCGCTCGTCGGGCCCGAGCCGCTGGCACCCGGCCGGCCCGGCGCCGACGCGCCCTGGCGCCGTAAGGTCCCCCCGGGAATCACCGGGCTCGCCCAGGTCAGACGCCGCTCCCCGCTGCCGTGGGACGAGCCGCTGCTGCTCGACCAGCACTATGTGGAGCACCGGGGTACGCGGCTGGATCTGGCGCTTCTGCTGCGCACCCCACTGACGCTGCCGGCGCCGCGCGGTCAGGCTCACCTGAGCGACGCAGATCACCGCGCGCGCGGCTACAGTGCGGCGGATTAAGTGGGTACGCTCAGCACGAACTGAATAAGTTACCGCTTAGTAGTGCCTTGGCAGTCCACTGAGCAGTGACACTGGTAGTGCTGAATCTCCCACCTCGCAGGCCCGAGGAGCCCCCATGCAACTCGCCGCGATCATTGTGTCGCTGACCCTGACCGTGGTCGGCGTTGCTCTCTTCGCCCGAGCCATCTCCCAGATCTACCGATTCGTGAAGCTCGGCCAGCCCGTGCCCGCGGGCAGCCGCACGGACAACTGGCGGGCCCGCACGGTCACCCTGGTCCGCGAGTTCCTCGGTCACACCCGGATGAACCGCTGGGGGATCGTCGGCTTCGCCCACTGGTTCGTGGCGATCGGCTTCCTGACCCTGCCGCCGACCCTGGCGCAGGCGTACGGCCAGCTCTTCCAGGCCGACTGGACGCTGCCGGTCATCGGCGGCTTCCTGCCGTTCGAGCTCTACATCGAGTTCATCGGCGTGATGACGATCCTCGGCATCCTCGCCCTGATCGCGATCCGGCTGCTCAGCCTGCCGTCCAGGGCCGGCCGCAAGTCGCGCTTCGCCGGCTCGAAGGCCTGGCAGGCGTACTTCGTCGAGTACGTCATCCTCACCATCGGTCTCGCCATCTACGTGCTGCGCGGCCTGGAAGGCGCCATCCACCACGTGGACTCCTACGAGGCCGCGTACTTCGCCTCGTACCCGCTGGTCCTGGCCTTCGAGGGGCTGTCCCTCGGCACGCTGCAGAACCTGCTCTACTTCACCGCCATGGTGAAGATCAGCGTCTCGCTGATCTGGATGATCACCGTCGCGCTCAACACCAACATGGGTGTCGCCTGGCACCGCTTCCTCGGCTTCCCGAACATCTGGTTCAAGCGGAACGCGGACGGCGCCACGGCGCTCGGCGCGCTCCAGCCGATGACCTCGGGCGGCAAGGAGATCGACTGGGAGGACCCGGCCGAGGACACCGTCTTCGGTGTCTCCCAGGTCGAGCAGTTCTCCTGGAAGGGCATCCTCGACTTCTCCACCTGCACCGAGTGCGGCCGCTGCCAGTCGCAGTGCCCCGCCTGGAACACCGGCAAGCCGCTCTCCCCCAAGCTCCTGATCATGTCGCTGCGCGACCACGCGCACGCCAAGGCCCCGTACCTGCTGGCCGGCGGCGGCAAGACCATGGAGGGCGACGAGAAGGCCTCCGAGGAGCAGCTCGCCGGAGTGCCCGCCGCGGCGCTCGCCGAGGCGGAGCGCCCGCTGATCGGCACCGTCGAGGAGAACGGCGTCATCGACCCGGACGTCCTGTGGTCCTGCACCACCTGCGGCGCCTGCGTCGAGCAGTGCCCGGTCGACATCGAGCACGTCGACCACATCGTCGACATGCGCCGCTACCAGGTGATGATCGAGTCCGCGTTCCCGTCCGAGGCGGGCACGATGCTCAAGAACCTGGAGAAGAAGGGCAACCCCTGGGGCCTGGCGAAGAAGCAGCGCGTCGAGTGGACCAAGGAGGTCGACTTCGAGGTCCCGATCGTCGGCAAGGACGTCGAGGACCTCACCGAGGTCGACTACCTGTACTGGGTCGGCTGCGCCGGCGCCCTGGAGGACCGCGCCAAGAAGACCACCAAGGCCTTCGCCGAGCTGCTGCACATCGCGGGCGTCAAGTTCGCGATCATGGGCGGCGAGGAGAAGTGCACCGGTGACTCCCCGCGCCGTCTCGGCAACGAGCCGCTGTTCCAGCAGCTCGGCCAGGAGAACGTCGCGATGCTGAACATGGCCTTCGGCGAGGACGACGAGGACGAGTCGACGAAGAAGCCGAAGTCCGCGAAGAAGATCGTCGCGACCTGCCCGCACTGCTTCAACACCATCGCCAACGAGTACCCGCAGCTCGGCGGCGAGTTCGAGGTCATCCACCACACGCAGCTGCTCCAGCACCTCATCGACGAGGGCAAGCTGATCCCGGTGACCCCGGTCGAGGGCCTGATCACGTACCACGACCCGTGCTACCTGGGCCGTCACAACAAGGTCTACACGCCGCCGCGCGAGATCATGGACAAGGTCCCGGGCCTGCGCCAGCAGGAGATGCACCGCCACAAGGAGCGCGGCTTCTGCTGCGGCGCCGGTGGTGCGCGGATGTGGATGGAGGAGCGGATCGGCAAGCGCATCAACACCGAGCGCGTCGACGAGGCCCTCTCCCTCAACCCCGACATCGTGTCGACCGCCTGCCCGTTCTGCCTGGTCATGCTCACCGACTCGGTGAACGGCAAGAAGAACGACGGCAAGGCGAAGGAGTCCCTCCAGGTCGTCGACGTGGCCCAGCTGCTGCTGGACTCCGTCAAGACGCCGGCGGAGGAGGCTCCCGAGGAGTCGGAGGACGCGGAGCCGGAGCCGGTGAAGTAGTCCCCCTGGTCGTCCTCACGGACGCCTGAACGCCGGACGGCCGGATCTGCCTCGGGGGCAGGACCGGCCGTCCGGCGTTTCCGCGCGGGCGAGCGGCGGGCGGTCGGCGTCGACGCGCCGGGCGAGGGGCGACGGTTCGACGGGGGACGGGCGACCGGCGACCGGCGACCGACGACGGCGACGGCCACGGCCACGGCCACGGCCACGGCCACGGCCACGGCGGGCGAACCCCTGCGAGCCGTCGGACGGTGCCGCAGATCACCCACATACCCACAAGCCCGACCCTTAGGGGATGTCACAGGTCCGCAGCAAAGGCCCCTTATTCCCGGGGCCCGGACGCCGGGCACAGCCGGACCGGGTACGTTCGGTGATGTGGCTGGATTCAGGATCGGACGCGGCCGGGACAACCGCACCCCGCAACAACACCCGCAGCAGCAGGCGCCGTACGGCGGCACGGCACCACCGCCGCCGTACGCCGGGCAGGGCCAGCAGCAATGGCCCCAGGCGCAGCAGCCGTACGGGGAGCCGGAGTACTTCGGCGACCCCTACCCGCAGCAGCAGCCGGGCCGGCCGCAACAGAGGCCGCACACGCCTCACGGCGCGCCCCACGGGGCCTACGGCGGCCCCCAGGGCCCGCACGCCCCGCACGATCCCTACGCGGCGAACAACCCGGGCCACACCCGGGCGTTCAGCATCAACGACGAGGCGTACGGCGACGGCGCCACGTACCATGCCGGTGCCGCCCCCGCCCCGTCCGGCCCGCGCCTGCCCTGGAAGCAGCTCCTCAGCGGCATCGTGATGCGACCCGGCCCGACGTTCTGGCAGATGCGCGACCACGCCGTCTGGGTGCCCGCGCTGACCGTCACCTTCCTCTACGGCCTGCTGGCGCTGTTCGGCTTCGACCAGGCCCGCGAAGAGGCGATCAACGCCACCATCTCCACGGCCATACCGTACGTCCTGGTGACGGGCGTGATCTTCGTGGTCGGTGGCCTGATCCTGGGCGCGGTGACGCACACCCTGGCGCGCCAGCTCGGCGGCGACGGCGCGTGGCAGCCGACCGTAGGCCTGTCCATGCTGATCATGTCGATGACGGACGCCCCGCGCCTGCTCTTCGCGCTCTTCCTCGGCGGCGACAACGGCCTGGTCCAGATCGTCGGCTGGCTGTCCTGGCTGGCGGCCGGCGCGCTGTTCACCTCGATGGTGAGCAAGTCGCACGACCTGCCGTGGCCCAAGGCACTGGGCGCGTCGGCGATCCAGCTGGTCGCGCTGCTGTCGCTGCTCAAGCTGGGCATGCTGTAACGCGCCGGCGGCGCGGCATACGGCGCGCGTACGACGAAGGCCCCCACCGCCGGACGGTGGGGGCCTTCGTCATGACTTCTCACGCTCTCACGCGTCGAGGACCTGGCCCTCGCGCTTCACGACGGGCGGCTCGACACTCCACGGGAAGTTGATCCACTCGTCGGTCTTTTTCCACACGTACTCGCACTTCACGAGGGAGTGCGACTTCTCGTAGATGACCGCGCTGCGGACCTCGGCGACGTGGTCGACGCAGAAGTCGTGGACCAGCTTGAGGGTCTTGCCGGTGTCGGCGACGTCGTCGGCGATCAGGACCTTCTTGTCGGAGAAGTCGATCGCGTTGGGGACCGGCGCCAGCATGACCGGCATCTCCAGGGTGGTGCCCACGCCCGTGTAGAACTCCACGTTCACGAGGTGGATGTTCTTGCAGTCCAGCGCGTACGCCAGGCCGCCGGCGACGAAGACACCGCCGCGGGCGATGGAGAGCACGATGTCGGGCTCGTACCCGTCGTCGGCGATGGTCTGCGCCAGCTCGCGGATCGCGGTGCCGAACTTCTCGTAGGTCAGGTTCTCCCGTACGTCACTCATGCTCACACCTGCGTCCGATGGAAGTTCTGGAAGGACCGCGAGGCCGTCGGCCCGCGCTGCCCCTGATATCGGGAGCCGTACTTCTCGGAGCCGTACGGGTGCTCGGCGGGAGAGCTGAGCCGGAACATGCACAGCTGGCCGATCTTCATCCCCGGCCACAGCTTGATCGGCAGCGTGGCGAGGTTCGACAGCTCCAGGGTGACGTGCCCGGAGAACCCGGGGTCGATGAACCCGGCCGTCGAGTGCGTCACCAGCCCCAGCCGCCCGAGGCTGGACTTGCCCTCCAGCCGGGAGGCGATGTCGTCCGGCAGCGTGATGACCTCGTACGTCGACGCGAGCACGAACTCACCGGGGTGCAGGATGAACGCCTCGTCCCCCTCCGGCTCGACCAGCCGGGTCAGGTCGGCCTGCTCGGTGGCGGGGTCGATGTGGGGGTAGCGGTGGTTCTCGAACACCCGGAAGTAGCGGTCGAGCCGCACGTCGATGCTCGAGGGCTGCACCATCGAATCGTCGAACGGGTCGATACGCACCCGTCCCGCGTCGATCTCGGTCCGGATGTCCATGTCTGAGAGAAGCACGTCCTGAGGATACGCAAGGCGCGCGGGCCCGCCCCAATCGGACGGCTCCCGCGCGCCTCCCACCAAGATCAGCCGACGCTGCTCGTCGTCGCCGCTCAGCGCCGCTCGAGCTCGACGGGCACGGCATGCCGCAGCCGCGCGCACCGCGGACACCGAATGAGCCGCCCGGGCCCGATCCGGCCGGCGCCGAGCTGCTGCATCGGGAACGAAGCGGTACTGAACACGTGCCCCTCGGCACAGCGGACGACGGTGCGCTCCATGGAGTCCATCAAGTCCCTTCCCCAACAAAGCCTGGACGAGAAAGCCACATTAGGGGATGAACAGGACGCCACTCCAGGCGGCACTCCGCGCCTCTACCGTACGCCTCAACTCCCGCGCCCCGCAGAGGGATCCACCCCCGCCGCCCTCCCCGCACCCGAAGCACCCCACCGCGCGCGGCGCACCTCCCGCAACAGCACGAAGACCCCGCGGCGTCATACACCGGGGGCCTGCGATGGGGTACAGTGAGCGACGATGCGGTACCGGATCTCCGGGTCCTCGGTCCGCCGCGCGGGTGTAGTTTAATGGTAGAACATGAGCTTCCCAAGCTCAGAGCGCGGGTTCGATTCCCGTCACCCGCTCCAAAGTGAAGCCCCAGGCCACCGGCCCGGGGCTTTGTCGTTGTCCGGACCGGGTCAGGGGTCAGCGGCCCCCGTCCGCCCCGGCGTTACGACGGCGGACGACGCCTTCCGCGCGAGCGGGGCAGGTGACCTCCGGCGGGCCCCGGCGGGCGGGCCGGGCATCGGGCGAGGCGGTGCTTCGCTGCGCCGCGCCGGAGTGGCGTGGGCCGTTCGGCGGGCTGTTGAGCGGGCGTCAGTCCGTGGGCGGGTGCCTTCCGTGAGGCGTGAGCCTGCCGCCACGGCGGCCGGCGACCGGGTGGCCGGCCACAGGGCGCGCCGCCGGGCCCGGCCGTCGCATCACCCGGTAGCGGGGTGTTCGCTTCCCGTCTGCCGGCCTTCCCCGGCGATCGGGCGGCCGGTGCCGGTGTCGATGAGGATCTGGTGGGCCGTGGTGCTGCCGGGGCTGACGGCCCGGGCCATCGCCGCACGTGCCATGTCCTGAGTCGTGTTCGGCGGGACCACCAGTAGGGAGAAGTGGTCCCGGTCGCCCCGGGTGATGAGGACGGTGTCGTCACCGATCGGGAAGGAGTCGATGTGCACGACGCGGTCGCCGATGGTCAGCCGTGTCGGCAGTTCTTCCCAGGCGTCGGCGTCCAGGCCGACGCGGTCGACGGGTCCGAGGTGCTCGGTCAGCGCGGTGATCAGGCTGGGCAGCTCGGCGCCGATGTCGCGGGAGCGCGGCCACCATGCGCCGTCGAGATTTCCTTCGCGGGCTTGCGTCGTCTCCAGCCGCAGGAGAGCGGTTCCGGGTGCCACGGCGCGGTGAATCGCGTCCGGGAGAAGCTTCGCTTCACGCGGAGTGTCGGCGTCGACCATGGGTGCTCACCCGCCTGCGGGATCAGGCGTGCGCTCGTTGCTCGCCTGTGGCTGCTTTCACCGTACTCCGCGTGCCCACGCGGGGCTCGCCCCGCGCGCGGGTCCCCGGCTCTGGGACCTGCTGGTGATCCCGCCGGACACCGGTGCGCTTGCCGGCGCCCGGCTGATGGCTGCCACAGCCGCCCTCGGCGGGTGCGCCGCCGCGGCGCTCCGACGGCGAAAAACCTCCCGTGACGCACGGATGCTTATATACCGAATCGCCATTCCGGGCATACTATGACAAGTGGGCCGGTGCACTCTCACGTGCAGCGACCCGGAAGGGCGGCCTCGGTATGTATATGCCGGGGCCGTTGCGCACGATCGGCGCGACGGCAGGGAGCGCGGCATGATCCGTTCAGCCGATGTCCGCGAGTGGCGCGACCAGAAGGTCGTCGACCCGAAGGGGCGCAAGATCGGCTCGCTGGAGGCGATCTACGTGGACACCACCACCGATGAACCGGCCATGGCGACCGTCCGCACCGGGCTGCCCACGCGGCAACGCCTGGTTTTCGTCCCCCTTGACGAGGCGGTCCTCGGACCGGACTACGTCAAGATCGCACACTCCAGGGGCCTGGTGAAGAAGGGGCCGTCCATCGGCACGGACGAGGTCCTGCCCGCCGGCGACGAAGAAGCGATCTTCAAGCACTACGGCATGACCTACCGGCCCGGCGCCAACGGCGAACGGCAGCTCGCGCGCCGCTGACCGCCCGGGCACCACGGCAGAGAAGGTGTTCCGCATGGCGATCTTCTGGTTCGTCCTGCTCGTGGCGGTCGTCCTGGGCCTCATCGGCGCGGTGGCGGAGGGCCTGGTCTATCTCCTGGTCATCGGCATCGTTCTGTTCGTCGCCGATATGGCGTTCGTGACGATGCGATGGTCCCGGCGCTCGCGCCGACGCCCCATCCGGTGACCGGAGGGGTGCCCTCCCGGGGACACGCGTGACGGTGCTCCTGGTCGAGGGGCGGGCGGCCGCCGCCGACGACCGCCCCGTCCTGGAGTGAGCCGGCCGCAGGCAGGGCGAGGGGCCGACCGGTGGCGCGCAGGCCGGGCCTCCACGGTCCGGTCGTCGCGCCGGGAGATGCGGCTGATGATGGAGGTACGGTCGAGCGCGCGGAGCTGATCATGACGGGTTGGCTTATCAGGGACTACTCCGAGGACGACCTCGAAGCGGTGCTTCACGTCGACGCGGAGAGCGGCACGACCGGGAAGCCTCCGCTCTTCCGGCTCTCCGACGCAGTGACGGCCCTCCAAACCGCTCATCCGGCCGTCGTGGCCGTGGCGGACACCGTGGTGGTCGGGGCCGCGGTGAGCAGGGTGGAGGGCGACGAGGCCTGGATCCTGCGCATCTGCATGGCTTCCGCCTGGCGGCACAAGGGGCTGGGCAGCGCCCTGATCACGGCGCTCGAGCACCGGCTCTTCGGTGACGGGGTCCGCGTGGTCCACGCGGTCCTGCCCGAGGGGGAGACCGGGGCCGTCGCGCTGCGCAACTGCGACTTCGTGGCCCGGTCGGGCCTGGTCTTCTTCGAGAAGCGCGGGCCGGTGACTCCCCGGGCGAGCGGCATGCTGTCCTCGCTCGGGGCGGAGCTGCCGCCCGGCGGACTGTGGCGGAAGGTCGCGGGCATGGCACGGGAGAAGGAGCTCATCGAGCGACGTCTGGTCCTGCCGCTGGCCCGACCCGAAATGGCCGCTCAGCACGGCGTGGAGCCGCCGCGAGCGGTCATGCTGTTCGGTCCGCCCGGAACGGGCAAGAGCACCTTCGCCAACGCGATCGCCAGCCGCCTGAAATGGCCCTTCCTCGAACTGTTCCCCGCGCGCCTCGCCGCCGAATACGGGCTGGCGGCCGGCCTGAACCGGCGCTTCGACGAGATCGCCCGGCTCGACCACGTCCTGGTCTTCATCGACGAGGTCGAGGAAGTCGCCGGCGCGCGAAGCGGAGCGGACGCGACCGCGGTCGGCATCGTCAACGAACTGCTCAAGGCGATCGTCCGGTTCAGGCGCCAGGAAGGCCGGCTTCTGGTCTGCGCCACCAACAGCGTCACCGCGCTGGACCCGGCCTTCCTGCGGCACGGCCGCTTCGACTACGTACTGCCGATCGGCCCGCCCGACGGCACGGCCAGGACCGCACTGTGGGAGAGCTACCTGGCACGGGCGGGTGCGGAGGCCGACAGTGCGGCACTCGCGTCCGTCAGTGAGGGGTTCACGCCCGCGGACATCGCCCACGTCGCACGCACCGTCTCGCAGGCCCAGTTCGAGCGCACCTACGACACCGGAACCCGGACCCGGCCCACCACTGACGACTATCTGCACACGATCCGCGAGACCCGGCCCACGGTCAGCAGCTCCATGGCCCAGGAGTTCGCGGAGCAGAGCAACAGGTTCGCCCGACTCTGACGCGTCTGCCCCGGGGGGATCGGCGGCCGGTCCGCCGGCCCGTAGCCGCCGCGTGACGTCGCCGGGCCGGACGCCCGCCGTCGCGGCGCGCGGCGGCGGGCGTCGCCCTGGCACCCACGAGCGGGTCCCGGGGCCGCGGCCACCGGGCTCCGTCCCGGATGCCGTCGCGGGAACGAAGATCCGCCACCACCGTGTTCCGGTCGGCCTCTCCCACGGTTGCCGGGCACACTGGGCGGGTGTGGGGCGGCCCGCTCCGGCACCGGGGCGGACGGCGGTGGCAGGGCCCGGGGCCGCCCGTGCGTACGCAAGGAGGTTCACGATGCAGGGCGAACAGCCACTGCCGCCGGCCGACCGCGCCGAAGTGCGGATCGTGGCGGCGACTCCCGAGGTGGCCCGGATGGTCGCGGAGGTACTGCGCCGCTGCTTCGCCTCCAGCGAGCAGCGCAGCTACCCCACCGGCCACAGCGGCACCCGTCTTCACCTGACGGTGGACACCGCGCACCCGGCAGGACCGGCGCGGTCGTGGCTGGCGTCGAGCCGGTCGTCGGAGGAGGACCGTCCGCAGGAGGACGAGACGTGAGGCCGTGAGGGGAGCGGGCCGGCGACGCGCCGCTGCCCGGGGTGCGGGCCCACGGGGTTCGAGGGGCTACTCCCCCGTGCCCAGTTCGGCCTCCAGGGCACGAAGTACGGACCAGGCGATGAATTCGGCGGCGCCGTCGAGGACCTCGGGGCCGAGGTTGGGTTCTTCGAGCGCGTAGGTGTGGGTGGCCTCGCCGATCGTCACGCGGCTGTGCATGGCGACGTAGCCGCGGTGGTCCGTCGGGGAGCCGGTGTGCCAGGTGCCGGTGGAGGTGACGGTGACGCCGACACGGCCGTCGCCGTTCGGTGCGAGGCCGTCGAGCCACTTCCGGAAGGTGCCGTGGGAGAGGTCGTCGTCGATCGTCAGGCCGATCCTGGGCACGATGTCGGCCAGGTGCTCCCGGGCGCTCCTGCCGTCGCGGCTGACGACGTGGCCGGACAGGGCGTCGGCCATGAGGGCCGTCAGGGTGTCGGTCCGCCGGTCGCCGGCGTGCAGGGTGACGTCGACATAGGGGTAGCGCCAGCAGTAGCCCGCCGTGGCACGGGGACCGGGCGCGGCGGTCAGGGCGGCGTCGACACGGGCCGCGACCTCGGGTTCGGGCAGGCCCATGGTGCGCCAGCGGAGGCCGGTGGAAGTGACGGGGGTCGCGCCGAGGCCGTCCAGTGCCGCGGTGAGCATCGGCAGGCATTCCTTGGGCGGGCCCGGGAGCAGGACGACATGGCGGCCGCCGACGGTCACCCGGGCACCCCAGGCGGTGCCGTTGGGGTTGGGCAGCAGCACGCTGCCCTCGGGGAACTGGGCCTGCCTGCGGTTGTCGGGGTGGATCTCGATCCGCAGCCCCTCCAGCCTGCGGCACACCGCTTCCCATGCCTCCTGGCGCTCTTCGATGCCGAGTCCGAGCGCATCGGCGACCGCGAACCGGGTGACGTCGTCCGAGGTGGGGCCCAGGCCGCCGATGACGATGACGACCACCGCCTGGTCGAGCCCGTGGGTGACGGCGTCGCTGATGGCGCCCTCGTCGTCGGCGACGGTGTGCCGGGAGTGGGTGGAGATGCCGTACGCGGTGAGTGTGCGGCTGGCCTCGGTGCCGTTGGTGTCGGTGATCTCGCCGCGGAGGAGTTCGTCCCCCACGGTGATCACGCAGGCGGTGCGGGGGGCGGGCTTCAGGGGTTCGGGCATGGGGTTCACCTTTCGAGGGGGCGGGCTCGGTCGCGCAGAGCGGCCGTGACCAGCCGGGCGACGGCGGTGGCGGAGGCCGGGTTCTGACCCGTCGCCAGTCGCCGGTCCAGCACGGCGTGTTCCTGGAAGTCCGGCGCGGTGGAGAGGATCGCGCCGCGCCTGGCGAGGGTGCTCTCCAGGGCGAACGGCACCACTTCGTCGAGGCCGATGGACGCCTCCTCGGCGTCGGTGAAGCACGCCACCCGTTTCCCCGCGACGAGACGGCTTCCGTCGCCGAGCCTCACGTTGACCAGTGCCGCCGCTCCGTGGCACACGGCGGCGACGATGCCGCCGCTCTCGTACACGGCGCGGGTCAGGCGGGCCAGCGCCGCGTCGTGGGGGAAGTCCCACATCGCGCCGTGTCCGCCGGCGAAGTAGACGGCCGCGTACTCCTCGGGCCGTATGCCGTCCGGCGCGAGGGTGGTACGCAGGCGCTCGGTGGTCCGGGCGTCCCGGAGAAACGCGGCGACGACGGGGTCGGCGAGGTTGACGCCCTTCTCCCGGGGGGCGTCGCCGCCGCGGACCGAGAGGAAGTCCATGTGGTGGCCGGCGTCGCGGAAGACGGCGGCGGCGTGGGCCAGGTCGTGGACGTGATAGCCGGTGGGCCGGGCGGTGTTGCCCAGGCGGCCGTGGCTGGTGAGGGCGAAGAGGATGGTGCTGCGGGAGGGCATGCGGGGGTGTTCCTGGAGCGGGATGGGATCGACGGGTCCGGCCGGGGTCAGACGCCCGCGCTGAGCCCGCCGTCGATCGTGAGCACCGCGCCGTTGACGGTCGCGGCCGCCTCACTCGCGAGATGGACGACCGTCCTCGCGATCTCGTCCGGTTCCGTGGCGCGTCCGCTGGGGGTACGGGCGACGATCGCGGCGTGCCGCTCCTCGGAGAGGGCTGCGGTCATGTCGGAGGTGACGAGACCGGGGGCGACGACGTTGGCGGTGATGCCGCGCGGGCCGAGTTCTCGCGCGACGGACCGGGCGAGGCCCACCAGACCGGCCTTGGACGCGGCGTAGTTCGCCTGGCCCGCGCCGCCGGTGGCGCCGACGACGGAGGAGATGAAGACGATCCGTCCGCGGCGGGCGCGCAGCATCTGCCGTGAGGCGCGGCGGGCCACCCGGAACGCTCCGCCGAGGTTCGTGTCGATGACGGATGCGAACGCCTCGTCGCTCATCAGCGGCAGCAGCGTGTCCTGGGTGATCCCGGCGTTGGCGACGAGGACCTCCACCGGCCCGTGGGCGGCCTCGGCGGCGGTGAAGGCGGCGTCCACCTGGTCGGTGCTGGTGACGTCGCACGGCAGGCACAGAAGTCCGGCGTCGGGCGGCGGGCTGCTGCGGTAGGTGACGGCCACCTTGTCGCCCTCCGCCGCGAAGGCGCGGGCGATGGCCAGACCGATGCCCCGGTTGCCGCCGGTGATCAGGACGGAACGACTCACTTGCTGGATCCCTTGTCGGTTGTCGGGTGGGGGGATGCCCCGGACGCGGACACACCCGGGGGCGGGGCCGGGGAGCCGGGACCCACTGGGGTGGGGCCGGGGGCGGTGCCGGGGGCCCGGTGGCCGGCGGGACGGCCGGCCACCGGGCGGACGCGGGCCGGGTGCCCGTCAGACGGCGTAGCCGTACGAGTCGGGCCAGCGGGGCGTGTCGCCGAGCAGGCGTGCGGCTCGGTGCGGCCAGTGCGGGTCCCGCAGCAGCTCCCGGCCCAGCAGGACGGCGTCGGCCTGGCCGGAGGCGAGGATCTCCTCGGCCTGGCCGGCCTCGGTGATCAGGCCGACGGCGCCGACGGGCATGTCGGTCTGGGCGCGGACGGCCGCCGCGTAGGGGACCTGGTAGCCGGGGCCGGTGGCGATCCTGGCGTCGTGGGCGATGCCGCCGGACGAGACGTCGAGCAGGTCGACGCCGTGGGCCAGGAGCTCCTTGGCCAGTCGCACCGTGTCGTCACCGGTCCAGCCCTGGCGGTTGTCCTCGGGGTTCTCGGCCGACAGCCAGTCGGTGGCCGAGGTGCGGAAGAAGACGGGCAGTTCGTCCGGCCACACCGCGCGGACCGCGTCGACGACCTCCAGGGCGAAGCGGGCCCGGCGCTCGAAGCTGCCGCCGTAGGCGTCGGTGCGGTGGTTGCTGTGCGGCGAGAGGAAGGAGTTGATCAGGAAGCCGTGGGCGCCGTGCACCTCGACGACCTTGAAGCCGGCGTCCAGGGCGCGCCGGGCGGCCCGGGCGAAGTCGTCGACCAGGCGCTGGATCTCGTCCACGGTCAGCTCGTGCGGGGTGGGGAAGTCGCCGTACGGGACGGCGCTGGGCGCCACGGTGCCCCAGCCGCCCTCCTCCGGGGGAACGGGTCCGCCGCCGAGCCACGGCGCGGCGGCCGAGCCCTTGCGGCCGGAGTGCGCCAGCTGGATGGCCGGCACCACGCCGTGGTCGTCGAGGAAACGGGTCACCCGGGTCAGGGCGCGTGCCTGCGTGTCGTTCCACAGGCCCAGACAGCCGGGGGTGATGCGTCCCTCGGGTGCCACGGCGGTGGCTTCGAGGAGGATCAGGCCGGTGCCGCCGGCCGCGCGGGAGAACAGGTGGCCGAGGTGCCAGTCGTTGACCACACCGGCCTGCTCGCCGGTGGGCTCCGCCTGGTACTGGCACATGGGTGCCATCCAGGCGCGGTTGGGGATGGTCAGTTCGCGCAGCTTCAGCGGGGTGAACAGCTTGCTCATGAAAGTCCTGTCGTACGGCTCAATGCGGTGCATACGTTCTGGTGTTTCGTGCGGTGCGCGGGGGGTCGGCCGGCAGCCACCGTGTACGGCGCTCATCGCGGCCGGCGGTCACCGTGTACGGCGCTCATCGCGGCCGGCGGGCGTCGGGGTGGCGCAGGCACCAGCCCTCCCAGGCGGAGGCGACCATGTCGACGACGCTGTGGCGGGCGGTCCAGCCGAGCTCCCGCTGGATCGGCGAGGCGTCGGCGACGACCTTGGCCGGGTCGCCCGGGCGCCGTTCCACGACGGCCGGGGCGGTGTCGTAACCGGTGACGTCCTGGATGACGGAGATCAGCTCACGCACCGACAGGCCCTCGCCGCGGCCCACGTTGAAGGTGCGGCCGACGTCGTCGTGCTCGCGCAGGAAGCGGGTGGCCGCCAGGTGTGCGGAGGCGATGTCGGCGACGTGGATGTAGTCCCGCACGCAGGTGCCGTCGGGGGTCGCGTAGTCGTCGCCGAAGATACGGGGCGCTTCCCCGGCCGTCAGCCGCTCGAAGACCATGGGCACCAGGTTGAGGACCCGTTCGTCGGCCAGGCTCGGTGAGGCGGCCCCGGCGACGTTGAAGTACCGCAGGTTGATGAAGTCCACCTTGCCGGCCCGGTGCGCGGCCCGGGCCAGCCACTCCCCGATCAGCTTGGTCTCGCCGTAGGGGCTCAGCGGGTCGCACGGGGTGTCCTCCGTGACCAGCTCCACGTCCGGCATGCCGTAGACGGAGGCGCTGGAGGAGTACACCAGCTTCCGTACGTTCGCGGCCTCCATGGCGGTCAGCAGACTGCGGAAGCCCTCGACGTTCTGGCGGTAGTGCAGCAGCGGAAGCTCCACCGACTCGCCGACCTGGGTGCGCGCCACGAGGTTGACCACCCCCTCGACGGGGTGGTCGCGGAAGACGCGGGCGAGCAACTCACCGTCGAGGACGCTGCCCACGATGAGGGGCACGTCGTCGGGCACGGCCTTCCGCGACCCCGTCGACAGGTCGTCCACGACGATGATCCGCTCGCCGGCGTCCCGCATCGCCTTGACCACATGGCCGCCGATGAATCCGGCGCCACCAGCTACAAGCCAGTACGACACTGTGTCGTCCTTCCCGTTGGTTTCCGTGTGCGTGCGTCCGGCACGTCCCGGGTGTCCTGCGCGGACCGCTCGTGTCACGCGGCGTCGGCCTCGGCCGGCGGCGCCGGATCGGCCATCCGCAGGCAGGCGTCGGCGAGCAGGACGTCGGCGGACGCGGGGTTCGAGGCGAGGGGCACGTCGTGGACGACCGCGAGGCGGTGCAGTGCCCGCACATCGCTTTCGTGGGGCTGGGTCCCGAGTGGATCGGTGAAGAACACCAGCAGGGCTATGCGCCCTTCGACGATCATCGCGCCGATCTGCTGGTCGCCGCCCATCGGCCCGCTCGCCACCAGTTCGGCCCGCAGGCCGAGCCGGCGCGCCAGCAGATCACCGGTGGTGCGGGTGGCGACCAGCCGGCAGCCGCGCAGCGCCTCCTGGTGCCGGTCCGCCCACTCCAGCAGATCCGCCTTCTTCGCGTCGTGTGCCACCAGCGCCACCGTGTCCGGAGCCCCGCCGGCCGTCGGAGTGTCCTCGGCATGGCCGCACGCGGCCGTCCGCCCTCTCATGAAGTCCCCGTTCCCCCGTATTCCAATAAGTTGCAGCTTAAATAAGTTGCGGATAAATCACGCGCAATGCTGCGCCGCCGCCCCGGAGGTCAATCACCCCTTGGCGCCGCGGTGTTCACACCATGCCTGAAACCGTCCGGCACTTGCAGTACCGGTACTGCCAGTACCGTCACTTACCGGCGACCGGCCGAACCCGGGGCTCCCAAGATCAACTCTGTTACAATAACGAGATGGCCGCGGGGCTTGCACTTTCCCTCGGCCTGCGAAACGGGGGCCAAAATTTTCAGCGCAATAAAAAATCATTCCTGTACGCCGGAGCAAGAATCCCGCGATTCCTTCCAGCTGGACGCGGAAGAAGTCGACGAAGGAGGATCCATCGGCCGGCTGCTCCGCGCCTGGCGCGGGCGGGTGGTTCGCAAGGACGTCGGACTCCATGCGGCACGCAATGGCACAACCGGCCTTTCCCAGGCGGAAGTCGCCCGGCTGGTCGAGGTGAGCGAAGGCTGGTACCGCTCGCTGGAGCGGGGTACGCGCCGGGACTTCTCCGACTCCTTTCTGCTCCGCGTCAGCGAGGTACTGCGGCTCAGCGAGGCGGAAGAGCTCACCCTGTTCCTCGGCGCCACGGGCCGCCAGCCGCCGGCGGACCCCGCCCGGCAGCTGGCCGAGATCGCTCCGGAGGTCCTGCGGCTCCTGGAGCACCAGGCGCCGAACCCCGCCTACGTCTCCGACGGCGCGTGGAACATCGTGGCGACGAATTCGGCAATGGCCCAGTGGTTCCCCTGGTCCACCGCTCCGCGCGCGAATCTGTTCCGGTGGGCCCTCCTGGCACCCGAGGCACGCGCCCAGCTGGTGGACTGGGAAAAAGAATTCGCCCGCCCCTATCTGGCGATGCTTCGGCTTGCGAACAATCGCGACCCGGAGAATTCCCCGGTCCGGTCACTCACGCGCGACATTCTCGCGACGGACGCCGACTGCCGACGGATATGGGCCGAGGGGCACGATGTCATGGAACACCGTTCCGGACATCGCTTCGCCCTGCGTCTGCCGCTGTTCGGCGGTGCTCCGATCAGCGCGATGAGCCATGTTTTCCTGCCGGTCGAGTGCCCGGGTTCACGTTTGGTCATCATCACCCGTGACGATATGGACACGCACTGATCCGCCTGATCACCGGCGTGTGTACCAAATCGTTCCCGACCCTGTCACAGATCTGCCACAAACATGTCGGCCCGCTTTGTCAGTGGTGCCGCATAGGGTGCTCGGCGCCGGCGCGGTGACGGCGCCGGCGCGAAGACGGGCACTGGGGAGTGGGCGTGGCGGAGGACGAGCGGTTCACCTTGATACGGATGGTCGGGCGGTACGGCGGCAGCGTCGTCGTCGAGCTGGACGACAGCAACGCCCCGGGCATCCCCGATGTGGCGGGGCAGTTGCTGGTGCACAACGACTTCGTGGCCGGCGTGCTCGACACCTTCGTGGATCCGAGGGACCTGGCCGGCTGGGCACATGTGCTGGACGAGGTGGCCGCGGGGCGGGACGCCGTGTGGCGGGAGGCGGCACGGGTCGCCGAGATCGGTATCCGTTTGGACTGGCGGGAGGACGACGAGGACGGGATCACCGTCACCGTCGCGGATCAGCAGACCACCAGGCTGGCCCTGTCCCTCGTCATGGAACCCGGCTGGATCGACGAGCAGCGTGCGCTGCTCGACAGGGTCCGCGGCTGCTGGGCGCATCTGCTCCCGGAAGGCTGAGGGGCGAGGACGGCGGCCCGCCGGCCGCCGTGCACAACCAGCCCGGGCGGCCGGCCGAGAGGCGGCCCGGCGCGCCGCCGCCGGCGCGCCCATCCCGCCGCCCGGGCGCGCCCACGCCGCCGTCTTGCCGACGGACCTGCGCCGCCCGAACCGGCCCGCCCGACCCCGGCCCGCCCGAACCGGCCCACGGGCCTCCGGCCTGCCCGGCCCACCGGCGCCCGGCCCGGCCGGTCCGAGGCCAGGGGGTGTCCGAGGTGTCCGGTGGATCAGGTTGGAGCAGGTGGCGGCGACATGCGGCTTCGGGTCCACGGCGGAGGAGTGAGGCGACGTGGCGGAGGCACCTCCCGTGCCCGGAAGGCCACGGGGGGTCGGCGCGTGACGACAGCTCGGCATCCGCCGGCTTCGAAACGGGCCCGGAGGCAGTGAGCGGAGGGAACGCGGCGCCGGGGACGGAGTCGCAGGGCGTCGCGAGCCCGGCATGATCCTCCGGACACCTCCTGGCTGGGGCGTGTTTCGAAAGTGGCGCCGTCCGCCCGGAGGGCGGGGCCGGGGGCGTCCGGTGCGTGCGAGCGCAAGACGGAGGGTGGAGGGTACCTCCCGCGCCGCCAGGCGCAGGGGGAGAGAGCGCGGCGGGCTGCGCCGACGACCGACAACGCCGCGACCGTGCCTGCCAGACACCCCCGGCCGGACGGGACTTCCGAAACACGCCTCAGGGGGTGTCCTCGCCCTTCTCGGCCACCAGCGCGACGGCGTCGACGCTGATGCGGCGCCCGCCGGCGAGGGTGACGACCGCGGCCGTCCGTGCGGGTGGGGCCGTCGGGAAGGTCTCCGCGAACACGGCGTTGAGCGTGTTGAGGTCGGCCAGGTCGGTGTAGAGGACGGTCACCTTGGCGACGAGGTCGAGGCGGCTGTCCGCCGTGTCGAGGACGCGCGCGAGGTTGGTGAACGCCTGGCGGCACTCGGCCTCGAAGGGGCCCTCGGGGACCTTTCCGGTGCGGGGGTCCACTCCGGTCTGGGCGGACACGAGAACGAGGTCACCGGCGCGTACGGCCGGGGAGTAGGGCCCGAGTACCTGGATCTCCGGGCTGGTGACGGGCTGTATGGGCATGGGTGGTTCTCCGTTTCCCTGTCGGGGCCGGGGTGGTCAGGTCAGGAGCGCTGCCAGCCGGTCGGGGTCGATGTTGCCTCCGCTGATGACGGCGACGCGCGGCAGCCGTGCGGGGAGCCGGTCGCCGTGGAAGAGGTGGCCCGCGGTGGCGACGGCACCGGAGGCCTCGGCCACCAGGTGGGCGCGG
Source organism: Streptomyces sp. STAM6 (assembly GCF_054963715.1). Taxonomy (NCBI): domain Bacteria; kingdom Bacillati; phylum Actinomycetota; class Actinomycetes; order Kitasatosporales; family Streptomycetaceae; genus Streptomyces; species Streptomyces sp. STAM6. The sequence continues at coordinate 97,691 of NZ_JBUEFZ010000019.1, read as the reverse complement.
GTGGCGAGGAACCGGAGCGCCGCGCGGATCTCCTCGTCGGTCACGGTGATGATGTCGTCCACGTACGCGCTGATGTGCTGCCAGTTCAGTTCACCGAGCGCCGGGGTGCGCAGGCCGTCGGCGAGGGTGCGGCCGGCCCGGGCCGCGGTCCAGCGGCTGATTCGCCCGGTCCGCACGCTCTCGGCCGCGTCGCCGGCGAGTTCGGGTTCCACGCCGATGACGCGGCTGTCCGGGCGGCTCTGCTTCACGGCCGCCGCGACTCCCGAGATGAGCCCGCCGCCGCCGACCGGGACCAGGACGGTGAGATCACCGGGGAGGTCCTCGAGGATCTCCCGGCCGATGGTCCCCTGCCCGGCGATGATGTGCGGGTCGTCGAAGGGCGGGATCAGGGTGTAGCCGTGCTCCGCGGCCAGCTCGTGGGCCTTGTCGCGGTACAGCTCCGGCGCGGTGGTGATCACTTGGGCGCCGAGCGCGCGCGTGGCGTCGATCTTCACCCGGGCCGCGGTGTCGGGCATGACGACCACGGCGGCGATGCCGAAGGTCCGTGCCGTCCAGGACACCGCCTGGGCGTGGTTGCCGCTGGAGTGGGTGACGACGCCCCTGGCGCGCTCGGCGTCGGTCATCGCCGCGATCCGGTGGTGGGCACCGCGGATCTTGAAGGCTCCGGTGGTCTGGAGGTTCTCGGGTTTGAGCCAGAGGGGATGCTCCGTGCCGGACACGGGCAGCAGAGGGGTGCGTACGACGCTGCCCGCGATGTCGGCGCAGGCGCGGTCCAGGTCGGCCGGGGAGATGAGCGTCATGGCGGGGTTCTCCAGGGTCGGCGGGTGAGGGGTGGGGGCGGCGGGGTTCGGGCGGAGGGGCCGGTCAGAACCACTGGTCGTGGGCGAGCTTTCCCACCGTGGCGAGGACCCCGAGGACGAGGACGGCACGGACGAAGGCGTCACCGCGACGCAGCGTGAGACGGGCGCCGAGCGCGGAGCCGGCGGTGTTCGCCAGGCCGAGCAGGACGATCAGCGCCCAACTGGTGGGGCCCGCGCAGAGCAGGACGGCCGCGCCGCCCAGGTTCATGCAGCACTGGATGACCTTCGCCGTACCGAGCGAGTCGACCAGCGACCGGCGCAGGATGCGCTGGTGGGACAGGAGCAGGAAGCTCCCCGCCGCCGGGCCGACGATCCCGTCGTACAGGCCGATCGCGCCCGACGAGGTGGCGAGGGGAAGGCGGGTCCGGCGGCCGGGGGACGGCGGCGGGCCGGCCGCGGCCGGCCGGGCGAGCCTGCCCGTGACGACCAGCCAGAGGATCGTGATCAGTACCGCGATGACGACCGGGCGGAAGATTCCGACGGGCAGGCTCGCGGCGACCAGGGCGCCGGTGACCGCGCCGGCCACGGCCACCGTTCCGGACCAGGCCAGCAGCCGCCGGTCGAGGCGGGCGCCGGGGTTGCGCCGCCAGTAGACGGCCGCGGAGGAGACGTTGCCCAGCGCGGACACGGCCTTGTTGATGCCGAGGGGGGTGGCGGTGCCGAGTCCGGGGACCATGGCGAGCAGGAAGGGGAGCTGGACGAGGCCGCCGCCGCCCACGACGGCGTCGATCAGTCCGGCGACGAGCGCGACCAGTGTGAGCAGCGCCACCGACTCACCCGTCAGGTCGAGGAACATGTGCACGGGGCCTTTTCCTTCGGAGCGGTGCGGCCGGCCTGTCCGGCGGCGCGCGTTCTACAGGACGCGGACCGGGCGGCCCGCGAGGTACGCGGCGACGCACTCGGCGGCGTCCGCGTAGCTCAGCTCGAAGGTGCCGCGGGTGGCGTAGCCGATGTGCGGGGTCAGGACGGTGCGGGGTGCGGTGAGGATCGGGTCGTCCGCCGGGATCGGCTCGACCGGGTGGACGTCCAGCCCCGCTCCGGCGATGCGTCCCTCGTGCAGGGCGGCGAGCAGTGCCTGCCGGTCCACGATCGGGGCGCGGGAGGTGTTGACGAGGAAGGCGGTCGGCTTCATCAGCCCGAACTCTTCGTCGCCGACGACCGAGCGGGTCCGCTCGCTGTACCGGAGGTGGACGGTGACGTAGTCGGAACGCCGGAACAGCTCCTTCTTGGAGACCACTTGGACGCCTGCCTCCGCGCCCCGTTCGGGAGTCAGGTTCTGGCTCCACGCCACGACGTCCATCCCGAACGCAGCTCCGATCATGGCGACCCTGCGGCCCAGCTTGCCGAGGCCGATGACGCCGAGGGTGGCGCCGTCGAGGTCCAGACCCACACCGCTCTGCCACACTCCGGAGCGCAGGGCGGCGTCCTCCGCGCCCGCCCGCTTGGCGAGCTCGAGGATGAGCGCCCAGGTCACTTCCGCCGCGGGGTACGGAAGCAGCCGGGTGCCGCACACGGTGACGCCGCGCGCGCGGGCGGTGTCCATGTCGATGGCGGCGTTGTGCAGGCCGGTGGTGATCAGCAGTCGGAGGCCGGGCAGCCGTTCCAGAACGTGCGCGGGGAACGGGGTACGCTCCCGCGTCGCGACCACGGCGTCGAACGGCCGTAGCCGGTCGACGAGTTCGTCCGGGTCGGCCAGGTGGTCCGGGAAGAACGTGACGTCGGCGGCGGGGGCCGCCTCCCGCCAGCACCCGAGCCCGGCGGCGGCGTTCTGGTAGTCGTCGATGACCGCGACCCGAAACATGTGTGGCTCCTCTTCCTCGCGACCGCACCGTGGTTCCGTACGGCGCCCTGCCGGCCCGCGCCTGCGCCTGCGCCTGCGCCTGCGCCGGGCCGACAGGGCGCGGATCGGGCTACGCGCTGATCGGTGCGGCGATCTGGACGCGCTTGAGGTGCCGGTCCGGGTCGTCGAACGCGTTACGGGAGTGCAGCATGCGCCAGTTGTCCCAGACGATCATGTCGCGCTCCTCGTACTCCACGGCGACGTGGCTCTCGTCGTAGATCTCCTTGCCGCGTCGCAGCAGCCGTGCCGCCAGTTCGTCGCCCTCGGGCACCACCAGGTTGTTGTAGGAGAAGCGGAAGACGGTTTCGCCGTCGATCTCCTCCAGCACCGGGTGCTCGGCGTTGTGGTGCACGCCACGGCGGGCGAGGCCCTCGGTCGACTTCCACGCGTACGTGGTGTCCAGGAAGTGCTGCCGCTCCTCCGCGGTGAACTCGCGGAGGATCCGGTTGCCGTCGAGCATGGTGGTCTCGCCGCCCAGCCCCGAGGCCGGCTTGACGCACCACAGGGCCATGTAGCGCGGCGGAGTGCCGCGGAACTCGTACCCCTCGGTGTGCGGCACGAGCGGACGGCGGTTCTGCGCGTGATACGTGTCGTCCATGTCGGGTTCCGGCTTGAGGTCCCCGATGACGGTGCCGGTGGGGGTCGGCTGGAAATCGCCCAGCTCCTTCAGGAACGCCACATGGTCGAAGCTGTCCGGGACGTTGACAATCTTGACGTAGCCGTTGTTCCCGAGAAGTTGGCGGAATGCATACTTCAGGACACTGTCGGGCAGCAAATCGTTGTTGACGTCAAAGCAGGAAAGGACACTGTCAGGCGACTTCGCCATTACTACTTCCTCCGTTTTGCGGAATGGGGATTGTTCCGCTCGGTGTCCATCGTTGTCGCCGAGGGAAGCCAAATCCAGGCATCAAACCGTCGGCCCTCGGACTGTCGGTGAGTCGCCACCAGAACACTTGGCGTGCAACGTCCCAAAAGGGACACGTGAGTTCGGGGCGGTGGGAAGGCGCTCGGGGAGGGGTCCGTCAGGCGAACTCGGCGTACCCGAGGCGCAGCACCATCACGGCGACCACGGTCAGCAGCACGACCCGGACGAACCCGCTGCCCCGGGACATGGTCATCCGCGCGCCCACGACCGCACCCGCCACATTGAACAGGGACATACCGAGTCCCAGCAGCCACAGCACATGGCCCTGGCTCGCGAACACCAGCAGCGCGCCGAGGTTGGTGCCCACGTTGATGGTCTTTACCGTCGAGAGCGCCCGGATGAACTCCAGGGCCAGCAGGGTGGTGAAGGTCATGATGAGGAAGGTGCCGGTGCCGGGCCCCACCAGACCGTCGTAGAAGCCGATTCCGCCGCCCGCCAGCAGGACCAGCCAGGCGACCCGGCGGCGCTGCGGCGCCTGGCGCGAGGCGTCCGGGCCCTCGTCCCGGGCGGCGGTCGTCCCGAACTGCGGTCGCAGCAGCACGTAGACGGCCACCGCGACCAGCAGGACGAGGATGACCGGGCGCAGGAAGTCGGACGAGACGACGGTCGCGACGATCGCGCCGCCGGCGGATCCGGCGACGGCCGCGCCGCCGCCGACGGCGGCCACCTTCACGGAGATGGGGTGCTTGCGACGGTAGGTGACGGCCGCCGCCAGGGTGCCCAGCGTCGCGGCGAGTTTGTTGGTGCCCAGCACCGAGGCCACCGGCAGCGAGCCGCCCGCGAGCAGCAGCGCGGGGAGCTGGAGCAGTCCGCCGCCGCCCACCACCGCGTCTATCCAGCCGGCCATCGCGGCGACGGCCAAGAGGGCAAGAACGACTTGCCAGTCCATGAGCAGGTGATCCCTCGGGACAGGACCGCCCCCGTACGGGCGGCCGGGGACGGAACCCGGAAAAAAGCGCATGCCGGCGTTCGTGCTGAATGCCGGCAATTACCTGCTCAGGGAGTCACTGCGCCCCAGCCGGTGTCGACGGGAGCCACACCCCATCCGGTGTCCCCCAGCGCGACGGCCGGAAGCGGGGCGCCCGCGGCGTCGGCCGCCTCGTTCACGGACCGCACGCCCGCCACATCGGGCGCGGAAAGGAGACACCCGGCGGCGAGAACGGCGAACGCGAGGTAACGAACGGGGCGGACTTGTGCGAACATCACTGAATTCCTAAGAGTGAGGCGAGTGCCACCGGAGTGACGGCCGAGCGCTTTCCTTCCTGATTCTTGCCGCCGGATTGGGCGAATCAAGAGGTTGCTAGGTGCACGTTTCGGACTGGCGCAATGCGACAAGTGGTCAAACCGTCGCCACACCGGCCAATTACGGTCAGTTGCACCCCTGGGACCGTGCGCGACCGGACGGTCCGGCTCCCCGGCCCACCGCACCCTGGGCCGGCACCCGCTCGCGCCTCAGCTACCCGGTCCCGCCTCTCGGCCTCACCCCTCGGCCTCACTTCTCGGCCTCACCTCTCGGCCTCACTTCTCGGACAGCAGGCCCCTCCGGTGGATGAGGTAGCCGGCCTGCAGCCGGCTGGTGGCGCCCAGCTCGTCCGTGATCTTCCCGAGCCGCCGCTGCAGGGTACGCATCGAGACACCCAGCCGGCGGGCCACCGCCTGGTCGCTCTCCCCGCTCACCAGCAGGCGCAGCAACGTCTGGTCGGTGTCCTCGGACACGCTCTGGATCAGCGCGCGGTCGTGGTCGACCGGGAACGGGTCGGCCTTGAGCCAGATGTGTTCGAAGGCCTGGACGGCGAAGTCCACGACACTGCTGTCCCGGACCACCACGGCCCCCCGGGGGTTCCCGACGTGCGAGATCAGGGCGGTCTTCCGGTCGAAGACGATGAGCCGCATCAAGTTCGCACTGGTGGTGCGCACTTCTCCGCCCAGCTGTGCGAGGCGCTCGGCATACGCCGCGGTCGCCTGGTGGAACCGCGCGGGATGCTGGTACAGCGTACGCATCCGGACCTTCCTGCGCAGGATCCCCTCGTCGCGTTCCACCGCCTCCGTCAGCTCGTCCACGCTGCGCCTGCCGCCGGGCTGGGCGGTCAGCACCTCTTCCTGGCAGGTGGCCGCCTGGTGGGCCAGGACGGCGAGCACGTCGTCGAGTTCGGGCAGCACCTGCAGGCAGTCGGTCCTGGGTTCCTGGGCCTGTCCGCGCTCGAAGACCGGCAGGAGGCTCTCGATCTCGTGCCGCAGCCGCTGGACCTCTTCCATCTGCCGGCGCAACCGGTTCTCCACCGGTAAAGCGGCGAGGACCGCGGCCGACTCCGGGCTCACCGCCGAGACCCGGCCCTCGGCCCCGGGTTCCGACCGCAGCAGGCGCAGCGCCAGCAGCCGGCGGACCGACTCCTCGGCGGCCTCGGGGGAGACACCGAGTTCGGCGGCCAGCTCCGGCGCCTCGCGTGGCCCCCCGCTCACCACGCACTCGTACAACCGCTGGTCCACAGCCGTGAGGTATTCCTCGCCCCTTCGTGGTGGTTTGTGGATGTCCAGCACGGTGTGCCCCCTTGGCAAGATCAAGACAGTCATGAAGATGATCCCATGGGCCGCTAATCCTCCCGCGTGATTTCGGGCACCATAAAACCGTTCCTCGCGCCGGTGGCGGACGACTTGGAGGACTGCATTCCAGGGGCCTTCCGTGAGCCGGACGACAAAGGGAGCCGCCTCCCCGTTCGCCGCGCGACAGAGCGGTCCTGGAAATCGACGGGTAAGCGCTCTCGGTGCACGGGCCCACCTTCCGTTCACCCCGGAGCAGTGCAGGTCGGCGCGGTACCAGGACGCTTCCGACGCGGCGGCCCGCACGCGGTCCGGGGTGCGCGGTCCGCTCGACGACCACCTCGACGCCATCGCCGCGTCCGACTTTCCCGACAGCGATCCGAGGCCTCGGTTCGACCGAATGCCATAAGCCCTACGGTCTTCCCAAGTCCCTTATGAAAAAGGGTAATTGCAATTGGGCGGTGAGTCATTCACGATCGGCTCGACGCCGCTCACGCAATTTCCCCGTCCACGACGGGGGGTCTTCGACGCCGACGCCGACGGAACCGAAGGAACCGAAGGAACCGAAGGATTCGGCGGTGCCGTCGTGCGCGGCACCGCCGATCCGTACGTGGGCCCTGCCGTAGGCCCGGGACGAGCCCGCTTTCAGGCGGTGGGCCGCCAGCGCTGGGCGGCCCCACCCGTGCACACGGCCGGTTCGAGTTCCGTGCCGTTGGCCGTGCCCGAGCGGACCGGCGCGAGGCAGCGGCCCCCGCTGGTCAGGGACTGCTCGGGGCCGAGCTGCCACTTCTGGGCCGCGGACCCGTCGCAGGGCCGGACGGCGACGGTGGCCGAGGACGCGTCCAGACAGACGCCGTCCTTGCCGGTGAGCGTGCCGGCGGCCGTGAACGTCCAGCGCTGGTTGGGCCCGCCGTGGCAGGTGTGGAGCGCCGGTTCGGTGCCCGGGGCGGTGGCGCCCGCCGGCAGGTCGACGCAGCTGCCGGAGGCGGCGTTGACCAGCGTGGCGTTCGCCGGCGGCGGGGTGGCCCTGCCGGTCGCGGAGATCTCGGCCGCACTGGTCCACGGCCCGGTGTCACCGGCTTCCGTGAGGGCCCTGAGCCTGAGGTAGCGGCCGGTCCTGACGCCCATGCCGATCTTCTTCTCGGTTGCGGTGTCGGCGAAGGTGCCGGTCGCGACGGGGCTCCCCCAGTCGCTCGTGGTGTCCGAGACGTACACCTCGTACCGACCGATGCGGCCGTTTCCGCCGCCGTCCTGGCGCGGCAGGTAGGAGACGCCGTCGATGTCGTACCGCGCCCCGAGGTCGATCGTGATCTCGTGCGGCAGCGGCGCGGGCGTGCCGCTGTACGCGGTGTGCCAGATCGTGCCGGGGTCGCCGTCGACCGCGTTCGCCGCTGCGCCGTTCTCCGCGGACGCCTCCTGGCTGTCGGCTCGGACGACCTTCCACCCGGCCTTGGGGATCGGTGTACCGGCGGCGGGCACCGCGGCGGCCGGGAGCAGGGTCAGCCCGGAGGCGGTGACGGTGAAGGCACCCGGCTTTCCGCCCGTCTTGATCCACAGGGTGCCGGAGCGGTCGGCGGCGTCGAAGAACCAGCCGGTGGCGGCCGCGTCGTAGGCGGCCCTGGAGGTGAGCCTGGTCAGTGCCGTGCCGTCGGCGGTCACGCGCGAGGGCGAGGCGGCGGCGTGGACGCTGAACTCGTAGCCGCGGGACGCGGGCTTGCCGGTGTACGCGCCGGTGCTCGCGCCCACGGCGATCCTCACGTCACCGGTGCCGGAGGCCGGGGCGGTGACGTCCACCTTCTGGGTGGCGTACGCGCCGCTCGCGTACTGGCGGGTGATGCCGTCGTCCTCGTACAGGGTGAAGGTGGAGGAGCCGCGCGGGTACACGTCGTAGGTGAGCGTGGAGACGGGCTTCTCGCCGGTGTGGTTCATCTGCGGCCACATCGGGACGATGCCGCCGCCCCTGACGAACAGGGGAAGGGTGTCGAGCGGGGCGGAGTAGCCGTTGAGCCAGCCCGGGCCGCGGTACGTCCGGCCGGTCCAGTAGTCGGTCCAGGTGCCGGCGGGGAGGTAGATGCCGTCGCGGGTGTCGGTGTCCGAGACGACGGGGGCGACGAGGAAGGAGTCGCCGGACAGGAACTGCCCGCTCGTCAGGTCGGAGCGGGCGACCGGGTCGTCCGGGTACTCCAGGACCATGGCGCGGACGGTCGGCACACCGGTCCGGTTCGCGACCCGGCTCATCGAGTACAGATACGGCATGAGCCGCATCTTCAGCTTGAGGTACTTGCGGTTGATGGAGAGGTACGGGTCGGCGAACCGCCAGGGCTGCTTGTCCTGGTAGCCGGCGGACGGGTGGGTGGCGCCCCAGCCGGACATCGTCATGAACGCCGGGGTGAACGCCTTCCACTGCAGGTCGCGCACATACGTCTTGGGGCTGCCCTGGAATATGCCGTCGACGTCACCGGCGGCGTAGTTCAGGGCCGACAGGCCCGCGCCTGTGATGGCCGGAACGTGCCAGCGCATGGCGTCCCAGGTGCCGGGGGTGTCCCCGGTCCACACCACGGCGTTGCGGTGGGTGCCGGCCCAGCCGTCGACGGTCCACACGAAGCGGCGGGCGTCGGAGTTCTTCTCGATGCCGTCCACGGCCTGCTGCACACCGTCGAAGGCGAACTTGTAGCCCGAGCCGATCCAGGCGACGTCGGTCTTGACGCCGCGGCTGCCGGCGGCACCGACCTCCTCGTCGATGTCCGCGAGGCCGGTGGAGGTCCACAGGCCGGTGTGGAAGCCCTTCGCCCTGAGCGCGTCGACCGTGCTCTTCAGGGGCTTGGTGTAGCCGCAGCCGTAGCCGTCGTTGGGCAGGAACCAGCCCGAGGGCATGTCGGCGGCGCGAGCGTCGGCGGCGTAGCCCACGACGTCGGGGGTGGTCTGGTGGCGCGGGCGGTCGTGGTCGCCGGTGTACTCGGGGTTGGAGGCGTTCCAGCAGTCCGCGTTGCCGAGCTCGAAGCCCCAGAGGGGGGCGAGGAACGGCTTGCCGCTGACGTCGGTGTACGCGTCGAGGACGCCCTTGAGGGAGTCGGCGACGAAGTACCAGGCGTCGAAGCGGCTCTCGTGGTGGGTGAACGTGCCGGGCGCGCCGAAGCTGTACGTGCCGGGGGCCCAGGTGTTGCGCATCACGCCGTAGCCGTTGGTGGACATGTAGAAGGGCGCCGGGCTGGCGTTGGTGTTCTCCTTCCACGTGTTGGCGACGGAGACCGGGACGGTCTTGCCGCGCAGCGCCCACTCGCCGAGCCGCAGGCCGGTGCCGTAGAACTGCTCGTCCGCGCCCTGGGTGAGGTACTGGCTGGTCTGCGTGCCGGTCCAGCCGATGGGCCGCGACTCCTGCCAGACGAGGGTGGTGTCGTCGGCGCGGTAGACCGAGAACCGCAGCGGCGACTTGTTGACCCGGATGGACAGGGCCGGGGTGCTGATCCGGTAGTACGCGCCGGCGTCGGTGACGTTCGCCGGGACGGTGCCGAAGTCGGTGTCGACGGCGAGGCTGTCGCCGGCCGGGTCGTCGGTGAAGTGGCCGCTGGGCGACAGCCATATGCGGAAGATGTCCTCGCGGGCGACGACCACCCGGGCCTTCGCGGCGGTCGACGTGGTGACCGTGAAGGTGTTTCCCGACCGGCTGACGCCGGTGGCGTCGCCCGCGCTCGCCGCGGCCGGACTCGCCGCGCCCGCACTCGCCGCGCCCGCGCCGGGCGCCGGGCCCGCGACCGAGAAGAGTGCGGCGACCAGGGCGGTCACCAGCGCGAGGACCGTGGTGCGCGGGGCGGCTCGGGGGCGTCCCCGGGCCCCCGGCCGGTGAGGCCTCTGGGCGCGTTGCCTTCCTGAGCTTCGTTGCATCATCGCCGCCTTCTCCGGGCGGGTGAGCACCACGCGGCGGCGCCCACCGACAACATGCGGAAGTGCTACAAGCGGAAGTGCTCGCGCCATGAGAGCAGTCGTGCGTTTTTGCCGTCAAGTGCTTGCTGGGGCGGTATTTCACTCAACTTCGCGCACGGAGTGGCGGAGTCCGTTGCATGGGTGCGCGCGGGGCGGGCCCGCCTGGGGACGCGGGCGACCCGCCCGGGCGGCAGCCCGGCGGGGCGGGCCGGCGGGGCGGCCCGGCGGGGCGGCCCGGGTGCGGGCCGGGTGCGGCCCGGGTGCGGGCCGGGTGCGGCCCGGGTGCGGGCCGGGTGCGGCCCGGGTGCGGGCCGGGTGCGGGCCGGGTGCGGGCCGGGGCGGCCTAGACGCGCATGACCTCGATGCCCTGGCCGGTGAACTGCTCCACCAGTTCCTCCGGGGCGTCCCGGTCGGTGACGAGGACGGAGATCTCCGCGACGGTGCATACCCGCGCGAAGGCCCGCTGGCCGAGTTTGGTGGAGTCCGCGACGACGATCACCCGCCCGGCCCGTTCGGCCATGGCGCGGTTGGCGCTGGCCTCCCCCTCGTCATGGGTGGCCGCGCCGAACTTCGGGTCCACGGCGTTCACGCCGAGGATCGCGTAGTCCAGTGACAGCCCCTGGAGCACCGTGGTGGCCAGCGGACCGGTCAGCTCGTAGGAGTTCGGCCGGGCGACCCCACCCGTCACCACGGTCTTCACGTACGGGCGCACGGCCAGCTCGCCGGCGATGTTGATGGCGTTGGTGACGATGGTCAGCGCCGTGCCGGTGGCCTGGTCGGCGAGGTCGGCGCGGGTCGCCAGCTCACGGGCCACCTCGGAGGTGGTCGTGCCGCCGTTCAGGCCCACCACCGCGCCGGGCGGGACGAGGCCGGCGGCGGCGCGGGCGATCCGCTGCTTCTCGTCCGCCTTGCGCGCGGTCTTGTAGCGGAGGGGCAGGTCGTAGGCGACTCCACTGAGCACCGCACCCCCGCGGGTGCGGGTGAGCAGCTGCTGGCGGGCCAGCTCCTCCATGTCGCGGCGGATGGTGGCCGGGGAGACGCCCAGCAGGTCGGCGGCCTCGCCGACCTCGATGCGGCCCCGCTCGCTCAGCGCGTCGAGCAGCCGCGTCCACCGCTCATGGGTGCTCATTCACCGTTCTCCTCGCCTCGTCCGTATGGGTGCCGAGGGTAGCCGTCCGGCGCGCCCCGCGAGATGAGCGGTACTGCGCATGCTTGCGCAGAGCTGCGCGCAATGGCTATAAACAAATCAGCTTCACGCATCAGCCGACTCCATCCGCGTTCTGCCGGGAGGCACCGTGAGCCATGTCGACGAAGAGATCGCCAGCCAGCCGGAGTGCTGGCGGCGCGCACTGGAGACCCGGGCGGCAGGGCTGCCCCGGGCCGGGGAACGCGTGGCCGTCATCGGCTGCGGCACCTCGCTCTACATCGCCCAGGCGTACGCCGCTCTGCGCGAATCCGCCGGGCTCGGCGAGACCGACGCCTTCGCCGCCTCCGAGTTCCCCGCCGCCCGCCGCTACGACCGCGTCCTCGCGCTCACCCGCTCCGGCACCACCACCGAGGTCCTCACCGCCCTGGGGCGCTGCGGCGACACCCCGACCGTCGCCGTCACCGGCGACACCGACACCCCGGTCAGCGGCGCCGCCGGCACGGTGGTGGACCTCGGTTTCGCCGACGAACAGTCGGTGGTGCAGACCCGGTTCGCCACGACCGCGCTCGTCCTGCTGCGCGCGAGCCTGGGGCACATCCCCGCGGACCTGCCCGAACAGGCCGGCCGCACCCTGGTGGCCCCGCTCCCCCAGGAGGCCCTCGACGCCCGGCAGTTCACCTTCCTCGGCATCGGCTGGACCGTCGGCCTGGCTCACGAGGCGGCACTCAAGGTGCGCGAGGCCTCGGGGTCGTGGACCGAGTCCTATCCCGCCATGGAGTACCGGCACGGCCCCATCAGCGTCACCGGGCCGGACAGCGTCGTCTGGTTCTTCTGCGAACCCCCCGCGGGCCTCCTCGACCAGGTCCGCGCCACCGGCGCGTACACCGCGGTGTCGTCCCACGACCCGCTCGCCGAACTGGTCCGGGCCCAGCGGCTCGCCGTGGAACTCGCCCGGGCCCGGGGGCTCGACCCCGACCGTCCTCGCGGCCTGACCCGCTCGATCGTCCTGGTCGACTCATGACCGTCCTGGCCCTGGACGTCGGCGGCACCTGTATCAAGGGCGGCACGTTCGGCCCCGACGGCACCCCGTACCTCCGGGAACACCGGCCCACCCCGGCCGGGCGAGGACCGGAAGCCGTCCTGGAGGCCGTGTTCGGCTTCGCCACCTCGCTCGCCGAGCGCTGCCGGCCGGCCGCGGCGGGCATCGTCGTGCCCGGCATCGTCGACGAGACCACGGGCAGCGCCGTCCTCTCCGCGAACCTCGGCTGGCGCGACGTACCCGTGCGGGACCGGCTGTCCGAACGCCTCGGCCTGCCGGTGGCGTTCGGACACGACGTCCGGGCCGGCGGGCTCGCCGAGGCACGGGCGGGCGCGGGCCGCGACTGCCGGGACTTCCTCTTCGTACCGGTCGGCACCGGCATCGCCGCCGCGGTCTTCGCCGGAGGCCGCGTCCTGACCGGCGGCCACGGGCGCGCCGGCGAGCTCGGCCATGTGGTCGTGCGGCCCGGCGGGGACCCCTGCCCGTGCGGCGGGCGCGGCTGCCTGGAGACCGTGGCGTCGGCCGCCGCGGTCGCCCGCCGCTACGCCCTGGCGACCGGCCGGCCGGCGGTCGGCGCCCAGGAGGTGCGCCGCCGCGCCGACACCGGCGACCCGGTCGCGAAGGCCGTCTGGGCCGAGGCCGTGGAAGCCCTGGCGGACGGACTCGCCACGGCGATCAGCCTCTACGACCCCGAACGCGTCGTCGTCGGCGGAGGCCTCGCCGAGGCGGGCGAGGCCTTCCTGGCACCCCTGCGTGCGGCACTCGCCCGGCGGCTCACCTTCCAGGCCGCGCCGGATGTCGTCGCCGCCGAACTCGGCGACCGGGCCGGCTGCCTGGGCGCCGCGCTGCTCGCCCGGGACCTCCTGGCCAACAACGCACACGCCGCGCCAGTCGGCGCCGACCAAGGAGAAATGTCGTGCCCCTCGTAGGAACGGGCGACATCGTCACCCCCGCCGCCCGCACCGGCAGCGGTGTCGGAGCCTTCAACGTCGTCCAGCTCGAACACGCCCAGGCCGCCGTCGCCGGCGCCGAGGCCGCCGGATCACCCGTGATCCTCCAGATCAGTGAGAACACCGCCCGCTACCACGGCGCGCTCGCCGCCGTCGGGGCCGCCACCCTGGCCGTGGCCCGCGCCGCACGTGTCCCCGTGGCGGTCCACCTGGACCACGCGACCTCGCCCGACCTGGTGCGGGAGGCCGTGGAACTGGGCTTCGGCTCCGTGATGTTCGACGCCTCCGCCGAGGAGTACGAGCGGAACGTGCGCACGACGGCGGAGGTGACCGCCCACTGCCACGCGGCCGGCGTATGGGTGGAGGCCGAACTCGGCGAGGTCGGCGGTAAGGACGGCGTCCACGCCCCCGGCGCCCGTACGGACCCCGCCGAGGCGGTCGCGTTCGTCGCCGCCACCGGGGTGGACGCCCTCGCGGTCGCCGTCGGCACCTCCCACGCCATGCTCACCCGTGACGCCTCACTCGACTTCGCCCTGATCGCGGCGTTGCGCGCCGCCGTCCCGGTACCGCTGGTGCTGCACGGCTCGTCCGGGGTCGCGGACCTGGACCTGACCGCGGCCGTCGGCCACGGCATGACGAAGATCAACATCGCGACCCATCTGAACCGCGTCTTCACCACCGCCGCCCGCGAGGCACTCGACCGCGACCCGGCCCTGGTCGACACCCGCCGCTACCTCGGCGCCGGCCGCACGGCCATGACCCGCGAGGTCACCAGGCTGCTGGGCGTCCTCACGGCGCAGGGACTCACTCCGCCAGTCGCAGCTCGGTGAACGAATGGGTCGCCAGACGGCACGTGGGAAAGCCGAACCCCACATCGGTGAGCATCCGCAGCAGGAACTCGCCCGTGCCGCAGTCGAACCGCTCCCATGTCTCGAAGTCGCGCCGCACGAGGACGGGCCAGTCGTCCGGGTCCTCGGCGCCCGTCTGCCAGGCGAAGTCGATCTCCCGTTCGGATGCGGCCCAGCGCAGCAGGCCCCGTGGTTCCGGGTCGGGGTCGTGGGGGTCGCACGGGGCGGTGCCCTCCGCCTTGGCCCATTCCACGAGGTCTCGCCCGAGGTGGCCCGGGACGAGGAGTCCGATGTAGGCGTCGAAGTCGCCGGCGCCGAAGAGGTCGGCGATCTCCTTGTAGTCGGTCGGCAGCGGCGTGCCCAGGGCGGCCTCGGCGGCCGGCCAGTCGACGGCCGGACCGGGCGCAGGGCCGGACGCCGGGCCGGATGCCGGGCCGGACGCCGGGCCGGACGCCGGCTCCCAGCCGGTGAGGAGGGCCAGCTTCCGCGCCCAGGACGCGCCCTCCGGGAATCCGGCCGCCGCCGGATCCTCACGGCGGGCGATCACGACGACCGACCGCTCCCCCTCCGGGTGCGCGAGCTGCCCCCACCCGATCCAGTGCGGCCCGTGCGCCCAGCCCCGCATCCTCAGCAGCTCCTCGCCGAACGGCTCGACGAGCGGCAGGCCCGTGCGCTCCGTCAGCGTCGGGTCGCGGAAGCCGTCCGCGACGAGGTTCCGGGGGCGCAGGGGCCAGCGGCCGATACCGGTGCCGAGTTCCGGCCGGACGGTGCCACGGGGTGCTTCGAGGACGACCGGGGCGTCGCGCGGCGGCGGGGGCAGGGCGAGCGTCCGGCGGACGGCGGCGAGGATCTCGGCGTCACTCATGGCGGCCAGTCAACCGGATGGCTCCGACACCACGGTGCCCGGAGCGGGGCCACCCGCCGCGGATAATCGGCATATGACCACCACCCCCGAACCCCGCCATCGTCTGCCGGTGGACGTCCTCGCCGCGGGCGGGGACCGCCCGCTCGTGCTGGCGGGCGCGTACGCCGCCCACGCCCACGGGCTGGTCGCACGGATCGGGCCCGGCCGGGAGGTCGAGGTCGCCACCGAGAGCCCGGAGCCGATGGCCGGGATCGCGGAGGCGGTGCGCGCCGGACTGCGGGAGCGCGGGTGGCTCGTGCACTCCGTGACCGTGGACCCGCTGGCCGCGCGGCTGACCGTCACCGACGGCGCCACCGGTGAGGAGTGGCGGGTCGACGTCTCCAAGGAGACGTTCTGGCGGCCTCCGGTGCCGACCGGGCTCGGTCCGGCGCTGTCCCTGGAGGACGTGGTCGGCACGGAAGTGCGCGCCCTGGCCGACCGCGGCCTCGCGGTCGACCTGGTCGACGTACGCGCGGCGGCCGACCGCTGGAGCCTCCTGGAACTCGAGGAGCTCGGCCGCCGGCACGCCCGTGACGGTTTCGACCTCACGGACCTTCAGGAACGCCTCGCGGGCGCGGAACTGATCGACGACGGCGAGTTCGCCGCGTACGGCCTCGGCGAAGCCGCGATCGGTGAACTGCGCGTATGGGCGCAGGCCTGGGCCGACGACATCGCCGAACGACTCCAGGAGCTGGCGGAGCCGTCCGACGACTGACCCGGTTCCAGGTCCGTGTCGGCTCCACCGCGGTGAGGGACCGGATCACCTCCCGCATGTCGCCCGTACTCGGTCTTCGAGGCGGCCACCCGAATCCCCGCCCCTTCCCGGCCGAACCGAACGGCCCGCCCGTGATCTCGGTGGCGGGCCCGGCCCCGGCCGCGGGTGAGCCACCGGCCCGCCGCTCCCCCTCGGCGGCGGGCAGGTGAACTCGGCTCCGCGGGGTACGGATCAGCGGTAGAGCTTGTTCACGGCGGTACGCGTGGTGTTCTTGAAGTCCCCCACCGGGGCGTCCGCCAGATCGCCCATCCGGCCCCAGTTGACGTAGGTGACGGTGCGTCCGTCACGCCCCACCGAGAACAGGTTGATGTCGGTGTTGCCGACCTCCCGGTCCTCGGTGTCCAGGCTGTAGACGTACGCGCCCTCCTCCACCGCCAGACTGCCGTGGTACGCGCCGCTCGCCTCGGTCGTCGGGTACTGCTGCTCGATGCGGTCGGCACAGGTGGCGAGCGCCTTGCGCAGCCTGCTGACGAGCTCGGCGGCCTTCGTGCTGTTCGCGGCGACCGTGGTGATCTGGACGCCGCCCGTGTCCAGTTCGGTGCGGAAGACACGGTGGCTGGTGCCGGCGGCCGGAAGGATCCCCGGGGCGCACGCGGCACCGCCCTCGGGCAGTCCGGCGGTGACCGCCCCCGCGGTCCACGCGGTCGAGGACGGCGGCATCTGCGCCGCGTCGAGGAAGGCCGGCTTGGGCGCCGCGGTCGCCGGCGCGGCGACGAGGCCGAGGCCCGCGGCGGCGAAGACGGCGGCGGTGAACGTGGTGCGCAGTGTGATCATGAACGGAAATCCCCCGTTTGCGTGGTCGGTGCCGGTCGTGCCTCCAGCTTCTCCACGCCTGTGCCGACCGGGCAATAGGAGCCCGGCCCCGCGGAACGGTGGAACCATTCCACCCCCATTGACGTGGGGATATGCGGGTGGGGTGGAATACGGACCGGAACGGGGACTGGTGCGGATGGGTACGGCGAGGGAACCGGACGTCGAACGGTTCGCGGAAGAGGTGCGGGCGCTGAAGGACCGCTCCGGCCGCAGCTACGGCGCGCTGGCGCGGCGCCTGGGGGTGAGCGCGTCGACCCTGCACCGGTACGGCTCCGGCGAGGCGGTACCGGCGCGGTTCACGGCCGTCGAGCGGCTGGCCCGGCTGTGCGGGGCGTCGCCCCGGGAGGTCGTCGAACTGCACCGCCTGTGGATCCTGGCCGACGCGGTCCGCCGCCCCGCCGTACGTCCACCGGCCGGGGCACCCCGCCCGGCAGACCCGGCGCCCGCACCGGCGCGGCCCCGGGCCGCGCCCGAGCACGTGGCCCCCACCCCCGATCCGGCCCCCTCGAAGGACGTCGATCCCGAGCCGCTGCGGGGCCCCGTGGAGCCCGAACCCGTGGGCCCCGCGCCCGCGTCGGACCCGCCGGCCGCCGCACCACGCCCCGCCGCCCCGAGGGCCGAGGACCGCCCCGCCGCACCCCGAGGTACTCCCGTACCGGGCGACTCGGCCCCGGACCCGACCCCGGGCCCGACCCCGGACGTGACACCGGGCGTCGGTCACCGCCCGGCCGCGGCGCAGCACGCTCCCGCGGCGGTCCCGCGGTCCGCGGACCAGGCGGCCGAGCCGACGCGCGGGCCGGTTGTGGAGTTCGTCGCGCACGATCCGGCGCCGCCCGCCGAAGTCGCCGCGACCGAGTCGCTCCCGGACCCGGCGGCGGCGCGGCGAGCGGCGCGGCGGCGGGTGGCGGGGCTGGTCGCCACCGCCGCCGCGACCGCCGCCGTCGTCATCGGCGTCGTCGCCGCGCCCGGCCTCCGGGGCGGGGGCGAGCCCGGCGACGACGTCCCGCGGGCGGCCACCGCACCCGCCACCACCCCTCCGGCTCCCGCTCCCCCGGTGCCGTTCACATGGACCGCCACGGCGGACGTGTGGCAGAACGGGTGCGGGCACGCGTACGTACTGGACCGCGGGCCGGGGCAGGTGCCTCCGCCGCCGGTGGAGCAGGACGCCCGGCCGTGGGCGGGTTCGATGGGCGCGGTGCACGGCGGGGACACCAACGTGCGGATCTCCGTCCAGGGCACGTCCGGGAAGGCCGTGGTGCTGGAGGCCCTGCGCGTGCGGGTCGAGGCGCGCGCCCCGGCGCTCGGGTGGAACGCGTACCGCATGGGCGGCGGCTGCGGCGGCGCGCTGACGCCGCGCCACATCGAGGTGGACCTGGACGCCCCGCGGCCCGTCGCCCGTCCCGTCGCCGGCTTCGACGGGACGGCGGGCACGTCGATCCCGGCGGTGTCGTTCCCGTACACCGTCACCTCGGCGGATCCCGAGGCGCTGCTGGTGAAGGCCCGGACGGCGGACTGCGACTGCCGCTGGTACCTGGAGCTGGAGTGGAGCTCCGAGGGGCGCTCGGGCACGGTCAGGATCGGCGACGACGGGCGCCCGTTCCGCACGAGCGGAACCGCGGGGCGGCCGGTCCACGAGTACGACACCGTCCAGCGGCGCTGGATCCGCGTCCGGGAGTGATCCACGTCGGGCGGGATCAGCCGCCGGAACCGGCGGATACAGTGCGGGAAACATCCGTGTTCGACACTTGGGGGGACTGTCATGGCGCTGTTCGGGAACGCCCACGCCATCGATCCGGCGAGCGCGCAGCAGGAATACGCGCGGCTGCTGGGCCACGGCGAGCAGGTGCACGCGGCGTACCTGCTGATACGCGACACCATCCTGTTCACCGACCGCCGGCTCATCCTGGTCGACAAGCAGGGGATCACCGGCAAGAAGGTGGAGTACCACTCCGTCCCGTACCGGAGCATCACCCACTTCGCGGTGGAGACCGCCGGCACCTTCGACCTCGACGCCGAGCTGAAGATCTGGGTGTCCGGCAGCCAGCTGCCGATCCAGAAGACCTTCACCAAGGGTGTCGACATCTACGAGGTGCAGGCCATCCTCACCCAGTTCGTGGCGCGGTAGTCGCCCGGTTCGCACCAGCATGGGCATGATCGGACCATGCCCATGCTTGTCGGAACCTCGGGATGGCAGTACAAGGACTGGCGCGGCGTGCTCTATCCGGAGGGCCTGCCCCAGCGGCTGTGGCTGGAGGAGTACGCCGGCCGGTTCGCCACCGTGGAGAACAACAACGCGTTCTACCGGCTGCCCGGCCGGGACGTCTTCGCCTCCTGGCGGGAGCGGACGCCGGAGGGGTTCGTGATGGCGGTGAAGGCCAGCCGCTATCTGACCCATGTGAAGCGGCTGCGCGAGCCGGAGGAGCCGGTCGCGCGGCTGATGGACCGCGCCGAGGGTCTTGGTGACCGGCTCGGGCCGGTGCTGGTGCAGCTGCCGCCGAACTACCGGGAGAACCTCCCGGCGCTGGAGGCCTGTCTGCGCTGCTTCCCCGGCTCGGTGCGGGTCGCCGTGGAGCTGCGCCACCCCTCGTGGTGGGACGCCGGGCGGGAGCTCCGGGCGGTGCTGGAGCGGCACGGCAGTGCCCTGTGCTGGGCCGACCGGTGGTCCCGGCCGGTGACGCCGCTGTGGCGCACCGCGGCCTGGGGGTACGTGCGGTTCCACGCCGGTCTCGCGCGGCCGTCGCCGCGCTACGGCCGCCAGGCCCTGACGTCGTGGGCGGGCCGTATCTCGGAGGCCTGGTCCGACGCGGACGACGTGTACGTGTACTTCAACAACGACCCGGGGGGCGCGGCCGTGGTGGACGCCGGGACGTTCGCCCGGATCGCGGCGTCGCGGGGCTGGACGGTGACCCGGACACCGCACGTCTGAACGGGCGTTGGGGCGGCCGTACCCGCCCCGCATTCGGGTCCCCTCACCCCACCTGCCTCGTTACTATGCGCCGGGGGCCTGGCCGAGGGTCCGACCGGAGGGAGGCTCGGTGGAGATCCGTATCGCCGTCGCGAGCGGGGGTTCGGGCACGGAAGCGGAGGCCGACGGGGGTCAGGCGCTGGCGTCGCTGCACCGCTGGGTGGCACAGGACCGGGACGTCACCCGTCAGGTGAGGCTCACCCTCGTGGGCGCGCCGCTGAGGCCGGGCGAGATGGGCGGGGCCTTCGAGGCGATCAGCGCGGTCGTCGACCATACGCTGGCGCTGAGCAGCCTGGTGGTCGCGGTGGTGGCGTGGCGGGACACGAGGCGCCGGCCGCCGGCCGTCCGGCTCGAACGTGACGGTGTGACAGTGGAGTTGACGGCGGAAGCCGCGGATCCGGAGGTGGTGCGCCGGATCGTGGACGCGCTGGGCGATCCGCCCGCGGCGACCGGGGCCGCCGGAACCACCGGGGCGACCGGGGCCGCCGGAACCACCGGGGCGACGGGGGGCCCGGCCGCTCCCGCCCCCGACGACGACGCGGAGCCCTAGTCGTGGCGGAGCCGTCGTTACCGGACCCGGCCGCCTCCCGCGCGGTGCTGATCGGGGCGCACAGCTACCGGAAGCTGCCCGGCCTGCCCGCGGTCGAGCACAATCTCACCGGGCTGCGGCAGGCACTGGAGCATCCGGCCGTGTGGGGGCTGCCGGCGTCCCACTGCACGGTGGTGGCACAGCCGGAGAGCGCCCGGGCGGCCCTGGACGCGCTCCACCGGCAGGCGCCGCGGGCGACGGACACGCTCGTCGTGTACTACGCGGGCCACGGCCTGGTCGATCCCTACACCGACGAGCTGTACCTCGCCCTGCCCGCCTCCGAACAGGGCCGACCCGACACGGCGCTGCGGTACGAGTACGTCCGCCGGGCCGTCCTCGACCCGGCCGTCACGGCCCGCCGCAAGGTGGTGATCCTGGACAGCTGCTACAGCGGGCGCGCCCTGATCGGCGAGATGGGGGCGGGTGACCACATCACGGCCCAGGCGCTCATCGACGGCACATGTCTGCTGACCTCCACCGCGGAGACGCGCAAGGCGCTGTCCTTCCCCGGCGAGAAGTACACCGCCTTCACCGGCGAACTGATCGGCATTCTGGTGCGGGGCGTCGCCGAGGGCCCCGCACTGCTCGACATGGACACCATCTACCGCCATGTGTACGCGGAGCTGGACGCCAAGGACCGGCCGCTGCCGCAGCAGCGCAACAGGAACGCGGGCGGGCTCATCGTGCTGGCCCGCAACCGCGCGCACGCACCGGAGTCCGGCCGGGCCGCCGACCCCGTGCTCGACGCCATCGCGCCGAAGCCGTCGCCCCTGCCGCGGCGGCTGTCCCGCCGTACGGTCCTCACCGGGATCGCCACCGGGACGGCCGCGCTCGGCGGGCTCGGTTTCGGGGTGCGCGACCTGCTCTTCGGCCACGGCACCGAGACCCGGGCGAAGGGGCCGGGGGCGGGCGGCGGGACCACACCGGGCGGCCCCGCCCCGGGTCCGGCGGCCGCGCCGTCCGCCTCGCCGTCACCCTCCCCGTCGGCGTCGGCGAAGGCCCCGGCGCCCGCCCCGAGCCGCAGCTCCCCACGGGCGACACCGGGCGAGCCGATCTGGCGGACGAAACTCGCCTCCGGCGTGGGGCCCGCCGACGTGGCGGTGGTGGCCGACGTCGTCTGTGTGCCCGGCGAAGGCGCGCTGTACGGCTTCGACACGGCCACGGGCAGGGCGCGCTGGACGCTGCGCCACGACACCTGGTTCGACGGCCTGAACACGTCGGCGGTGGCCGGCGGTCTGCTCTACGCCTCGGACGGCAACGGGTACGTGCTCGGGATCGACGCCGGTGCCGGCCGCCAGCGGTGGGCCGTCAAGGTCGGCACCGACATCGCCCCGGACGAGGTACGGCTCGTGGTCAAGGACGGCGTCGTCTACGCGTCCCGGTGGGGCGGCTCCCTGTACGCCCTCGACGCGACGACGGGCCGGAAGAAGTGGACGTACTCGCCGCGGGGCGGGGTCCTTTCCGCCCCGGCCGTCAGCGACGCGCTGGTCTGCGTGCAGGTGACGCACGAGCAGGCCAACCACCTGGCCGCGGTGGACCTCGCGAACGGCCGCGAGAAGTGGCGGATCAACGGTCACGTCGCCCCGTACGTCGCGGCCGACGCGCAGACCGTCTACACGGAGAACATGGGCACGTTCGTCGCCGTCGACCTCGCCACGCGGGAGCGGCGGTGGACCCACGAGAGCACCGGCGGTGCCGCCTCCTCGGACCTGCTCCAGCCGCTCACCCTGGCGGGCGGGACGCTGTACTCGACCACCTCCGACGGCCGCATCACGGCCCGTTTCCCCGCCGGCGGCACGCCCGCCTGGAGCCACCGTGTCCGGTTCGGGGAGCGGCTGGCGTCGTGGAACGCGGTGACGGGCAGCGCGGTCCCCACCCTGTACGGCGGCACGGTCTACCTCGGCAGCATCGCCGTGCCGGAGGACCCCGACAGCCGGGCCGCCGAGGCCGCCCCGGCCCGTTACGTCTACGCGCTGGACGCCACCAGCGGTACCGAGCGCTGGCGGTACCCGGCCCCGGGAGCCACCGGGACGGTGGCCGCCGACGGCCGGGCGGTGTACCTCGCCACCTCCGACGACCAGCTCATCGCGCTCGGCGCCTGAAGCACCCCGCCCCCTACCGCAGTCGGCCCCGGTGCGTCGTCATGCCGCGGGCCGAGGCCGTCTCGTTCCCGGGTCGCAGGCGGCCCGTTTCCGGGATGATCCCCGGCCCGGCAGGCAACGGCCCGTGCGCACGCGCCCTCTTCCGGCTCGACAGTCCATCCCCACGAAAGGACGCACGTTGAGTACGAGCCAAGCAAGACGCGCGACTGTGGCGATCACCGCGATGACCGCGATCGGTGCCGTACTGGCGCCGGCCGCCCCGGTGTTCGCCGCCGAGCCGCCCCGGGTCGACCTCCGGGCGGACGTGAACCGGGACGGGCGCGTGGACGTCTCCGGGGCGACGGACACGGCCGGTGAGGACGGCTGGAGCCCGGAGCGGGGCGCGCTCTTCCTGCCGAACATCGACGACGACACCAAGCGGTGCAAGTCCACCGGCCCGGGCGGCAAACCGCTGCCCGACGCCAAGCTGGCCGCCTGCAACGACGCGGCCGACGCGGTGGTGAACGGCGCCGCGGACGCCGCCGATCTGGCCCGGGTGCGCGCCGTGCCGATGAGGAACGTGTCCGCCTCCGCCACGGGGTCGCTGAGCGTCGTGACGGGCGGCAAGAAAACCCGGGTCTTCGTCAAACGCGGCGCCGGCTGGACCCTGGTCACCGCCAGGACCCGGCTGACCCCGGCCGAGCTCCGCTCCGGGGTGGAGCTCGGCGTCGAGAGCACCGACGTCATACGCGACAGCGCGGTCTGGGACGGCCGCGCCGTGATACGCCTGACGGTGACCGACGGCGGGAAGAGCTCCTCGGACGACGTCACCCTGCGGGTCGCCCCGTTGCTGACCCACCACCATCTGCAGAACGCGCAGCAGATGATGGTCACCAGGCTGCCCGGAAAGGACCCCTGGGTGCGCCGGCAGCAGGCGTTCGTCAAGGGCCTCGCGGCCGAGGCGAAGGCGGCGGGGATCAGCAAGCCGCTGGTCACCTTCGACAAGTACGGGGACATCTGGGCACAGGACTTCGTCGAGCCGGGCTACGTCAGCATGACCGGACCCGACGGGCGCCGGCAGGTGATCCGGGTGATGCTGCGCTCGGCGCAGGCGGACCGCGAGGCCGGACGGGAGCTGTTCGAGAAGCTGCGCGGCAACGGCGTGGGCGTGGTGCAGGTGTCCGGGGTCCGCGACTCGGAGGAGTGGACCCTGAACTCGATGGGCAACCTGGAGACCGTTCCCCCGTACGCCCAGGGCGGCCGTTCGTTCCCGGCCGGGCGCATCATCATGGGCGAGCGGAAGGACAACGGCTCGAAGCCCGCACAGGTGATGCGGACGCTGCTGAAGTCCCAGGGCTTCCAGGACCCGCTGCTGCTCGACACGTCCTGGCTGCACGTGGGCCACGTCGACGAGTTCGTGCAGTTCCTGCCCGCGAACACACCGCGCGGCTGGAAGATCGGGATCGCGGACCCGGAGGCGGGGCTGAAGCTGCTGCGGGACGCGCAGAAGGCCGGGCACGGCAAGACCCGGATGTTCTCGGTGCCCGGCAGCAAGGACGTGCCGGCGCCCAAGGAGACCATCGACCAGGCGCTCGCCTCCAAGTGGCTGGTGGCCGACAACACCATGGCCGCCCAGCGGATCAGGGCGAACCTGGCGGTCCTCCAGCGCGAGACCGGCGTGACCGACGCCGAGGTCGTGCGGGTCCCCGCGCTCTACACGCGCGGTACGGAGGAGGACGAGCGGGGCGACCGCATGCCGCGGCTCTCGCGGATGGGCGCCGGAGAACCGCCGGTGCCGGAAGCGGTGCGTGAGCACGGCCAGCAGAAGGAGCTTCGGCGGTCGGCCGACCGTGCCGGGGGCCCGGGTGCGGTCATGACGAGCGCGTACGTCCCCGGCGCGGTCAACGGCGTGCTGCTCGGCAGGGACCGCTATCTCGCACCCCGCCAGTGGGGTCCGGTCATCGGCGGCAAGGACGTCTTCACCGCCGCCGTGACCGCCGCGTACACGCGCGAGGGCCTGAAGGTGTCGTACATCGACGACTGGGACACCTACCACCTCGGCATGGGCGAGGTGCACTGCGGCACGAACACCCTGCGCGACGCCTCCGGCATGTGGTGGAAGCGCTGACGGCGGGGGAGTCCGGGCGGCGTGACCGGTTCGCCGGGCACGCCGCCCTTTCGTACGCGGTCCTGCCCTTCACGCACGGGTCGATTCCACCGAGGGCGGAACGCCGTCCCCTTGTGGCGGGACGTGACGCTCCTACCCTTGAACGGGTGAGCAACCAGGCCCCGAAGCAAGCCCGTGTCGTCCCGCTGCGCCCCTACCCGGCGAAGGAGCCTCTCTGGCGGCACGTCGTCGGCGGCGCCCTGCGGCGTGAACGGCGCGCGCAGGAGCGGACGTTGAAGGACGTGGCCGAGGCGGCCCGGATCTCGGTGCCGTACCTCTCCGAGCTCGAGCGGGGCCGCAAGGAGGCCTCCTCGGAGGTACTGGCGGCCGCCGCGCGGGCCCTGGGGCTGGGGCTCGCCGACCTGCTCTCGCTCGCCCGGACCGAAATCTCCCCCGCCACCGCCGACACTCCCGGCAGCACCGCCTCCGCCGCGCCGGGCGCCCCCGCCGCGCCGGTCCGGACGGAGCCCGGTCGGACCGGCGCCGTCCGCGGCATGACGGAGCTGAGCGCCGCCCGTCGCCGCGGGCCCGGCCGCGGCCGGTCCTCCGCCACCCGCGGCGACGTGCGGCTGGCCGCCTAGGTGTAGTGATGACGAGCGTCGACCACGCTCGTCATCACTACACAGGGGCCCGTCCGGTCGATCCTGTTGCCGGTGAGGGTGCCGACGCGCGGAGGACTCGCGAGCGCCGCGCTTGGCGATTCCTCCAGACGGGGCCGCATCTGCGACGGATGAACGCCCGAAACGTTGTACATGCGGCCAGAGCGTGCATATCGTGGCGCACATGCAGTCCTACACCATCGGACAGGCGGCTCGTCTGCTCGGCGTCAGTCCCGACACCGCGCGCCGCTGGGCCGATGCCGGGCGTGTCGCGACCCACCGCGACGAGAGCGGGCGTCGCCTCATCGACGGCCGCGACCTGGCCGCGCTCTCCGTGGAGGTGGGCCAGGGCGCCCTGGGCGAGGACGAGGCCGCGTACACATCTGCCCGCAACGCGTTCCCCGGCATCGTCACCGCCGTGAAGCTCGGCGACGTCGCCGCCCAGGTGGAGATCCAGGCCGGTCCGCACCGGCTCGTCTCCCTGCTCACCCGGGAGGCCGTCGAGGAGCTGGGCCTGGAGGTCGGCATGCAGGCCACCGCCCGCGTGAAGTCGACCAACGTGCACATCGACCGGACCTGACCCGCGCGGCTCGCCGTCCGCGGCCCGGGGTGTCCGCAAGGTGGCGTCGTCCGCCCGCCGGGCAGACGGGGCTTCGCGGGCACGACCGAGGGAAGAGTGATGAACCGTCTCAGGAGCCGTGGGCCGCGCCTGCCCGCAACCGGCTCGCGCGTGCCCGGCTCGCGCGCGCCGATCGCTCTCGCGCTGCCCGCGCTGCTCGCCGTGGCGTTGCTGCTGCTGCCGCTCGTCGGGGTCCTCGCCCGCACCTCGTGGGGCGAGCTCGCCGGCCACCTGGGCAGCCCCGCCACCGTCGAGGCCCTGCGGCTGTCGCTCGTCGTGTCGTTCTGGGCGCTGGGGCTGTCCCTGCTGCTCGGGGTACCGCTGGCGTGGCTGCTGGCCCGCGTGCCGTTCCCCGGCAAGGCGGTCGTGCGCTCCCTGGTGCTGCTGCCGATGGTGCTGCCGCCCACGGTCGGCGGTGTGGCCCTGCTCCTCGCCTTCGGCCGCCGCGGGCTGCTCGGCCCGTGGCTGGAGGACACCTTCGGCGTCACCCTGCCGTTCCACACCTCGGGGGCGGTCGTCGCGGCGACGTTCGTGTCCATGCCGTTCCTCGTCATCAGCCTGGAAGGCGCGCTGGGCGGGCTGCGGCCGCGGTACGAGGAGACGGCGGCGTCCCTCGGTGCCTCACCGGTCCGGGTGTTCTTCACCGTGACGCTGCCGATGGTCGCGCCCGGACTCGTCGCCGGGGCGGCCCTCACCTGGGCGCGGGCGCTCGGCGAGTTCGGCGCCACCATCACCTTCGCGGGGAACCTGCCGGGCACCACCCAGACACTGCCGTTGCAGGTGTACCTGCTGCTCCAGGAGCAGCCGGAGGCCGCGACGTCGGTCTCGCTGCTGCTGCTCGCCATCGCCATGGTGGTGCTGGTCGCCCTGCGCGGCCGCTGGTCGGGCACGCCGACCGCCCGCGCGTACCCGCCCGCCCCGGTGGCGGCCGACGCCGAGCCGGACGCCCCCCGGGCGCCCGTGCCGCCCCCGGACGACACGCCCCCGGCCCCGCCGACCGAGCGCTGGGCCCTGCACGCCGAGGTCACCGGCTTCAACCGGCTCTCGCTGGACGCCGAGCCCGGCACCACGATCGCGGTCGTCGGCCCCAACGGCGCCGGCAAGACCACGCTGCTGCGCGCGCTCCTCGGTCTGACGCCGCGCGCCCACGCCGCGCTGCGCCTCGGCGACACGGAGGTCACGAAGCTGCCGCCGCACCGCCGCGGGGTCGCCTGGGTCCCCCAGGACGGGGCGCTCTTCCCCCATATGACCGCCCTCGCGAACACGGCGTACGGGCTCCGGGCGCGCGGCGTCCCGCGCGCCGAGGCCCGACGCAGCGCCCGGCGGTGGCTCGACCGGCTCGGCGTCGGCCATCTCGCCGGCCGCAGGCCCGCCGAGCTGTCCGGCGGTCAGGCCCAGCGCGTCGCCCTGGCCCGCGCCCTGGCCGCCCGACCCCGGCTGTTGCTGCTCGACGAGCCCCTCGCCGCCCTCGACCAGACCACCCGGGCGCACGTGCGCCACACGCTGCGGGGCCATCTGGCGGACTTCGGCGGGGTGTGCCTGATCGTCACGCACGACCCGGTGGAGGCGGTGTCGCTCGCGGACCGGGTCCTCGTCCTCGACGAGGGCCGTGCGGTGCAGGACGCGCCGCCCACCGAGGTCACCCGTCACCCCCGCTCGCCCTGGGTCGCCCGCATGCTGGGCCGCAACGCCTGGCCGGGCACGGCGACCGACGACGGGCTCGGTCTCGCGGCCGGCGGCCGCCTGGTCGTCGCCGACCCGCTCCCGGCCGGCACCGAGGCCCTGGCGATCATCGCCCCGGAGGCCGTCGCGGTCCACCGCGAACGCCCCGGCGGCAGCCCCCGCAACGTCTGGCCGGGCACCGTCCGGGAGATCACCGCCTCCGGCAGCCGCCTGCGCGTCCTGATCACCTCCGACAAGGCCCCGGACCTCGTCGCGGAGATCACCCCGCAGGCCGCCGCGGAGCTGGACCTGGCGGACGGGACGCCGGTCTGGACGAGCATCAAGGCCACCGAGACGACGGTGGTCGCGCTGTAGGTCCGGGCAGGCGTCAGGACGGCTCGTCGACCAGTCGCGGTGCCTCGCCCTCGGGCTTGCTGACGTCGATCACGGAGAACAACGCGCCCTGCGGGTCGCTGAGTGCCGCGAAGCGGCCGTAGGGGGTGTCCATGGGGCCGAAGCGCAGCACGCCGCCGCGTTCGGTCGCCCTCGCGACCGCGGCGTCGCAGTCGTCGACGCCGAAGTAGACGTTCACGTACACCGGCACCTCGGGCGGGAAGTCCTCGGGGGTCATCTTCATCCGGCCGAGGACCGGGGCCTCGCCGATGCGGAAGACCTTGAAGTCCATGGGCACGTCCTCCATCCGCTGCACGCGGTAGGGGAAGACGGCGGCGAAGAACGGGTCGGACTTCTCCGGTTCGCGGGTGAAGACCTCGGCCCAGCAGTAGGCGCCGGCCCTGCCCTGGGCCTCGAAACCCTGGTGGACGCCGGCCTGCCAGACGCCGAAGACGACGCCGCTGGGGTCGCGGGCGAGCACCATCGTTCCGAAGTCGCCGACCTGCATGGGTCCCATGACGACCTCGCCGCCGTTGTCCCGCACCTTGCGCGCGGTGGCCTCGGCGTCCGGCGAGGCGAAGTAGAGACACCACTGGGACATGCCCTCGTCTTCGCCCATGGGCGGTACGACGGCGGCGACCGCCTTGCCGTCGGAGTAGGCCTGGGTGTAGTCGCCGTACTCGGACTGTGCCTCGGCGAAGGTCCAGCCGAGCACGTCGCCGTAGAAACTCTTGGCGCCCTCCACGTCGGTGAACATCGCGTCCGCCCAGCACGGGGTGCCTTCGGTCAGTCCGGCCATCGTTCCGACCCTCTTCCGCTCGGTCCGGATGGGAGGTGGTCCACTGGCCACGCTAATCAGCGGTCGGCGTATGCGCGCGCCGGAACTCCGGGAAGTCGGCGCGAGTCCGCGGGGGCGGCTGTCCTCAGCGATTGACGAGGTGTCATACTGTCGGTGTAGCCCTTCGTGCATCCCCCGTCGCGAAGGGCTACACCCCTTTCCGGGCGCGTTTCTTCCCCGATTCCGCGCACGTCCTCACGGGCAAGGGACTCCCCTCGTGGCCCCCTGCCCGTGTTTTTTCGAGTTAACAGTGACGTAGAGTGTTTACGCAAGTCCGGTTCTGAAGCAGGAGCAGGATGTTCCGCTTTGTCACCGAGGCAAAGGCGGCAATGTTCAGGGTCGGTTACAGTACGAGCCCGTTGACCGAAATCGAACATCGCGCAACGTGGGGACCTTGATGGACAACGGCGAAGAGCAGACGCCCGAGCTGAGGACGTTGCAGCAGAAGGTCGAATACATGGTGGAGAAGACCTTCCCCGGCCAGAAGGTCTCCGGGCGGCAGTTCGCGGAGCTCGTCAAGGAGCGGGGCGGCTCCCTCTCGCACAGCTACTTCTCCAACATCCTGGCGGGAAAGGTCACCCACCCCTCGGAGGACATCCTCAAGGCGCTCGGGCTGGGCTTCGGCGTCGACTGGAGGTTCTTCAAGGAGGAGTCCGAGGTCGTCGACGACGTGGTGGCCGGTCTGCAGTTCCTCGCCAAGCGGCGCACCGGCGAGATCAGTGGGGTGGCCGGCCGGGGCCTCGACGACGACGGCATTCCCGCCGAACTGCTGGAATTCGCCCTTTCCCTGCTGGAAGAGAGCAAGAAGGAACCCGAACAGCGCGAACCGGGGCCGTAGCGAACAGGTGTCCGCGTGGGTTGGCTAAAATCGCCCACCGCATGTCACAGGCACGCGTGACTACGACCAAGAGGCCCCCATGTCCATGCGCGAGCTGCGGAAAGAGTGCGAAGCCGGACTGGCCGACCTCCCCATCCCAGCCCCTTTCAGCATCGCGGAGCTGGTGAGGAACATGGAGGCGGCCCGCGGCCGGACCATCGTCCTGCGCGAACTGCCCGAGCGGCTGGCCCGGGTCAACGCCGCCTGCGGGCTGCGCCTCACCTCGGGCGACACCAGTTTCGTGCTCTACCGCCGGCGCCCCACGGACTACCAGACCCAGCACGTCATCCTGCACGAGCTGTGCCACGAGTGGTTCGACCACGGCACCAGCCTCGACGCCGAACAACTGCGCACGCTGCTGCCCGTCTTCGACACCTCGCTCATCTCCCGGGTACTGCGCTCCGGCGCCACCGTCCAGGCCCGTGCCCAGTACGACACGCACGACGAACGCGTGGCCGAATTCGGTGCCTCGCTCATCCCCCGGATGGCCCGGGACGTCACCAGCGATGACATGGTGGGGCGGCTCGCCAACTCGCTCTCCCGGCCCGTCGCCCACCGGCGCCGCCGCCTCTTCCGCCGTACCAAGGACTCCCCGTGACCCCGCTCGACCTCGCCGGCTACCTCATAGCCGGTCTGATGACCGCCGTCGCCCTCTGGCGGATGCCGGCCGCGCTGTGGGGCGACGAAGAAGACAAGCGCCGCCGGGCCCTGTGGGGCTGCTACGCGGGATTCGCCGTCGCCCTCTGGACGAAGACCCACGTGGTCCGCATCGGGCTCAACAACAGCCCGGTCGTCGACCTCGCCGTCCTCATCAAGCACTACACGGCGACCATCGCCATCCTCGCGATCCTCAGCTACATCGTCGCCATCTACGGCCACTACCCGGAGGACGGGGCCGTCCCCCGGCACGTCCGGTTCGCACGGTTCGTCCAGCAGGTGGCGGCCAAGGCGTCCGTCGCCACGCTGATCCTGCTGACCGTGCTGTTCTTCACCGTGGTCGACCGGTCCGTGCCCTCCGACCGGTTCGTCTCCGACCACGCCGGCCAGTGGGGCGCCACGCTCTACATGAGCGTGTTCTACCTGTACTTGGGCGCCGCGTCCGCCGTCTGCGCCTACCAGTGGGCCCTCGCCACCGGCAATGCCACCCTGCGCCACCTGCGCGTCGGACTCGGCATGATGACCGCCGCCATGTTCATCGGCGTCGGCTACACCGTCAGCCGCACCCTGTTCATGTGGGTCAGCGTCGTCGACACGCCCAGCCACTCCTTCGCGCAGACCTTCGACAAGGTCACCGAGTTCGCCCAGATCGTGCTGTTCGCGTTCTTCGCGGTGGGCGCGTCGATCCCGGCGTTCAGCAAGGGCTGGCGGCGCGTCAAGCTGTGGCGGGCGCAGGCCCGGCTCCACCCGCTGTGGCACGAGCTGATGACGGCCTTCCCCGACCAGCCCTTCGAACCGCCCCGCTCGCTCGCCCGGGAACTCACCCGGTTCGACACGCCCGCCGACCTGCGTGTCGACCGGTGGGCCGCCGACATCGCGGACGCGGTCGAGAAGCTGCGGCACTACGTCCCCGACAGCCTCCTCGTGGCGGCGGACCGGGCGGCGGGCGGCGCCGGGCCGCTCGCCGAGGCCCACTGGATCAAGGCCGCCCTCGCCACCAAGGCCGCCGGCGCGCCGGCCGGGCCCGCCGCCGCCGTCGAACCGCGGCACGCCGCCGACCAGGACGACGAAGTCGCCTGGCTGGTACGGGTCGCCGCCGCGTACCGGACCGTCACCGCCGACCGGACCCGGGAAGTCCTCGCGTCCATGGAGACCTCAGCAGCGTGAGCACCAGCACCGCCACCCGCAGCGCGGCCCGCACCGTCACCGACGTCCTCCAGCCCCGCAACCTCCTGCTGGCCGGCATGCTCGCCATCGGCCTGGCCGCCGCGGGCGACTGGACCGGGCTGCCGTGGGGCCTGCTCGGCGCCCTGTGCGCCGGGCTCGTCCCCGCCGGCTACATCGAGTGGGAACGCAAGCGCGGCACCTGGGGCGACCGGCACGTCGTCGACCGGACGAAGCGGGCACCGATCTTCTTCGTCATCCTCGGCTCCATCGGCGCGGGCTCGCTCGTCATGGTCCTCGGCCACGCCCCCACCGGCATCCTCGTCGCGATGCTCGCCCTGTGGGCGATGACCGTGGGACTGCTGGCCGTCAACACCGTCTGGAAGATCTCCGTGGACTCGGCGGTCGCCTCGGCCGTCGTGGCGCTGCCGGCCGCCGTCCACTCGCCGTGGTGGCTGCTCGGCTACGGCATGACGGCCGCCGTGTGCTGGTCACGCGTCGCCCTGAGGTACCACACGGTGGCCCAGACGATCGCCGGCGCCGCGCTCGGCGCCGCCACGGGCCTGGCGCCCCTTTGAAGGGGCTCGGTTCGGCTCCGGAGCCGCCTGCTGCCGGTCGGCCTCACGCTGCTCAATGCGGACATGGAGGCGGCCCGCTCGGTCACCCCCAGACCGCGCGGGCCGCCTCCGCGCCCGCCCAGGCGGCGAGCAGGCCCACCGCGACGCTGCCGAGGACGTTGGCCACCGCGTACCGCGTCGCTCCGGTCTCGGCCAGGCGCAGCGTCTCGTACGAGAACGTCGAGTACGTCGTCAGCGCGCCGCACAGGCCGGTGCCGAGGAGCAACTGGAGCCGGGAGGAGGCCGCGCCGGCCGCGACCGCGCCGGTGAGGACGCCGAGGACCAGACAACCCACGGCGTTCACCGCGAAGGTGCCCCAGGGGAAGACGCTGTCGTGGCGGGCCTGCACCGCCCGGTCGGTCAGGTAGCGCAGCGGTGCGCCGACCGCGCCGCCCACGAGGACCAGCAGCCAGTTCACCCGTCCCGCCCCGGGCCCGCCCAGCGGACTACCTCGCAGCGGTCCAGGGTGGCCGTGCCCTCCGTCACCAGCTCGTCCAGCCGCGGCAGGAACGCCCGTACCCGCTCCTCCTCGTCCACGATGACCACCGCCACCGGCAGGTCCTCGCCGAGGGACAGCAGCCGTGCCGTGTGGATGAGCGAGGAGGCGCCGAAGCCCTCGATGCCGCGGAACACGCTCGCCCCTGCCAGGCCCGCCTCGTGCGCGCGGTGCACGATCTCGGTGTACAGGGGCCGGTGGTGCCACTGGTCGCTCTCGCCGACGAACACCGTCAGCCGCAGCGCCGTACCCGTCCGTTTCGTCATCGGGCCCTCCCCGCCAGGGCGCGGCGGGTGGCCCACGCCGCGAGGGTGACGGCGGCCAGCGCGGCCGCCGGGGTGGCCACGAGATACGTGAGGGCCTGCGCCGTACGGCCGGTGGCCAGCAGGTGCTCGGTGTCGACGGCGTACGTGGAGAAGGTCGTGTACCCGCCCAGGACGCCGGTCCCGAAGAACGGCCGGACCAGCCGGTGCGCCGGCCACGCCTCGGTGATCAGGACGAGGAACACGCCGATGACGGCGCAGCCCGTCGCGTTGACGCACAGGGTGCCCCAGGGGAAGCCGCCCTGCGGGGCGGGCCAGAGCAGGGAGACGCCGTACCGGCCGGAGGCGCCCAGCGCGCCGCCGACCGCCACCGCGCCCACCGCGGCAGGGTCGCCGGGGACGCGCTTTCGGGAGAGTGCCATGGCCCCAGCCTGTCAGGGCCGTCGCGGGGGTGCCTTTTCAGCCCTTCGTGAGCAGCTGGGCCAGGAACGCGTCGAGTTCCTCCAGGCGCTCCTCGCCCGCCGGGACCGCCTTGTAGGTGCGGGCCAGGAACGGGCCGATGGACCGCGCCCACACCCGGAACTCGGCGTGTCCCGCCTCGCCGTCGGCGCCCGGGCCGCGCAGTTCGATGCGGATCTCGTCGCGGTCGCCGATCCGGGCGGGCCGCATCCGGACGTCACCGACCCCGACCGGGTGACTCATCGCGTTGCGCAACATCTCCCGGTCCAGGCGCCACTCGGCGTAGACGTGGCCGCCGTGGGTGAAACCCACCGAAACCGCGAACGGGTCGCGGACGTCGTACGTCAGCTGTGCCAGTACGGTGAGCTGCTCGCCGTTCTGCGAGAGAAGCCGCATGCAGACCTTGTCGCGCAGGACCGCGTCCATGTCGTTCCTCCTGGGTGGGTGGATCGGTGCCCGGCCTCTCCAGTGCCCGCCCAGCGGCAAGTGATGCCCCGCGCCCGGCTCACATCGGGTCGATCCCACCGGTGTCCGGGTCGGGACCGGGCCCGGGGCCGGTCCCGCGGCCACGGCCGGGCGGCCTGCGCGGCGGCGGCTCGTGGCGCAGGACGTCCTGGCGTTCGGCCGGCCGGCCCGGCGTGCCGTGCCATGGGTCCGCCGCATCGCGTCGGGCCTCGCCGAGCAGCCGCTCCACGCGGCGGCGCACCGGCTGGATCAGCCCGCCGCCGACGCCGACGACCAGGATGCCGGTCACGGTGACCAGCACCGCGCCGAACACCGGCCGGGCCACCTTCGACGGGGCGCCGGACACGCCTTTGCGGAACTGCACGGTCAGGGTGACGGTGGTGGCGCGCTGGGACATGAGTGGTCCTCCGCTCGGCGGGCCCCCCACGGACGCGTTGCCTCCTTCGTGGATAGCAGGGGCGCCGGGCGGCCGCCCGCCGCGTAGTCCGGTCGGCGCACGCCGCACTGCGGGAAGCGCGCGCCGTTCCTACCTTGGCTGAATGACCGTCAGTTCTGTAGTGCTCCGGGCCGCGGGCGGCGCGGCCGTGTCCCTGCTCCTGCTGTCGTTCCCCGCGGCCGCGGTGGCGGCGCCCCATCCCGTCGAGCCGATGCCGCCGCGGGCGACCCCGCGCGCCGACCCGGCCGTACTGCACCGCTCTGGCACCCAGGTGCGGCTGCCGTCCGGCGCCACACGGCCGCCCGAGCTGTCCGCGCGTTCGTGGCTGGTGGCGGACGCCCGCACGGGTGACGTACTCGCCGCGCACGACGCGCACCGGCGGCTGCCGCCGGCGTCCACGCTGAAGGCGCTGTTCGCGCTCACCGCGCTGCCCCGCATCGGCGGGCAGACCCGGCACAAGGTCACCGGGCGGGAGCTGGCGGGGATCGGCGACGGCAGCAGCCTGGTCGGGGTGAAGGAGGATCTCACCTACCGGGTCTCCGATCTGTGGAACGGGGTCTTCCTCAGCTCCGGCAACGACGCCGTGCGCGTCCTGGCGAGCCTGAACGGCGGCTGGCAGTCCACCGTCCGGCAGATGCAGCGGACGGCCGAGCGGCTCGGCGCCCGCGACACGCGCGTCGTCTCGCCGGACGGCTACGACGCCCCGGGGCAGGTGTCGTCCGCCTACGACCTGGCGGTCTTCGGCCGGGCGGGGCTGCGGAACCCCGACTTCGTCCGCTACGCCGGCACGCCCTACGCCAAGTTCCCCGGCGACGGCTCGTCGTACGGCATCCGCAACACCAACCGGCTGCTCACCGGCGACGACGGCGTGGACCGCTACCCGGGCGTCATCGGCGTCAAGAACGGCTACACGAGCAACGCGGGCCACACCCTGATCGCCGCGGCCCGGCGGGGCGGCCGCACCCTGGTTGTGACGGTGATGAACCCCCGGTCGGGAGGTCCGTACGCCGTGTACGAGGAGGCGCGGGAGCTGCTCGACTGGGGCTTCGGGGCGGGCCGCCGGGTGCGGCCGGTGGGCTCGCTGCTGCCGCCGCCGCTCGGCGGTGACGCGCCGCGCGCGACCCCGTCGGCCACGGCCGTCGTGGCCCGCCGGTCCCCCGCAGCGCCGGCCGCCGCCGCGTCGGTGCCGGTCGTGGCCCGCGCCGTGGCCGCCCCGGGCCCGCAGGCGGACGTCCCAACCGGCGGGGCGCCGGACGACGGGCCGTATCTGCTGCTGCCCCTGACGTTCGTGGCCTCCGCGTGTCTGGCGGCGGCATGGCTGTGGCTGCTGCGGCGGCGGCTGGACGATGGACACCTGGCCCCGTCACGAAGGAGACTTCCATGGCCGTTCCGGTGATCCTCGACTGCGACCCCGGGCACGACGACGCCTTCAACATCATGCTCGCCGCCGCGAACCCGGCGATCGACCTCCTCGGGATCACCACCGTCGCCGGCAACCAGACGCTGGAGAAGACGACGCTCAACGCCCGGCGGGTCTGCACGGTCGCCGGCATCGAGGGCGTGCCGGTCGCCGCCGGGCTGGCGCGACCGCTGCACGGGCCCGGCATGGTGGCCCACGACATCCACGGCGACTCGGGGCTCGACGGCCCCGGATTCGGCGAGCCGACCGTCCCGCTGGACGAGCGGGACGCCCTCACCCTGATACGGGACGTGCTGCTCACCCATCCGGAGCCGGTGACGCTCGTGCCGACCGGGCCGCTGAGCAACATCGCCGCGTTCCTGCTCGCGCACCCCGGGCTCCTGGACCGGGTGGAGCGGATCGTGCTGATGGGCGGGTCCACGGGACGGGGGAACCGCACGCCCGCCGCCGAGTTCAACATCGCCTCCGACCCCGAGGCCGCCGACATCGTGTTCTCCAGCGGGCTGCCCGTCACCATGATCGGGCTGAACGTCAGCCACCAGGTGCCCGCGACGCCCGACGTGCTGGCCCGGATCGAGGCGCTCGGCACCCCCCTGGCGGCTCTCTGCGTCGATCTCCTGACGTTCTTCGGCACGACCTACCGCGAGGTGTTCGGGTTCGCCGCCCCGCCGCTGCACGACCCGCTGACCGTGGCGCACCTGATCGACCCGGCACTGATCACGCTGGTCGACGCGCCGGTCGCGGTCGAGCTGACCGGGACGCACACCCGGGGCGCGACCGTCGTCGACCTGGACGGCGTGACCGGGCGCCCGGCGAACGCCCGGGTGGGCGTCGGCGTGGACGCCCCCCGGTTCTGGGACCTGGTCATCGGGGCGGTGCGCACACTGGGCGGCTGACCGGTCCGCGCCCGGCGGCCGGGCCCGCCCGGGTTCAGCGGCGCAGCGCCCACTTCTGCACGGACTCCAGCGGGCCGTTGTCGAAGCGGCGCAGCCACAGCGTGGAGCCCACCATCAGAGCGGCGCTCACCGCCGCCCACAGGCCCATCACCCACCAGGGGTGGCCGGTCGCGCCGAGCCGTTCGGCCAGGCCGAGGCCGAAGCCGTACGAGACCAGGGCGCACAGCACGTTCTGCAGGACGTAGCCCGACAGGGCGGCGCGGCCGACGGACGTGAGGCCGGTCATGAAGGGGCCGGGCCGCCGCACCCGGTCCACCAGGGCGCCGATCAGGCCGATGTAGCCGACCGCCATCAGCGGCGCCGCGCCGTACCGGCCCAGGAGGTAGAAGTCCTCGCCGGCCAGGGCGACGGCCGCGGTGAGCGGCACGCCGAGGCCCAGGCCCCAGGCGAGCATCCGGGCACGGATGCGCCGGCCGGTCCCGTCCGCGCCGAACGCTCCCGCGCGGAACAGCCGGACGCCCAGCAGGAAGAGGAAGACGAGCAGCCCGAAGGTCAGCACCGGCTCCAGGCGCAGCGCGACGGCGTTCTCCAGCCGGAAGGCGACCTGGTCGAGGTAGCCGCCGTGCGCGTACAGGTCGACGACCTCCGGCGAGACCGTGCTCTCCCCCTCCTCGGGGGCGGCGGCCAGTGCCGCCGTCACCAGCCCCATCAGCGTCAGGTGCAGCCCGCCCGCCCACCACATCACCCGGCGGCGGGCCTTCTCGGAGCGGGTCAGCAGCCACGCCACCAGCAGCGCCGTGACGGCGTACCCCATGAGGACGTCCCAGGCGAAGACGAGGACGAAGTGCACGGTGCCCTCGGCGAACAGGAACAGGGCCCGCCACCGGTAGCGGCCCGGCCAGGGCTGTCCGCGCCGGGCGGCCGAGCGGAACTGGATCGCCAGCCCCACGCCGAACAGGATGGTCAGCAGCGACAGGAACTTGCCGTCGGCGAGGAGCCGGAAGAGGCTTTCGGCGGCCGCCGGGACGGACCCGAACGCCGCGCCTCCGGTGCCGGTCTCCAGGACGCCCCACTCGGAGCCGGGGCCGGTGAAGATCCATACGTTGGTCATCAGCGTGCCGAGGATGGCGGCTCCGCGCAGGACGTCGAGCAGCGCCAGACGGCTTCCGGCGGGGCCGGTGGTCACGGTCGGGGTGGGCAGCGTCTCGGTCATGCACACCATCGTCCGCGCGGCGGCGGCCCGTTTCTTCGTGACCAGGGGCGAAGTCCGCTACATCGAAAGGTGCAGGTGCTAGTAGGGGGTCTTCCTTCCTTCGAAGTAGCGGCGCAGGCGGCGGGTGTCCTGCTCCGTCCACCCCTCC
Source organism: Streptomyces sp. STAM6 (assembly GCF_054963715.1). NCBI lineage: Bacteria > Bacillati > Actinomycetota > Actinomycetes > Kitasatosporales > Streptomycetaceae > Streptomyces > Streptomyces sp. STAM6. Next base: position 60,107 of record NZ_JBUEFZ010000019.1, on the reverse strand, counting down.
GGCGGCACGACGGCCGCCCAGCCGTCCACCGCGCCCGCCCCGTACCGGTGGCCGTGGGGTGCCTGGACCCCGTAGGAGACGGCCATGTCGAGCGTCGTCTGCCAGAAGGCGACGAACGGGAACCAGTTGATCTCGGGGGTGATGTCCGGGCCCAGTTCCCCCTCCAGCCACTCGGGCCGTTCGAGGACCAGGTCGGTGGACCACCACACGATCGGGTCGGAGGCGTTCTGCAGGTACACCACGCGCGGGAACCGCCAGCGCTGCCCGGCGGGCCGCCTCAGATCCTCCTCGGGGAACTGGGCGACCCGTACGTTGACCCCCTTCCGGTACTGCGGCCGCCACACCGGGCTGCCCGGGTCGCGCTGCTCGCGCACCTGCCGGGAAAGCGGGGAGAAGTTGGGGGTGCCGAGCAGCAGTGCGCCGTCGGTGGAGTCCAGCAGGTCCTCGATGTCACCGAAGGACGCCTCTATGGCGTAGGCGCCGAGGCTCTCGCCGGTCACGACCAGCCGGGGGCGGTCCGTGACGGGGAGGGTGGAGAGCTTGTCCCGGACCGCGGTGAGCAGGGCGCGGGTGGCCTTCCCGGCCTGCTCCTTGTCGACGAGGAAGGAGACCCAGGACGGCAGGTAGGAGTACTGGAGGGCGACGATCGCGGTGTCACCGCCGTGCAGGTACTCCAGGGACTGCGCGACGTTCGAGTCGATCCACCCGCTGCCGGTGGTGCCCGCGACGGCCAGCACCTTCCGGCGGAAGGCGCCGGTGCGCTCCAGTTCGCGCACCGCGAGCCGGGCCTGCGGACCGAAGACCTCCCCCTCGCCCTGCCCGCTGAAGGCCCGGGGGAGCTGCGAGCTGATGTAGACCCGTATCGGGTCTTTGGCGGGGCGGCCGGTGAAGGCGGATATCCGGCGGCCGGTGGGGACCGTTCCGGTGAAGTTCCGTCCCTGGTGGCCGAGTTCGCTCCAGCGGATCAGGGAACCGGGGCCGCCGGAGACGAGGGGGGACACCGGGCGGCTGATTCCGGCCTTCGTCCCGCGGTTGGTGGTCTCGGCGATGCGGTCGGCGACATCGACGATGCCCCGGTCGAAGACCACGTCCCGCACGCCGACCGTCACCACCAGCGCGGTGACGAGCAGACCGGTGGTGACGGCGACGGGACGCGGCAGCCGGCGGGCGAGGACCCGGATGAGCCGGCGGGCGCCGAGCCGCACCGTTCGGGCGAGGACCAGGAGGACGACGCAGAGGGCGACGGCGATGACCGCGATCAGCGGCGGATGCCAGGTCAGGGTGGGGGGCAGTTCCTGCAACTGCCGCAACCGGCGCTGTGCGTCGGCGCTCTCGGCCAGCAGCCACGCGGTGACGGCGGGGCTGAGCAGCCAGTACGCCTCCCCTGTCCGGACCCGCACCCGGTCCGGCGGCCGGCGGTCGACGAGGGCCCGGAACAGCCCGCTCACGGTCGCGCCGAGCGCGTACCCGATCGCGGCGGTGATGCCGCCGGTCACCCCCTGGAGGAGCCAGGGGCGCGGGACGAGGGAGGGCGTGAGGGAGAGCCAGAAGAAGACCGTCGCGACGCAGAGGGCGGTGAGGTCGGGCCGGCGCCGCACGAGCCGGCCGGATTCGGGACGTAACGCCGGGTCGCGGCGGCGGGTGGTGTCGGCCGGTCGCCGGGGCGACAACACACCGGCGGGCTGTCCCTCCTCGGTCGGCATGCTCCGCACCGTAGCGCAGCGCGGCCGGACGGGGCCGGTCATTGACGGACCGGCGGCGAGGACCGGCCACTCCCTCTGACGACGTAGCGTTGCTGAACAGATCATGGAGAATTTCTCGCTTGTGCTTCGACGTCGGCTCGGGGGACGGTCATGCCATGCGTCCCGAATCCCCCTGGCGGTCAGCGGACTTCCGCATCCTCTTCAGCGCCTCGGTCCTCGGCCAGCTGGGCACCAACGTCGGCTACGTCGCCGTTCCGCTGATCGCCGTGTCGGCGCTCGGCGCGAGCCCCGGGCAGGTCGGCCTGCTCGCGACCCTCGGCACGGCCGCGTTCCTGCTCATCGGGCTGCCCGCGGGGGCCTGGGTCGACCGGATGCGCCACCGGCGTGTGCTCGTCGCCGCGGACCTGGCGCGCGCCGCGCTGCTGGCCTCCGTACCGGTCGCCTGGTGGCTGGAAACCCTGACCCTCTGGCAGTTGTACGCCGTCGTGCTGCTGACCGGGTGCGCCACCGTCTTCTTCGACGTCGGCTCGCAGAGCACGCTGCCCCGGCTGGTGGGCCGCGAGGGCCTGGTACCGGCGAACGCCGCCATGGTCAGCCTGATGGCCGCGGCCAGTGTGGCCGGGCGCGGCGCGGGCGGCTGGCTGGTCCAGGCGCTCACGGCGCCCTTCGCCGTGGTGTGCACGGCCGCCGGGCATCTGGCATCCGCCCTGCGCCTGATGGCGCTCCGCGGCACTCCGGAACCGTCTCCGCGCCCGGCCGGTCCGGCCACCGGGCTGGGCGGCCGGATCGCGGAGGGGCTGCGGCACGTCTTCGGCGACAAGGAGCTGCGGGCCCTCGCGCTCACGGCAGCGCTCTCCAACCTCGGCGCACAGATGGTCAACACGATGGTTCCGGTGCTGTTCATCCGCGAACTGGGCCTGGCGGAGGGCACCCTGGGCCTGTTCTGGGCGGCGGGCGGGGTCGGGGTCCTCCTCGGCGCCCGCTGCGCCCGGTACGTCGCCGGGCGGCTCGGCCTCGGCCGGACCCTGGGCCTGGTCGGACTGTGCGTCGCCCCGGCCGGACTGCTGGTGCCGCTCGTCGACCGGGGCGGACGGCTGTGGGTGGCCGGCGCGGCCTGGACGCTGATCCTGTTCAAGACCGGGATGAACAACGTCCTCGGAGTGAGTCTGCGCCAGCGGATGACCTCGGACGAGCTGCTCGGCCGTATGAACGCGACTTTCCGTTTCGTGCTGACCGGTGCGCTGGCCGCCGGCGCCGCCCTGGCGGGCCTGATCGGCGAACTGGCCGGTGTGCGGGCGGCGCTGTGGGTGGGCGGCGCGCTGCTCGCCCTGGCGTTCCTGCCGGTCCTCCTCTCCCCGGTGCGCACACGCCAGGGGCTGGACGACCGGCGGGCACCCGAGCCCGCGTGATTGAGTGGCGGCATGCGCACGCTGTCACTGGCCAGGTCGCAGCAGTCGATGGGCGACCCCGGTCTGCACTATCCGCTGTGGCCGCCGCTCCTGCGCGGATGCCCGCGCACGGCGACGCCCGAGGTGGTCCACCCGGTGGAGGTGGACTACGCCTACGACGACGTTCCCGAGGGGCTGTTCAGCGCCGCCACCGCCGGCGGCGGGCTGGACCGCTGGGCGCCGCTGCTGCCGCCGCTCGACGCGCCCGGCCTCGGCGAGGGCGGCACGGCGCTGCTGTCCTTCGGCGACGGACTGTGGATCAAGGACGAGTCGCGCAATCCGACCTGGAGCCACAAGGACCGGCTCAACCGGGTCGCGGTCAGCACCGCGGTCCACGTCGGCGCGCCCGGCGTCGCCGTGGCGTCCTCCGGCAACCACGGCGCGTCGGCCGCCGCGTACGCGGCCCGCGCCGGACTGCCGTGCGTCGTCCTCGCGTCGGCGGGCGCGCCCCCGGCGGTGGCGTCGTTCCTCCGGGCCTACGGCGCGGTCGTGCTGCCCGTGGCGCAGGAGGCCCGCTGGCCGCTGCTCGACACGATCGGCGAGCGCCTCGGGTTCCACACCGTCAGCAACCTGACCCGCACCCACACCGGGCATCCCTTCGGCCCGGAGGGCTACAAGACCATCGCCTACGAGATCCACGCCGAACTGGGCGTGCCGGCGGCCGTGTTCGTGCCGACGGGCTACGGCGAGCTGCTGTTCGGGGTCTGGAAGGGCTTTCGCGAGCTGCGCCGGCTCGGGGTCACGGACCGGGTGCCCCGGATGTTCGGCTGCGAGCCGGCGGCCGGCGGGCCGCTCGCCGCGGCCGTCAGGACCGGGGCCCCCGCGGCCGTGGTGCCGGTCGGCCCCACCGACGCGTACGCCATCGACTGCTCGGTCGGCGGCCACCGGGGCGTCCGCGCGGTCCTCGACAGCGGGGGCGGCGCGCTGCTGGTCACGGACGAGGAGCTGCGCCGGGCCGGGGACGAGCTGTCCGGTCAGGGCGTGTGGGCGGAGCTCTCGGCCGCCGCGGGTCTCGCCGGGTACCGGCAGCTGCGGGCCGCCGAGGGCGGCTTCGACGGGCCGGTGGTGTGCGTCTCCACCTCCAGCGGCTTCAAGGACATCGGCGCGAGCCGCTCGCCGCTGCTGCCGGTGGAGCCGACGTGGGACTCCGTCTCGCGGACCCTGCGGGCGGCCGGCATCGGCTGAGCGCCGGCCGGAACCGGGCGATGGGCGCACGGTCCTGGACCGGCCGGCGGCCTTCCTGACCGCCCGGCGCCCGGCCGCCCGTCACCGCAGATGGGCGTACACGCGCGGGTGGGCGGCCAGATACTCCCGCAGGGTCAGGGGCGGGTGTCCGGTCAGGCGCCTGACCGTGTCGGCGACCGTGCTCATCTCACCCGCCGCGATGGCCTCGTAGGAGGTCACCCAGCCGGTGACCTCCCAGTCCTCCGCGCCGTGTCCGGCCCGGGACGCGTACGCCTCCTCGCGGGTCTCCGGGACGTAGGTGACGGTCCGGCCGGCGGCGCGGGACAGCTCCGCGGCCGCCTCGGCGAGCGTGAGCGCCTCCTCGCCGGTCACGTCGTACGTGGCGCCGTCGTGCTCGGCGCCGCCGTGCTCGGCGCCGCCGACGAGGACCGCCGCCGCCACGTCGGCGATGTCGGAGTGGGCCACGGCGGCGACCCGGCCGTCGCCCGCCGGGCCGCGGATCACCCCGTCCGTACCGGCCATCGCCGCGAACCCCGAGAGGTACCAGCTGTCCCGCAGGAAGGTGTGCCGCACGCCACGGCCGGCGATGTACCGCTCGGTGTGCCAGTGGTCGCGGGCGAAGGTGAACGTCGCCCGGGGCGCGGCGCCCAGGAACGACACGTACACGATCCGCCCGACGCCCGCCGCCACCGCCGCGTCCACCGCCGTGCGGTGCTCCTGGACCCGGCCGGGCTTCTCGTGCGCGGACACCAGGAACAGCGTGTCCGCGCCGTCGAGGGCGCGGCGCATCGCCTCACCGTCGCCGTACGCGGCGGGGGCCGCCTTCACCGCGCCGGGCAGATCGGGCAGCCGGGCGGGGTCCCGGCCCACGAGCCGGGTGCGCACCCCACGGTCGGAGAGACGCCGGGCGACCCGCTTGCCGATCCGGCCACTGGCCCCGGTGATCGCGATGACGGACGACATGGGGCGAGTGTGTCAGGCGTACACCTCGGTGACCTCCAGCACGCGCGCGGTGACACGCCCGTCCGGGCCACCGGCCGCCGCGCGCTCGGGGTCGGCCAGATAGGCGCGGTAGCCCTCCCGCGAGGCGAACGTCAGCAGGTGCACCTCCGACAGCCCGTCGCCGGTGCGCATCCGGCGCTCCAGACGGCCGCCGTGCCGGGGCAGCAGGGCCAGCACCTTCTCCTCGTACGCCATCGCCTCGTCACGGGCGTCCGCCGCGAAGTCGAGGAGGACGGCGAGGCGGAAGAGCGGCGCGGCCTGCGGCTGAAGCGACTTGTAGAAGTGGACGTCGACGTTCCCACCGGGGATGCCCTCGGAGCGGCCCGTCTCGACGTACCCCAGGCGCCGGTAGAACGGCGGCGCCTGGAAGGAGAACGACGACACGATCATCCGGTCGCAGCCCCGGCGCCGCGCCTCGTCCTCGGCGGCGCGCATGAGCCGCGAGCCGACGCCGTCCTTGCGGTGGTCCTCGTGCACCCACAGCATGCTGACGCCGCCCAGACCGCCCCACGTCCAGCCCGTGAGCCCGCCGATGAGCTCACCGGACTCGTCCGTGGCCCGGACCGACAGCTCCGCTTCGTCGGCGGCTCCGGTGGCGGCCTGGTTGAAGGCCGTCAGTTCCTTGTCGAGTCGGGCGGACAGTTCCTTGTCCGCCCCGCCCACGGTGATGGTCACTCGCCCTCCAGCTCGCCTTCCGTCTCCAGGAACACCTGCCGCAGCTGCTCCAGCACCTGCGGGTCCGGCTTGGCCCACATGCCGCGGGACTCGGCCTCCAGCAGCCGTTCGGCGATACCGTGCAGCGCCCAGGGGTTGGCCTCCTGGAGGAACTGCCGGTTCTCCGGGTCCAGGACGTAGGTCTGCGTCAGCTTGTCGTACATCCAGTCGGCGACGACTCCGGTCGTGGCGTCGTACCCGAAGAGGTAGTCCACGGTGGCCGCCAGTTCGAAGGCGCCCTTGTAGCCGTGGCGGCGCATCGCCTCGATCCACTTGGGGTTGACCACGCGGGCGCGGAAGACCCGGGAGGTCTCCTCGACGAGGGTGCGGGTGCGGACCGTCTCCGGCCGGGTCGAGTCGCCGATGTACGCCTCGGGGGCGGTGCCCTTGAGCGCGCGGACGGTGGCGACCATGCCTCCGTGGTACTGGAAGTAGTCGTCGGAGTCCGCGATGTCGTGCTCGCGGGTGTCGGTGTTCTTCGCCGCGACCGCGATGCGCTTGTACGCGGTCTCCATCTCCTCGCGCGCCGGGCGGCCGTCCATCTCGCGGCCGTAGGCGTAGCCGCCCCACACCGTGTACACCTCGGCGAGGTCGGCGTCGGTGCGCCAGTCCCGGGAGTCGATCAGCTGGAGGATGCCCGCCCCGTACGTCCCCGGACGGGAGCCGAAGATCCGGGTGGTAGCGCGGCGTTCGTCGCCGTGCTCGGCGAGGTCGGCGCGGGTGTGGGCCCGCACGTGGTTGTCGGCGTCCGGCTCGTCGAGCGAGGCGGCGAGCCGCACGGCGTCGTCGAGCAGGCCGATGGTGTGCGGGAACGCGTCGCGGAAGAAGCCCGAGATGCGCAGCGTCACATCGATGCGGGGGCGGCCGAGCTCCGCGAGCGGGATCGGCTCCAGACCGGTGACGCGGCGCGAGGCGTCGTCCCAGACGGGCCGGATGCCGAGCAGGGCGAGCGCCTCGGCGACGTCGTCGCCGGCGGTGCGCATCGCGCTCGTGCCCCACAGGGACAGGCCGACGGAGGTGGGCCACTCGCCGTTGTCGGCGCGGTACCGCTCCAGGAGCGAGTCGGCCAGCGCCTGGCCGGTCTCCCACGCGAGGCGCGAGGGGACGGCCTTGGGGTCGACGGAGTAGAAATTGCGGCCCGTCGGCAGCACGTTGACCAGGCCGCGCAGCGGCGAGCCGGACGGCCCGGCCGGCACGAAGCCGCCGTTCAGGGCGTGGACGGCGTGGTGCAGCTCGTCCGTGGTGGCGGCGAGGCGCGGGACGACCTGGCGGGCGGCGAAGTCGAGGATCGTGGCGACGGCCGGGTCGTGTCCCTCGGCGACCGCGGTGACGGCGTCCGGGTTCCAGCCGGCGGCCTCCATCGCCTCGACCAGGGCCCGGGCCTTCGCCTCCGCCTCGTCGGCGGTCGTGCGGGTGGCGGCGGACTCGTCCAGGCCCAGGGCCTCGCGGAGGCCGGGCAGGGACTGCGTACCGCCCCAGATCTGCCGGGCACGCAGGATGGAGAGGACCAGGTTGACCCGCTCGGGACCGGTGGGGGCGCCGCCGAGGACGTGCAGACCGTCGCGGATCTGGGCGTCCTTGACCTCGCAGAGCCAGCCGTCGACGTGCAGCAGGAAGTCGTCGAACCCGTCGTCGTCCGGACGGTCCTCCAGGCCCAGGTCGTGGTCGAGCTTGGCGGCCTGGATCAGCGTCCAGATCTGGGCGCGGATGGCGGGCAGCTTGGACGGGTCCATGGAGGAGATCTGCGCGTACTCGTCGAGCAGCTGCTCCAGGCGCGTGATGTCGCCGTACGACTCGGCACGGGCCATCGGCGGCACCAGGTGGTCGACGAGGGTGGCGTGGACGCGGCGCTTGGCCTGGGTGCCCTCGCCCGGGTCGTTGACCAGGAAGGGGTAGACCAGCGGGATGTCGCCGAGCGCGGCGTCGGGGCCGCAGGCGGCGGACAGGCCCGCGTTCTTGCCGGGCAGCCACTCCAGGTTGCCGTGCTTGCCGAGGTGGACCATGGCGTCGGCGCCGAAGCCACCGTCCTCGCGGGCGGCGGCGATCCAGCGGTAGGCGGCCAGGTAGTGGTGCGACGGCGGCAGATCCGGGTCGTGGTAGATCGCGATCGGGTTCTCGCCGAAGCCGCGCGGCGGCTGGATGAGGATCAGCAGGTTCCCGCGGCGCAGGGCGGCGAGCACGATGTCGCCCTCCGGATTGCGGGAGCGGTCCAGGAACATCTCGCCCGGCGCCGGGCCCCAGTGCTCCTCGACCTGGTCGCGCAGCTCCCGCGGCAGCTTCGCGTACCAGCGCCGGTAGTCGGCGGCCGGGATGCGGACCGGGTTCCTGGCCAGCTGTTCCTCGGTGAGCCAGGCCTGGTCGTGGCCGCCGGCCTCGATCAGCGCGTAGATCAGCTCGTCGCCGTCGCCGGTCGCCAGGCCCGGCACGTCCTCGTCACCGAAGTCGTAGCCCTCCTCGCGCAGCCGGCGCAGCAGCGCGACCGCGGACGCGGGGGTGTCGAGGCCGACGGCGTTGCCGATGCGGGAGTGCTTGGTCGGGTACGCGGAGAGGACCAGCGCCAGGCGCTTGTCGGCGTTCGGGATGTGGCGCAGGCGGGCGTGACGGACCGCGATGCCGGCGACCCGGGCGGCGCGTTCGGTGTCCGCGACATAGGCGGGCAGGCCGTCCTCGTCGATCTCCTTGAAGGAGAACGGGACGGTGATGAGCCGGCCGTCGAACTCGGGGACGGCGACCTGGCTCGCGGCGTCCAGCGGGGAGAGCCCTTCGTCGTTCTCCTCCCAGGCGGAGCGCGGGCCGGTCAGGCAGAGGGCCTGGAGGATCGGCACGTCGAGGGCGGCGAGGGCGCCCGCGTCCCACGACTCGTCGTCTCCGCCGGCCTGCGCCTCGGCGGGCTTCGTGCCGCCGGCGGCGAGGACGGTGGTGACGATGGCGTCGGCCGTCCGCAGGTTCTCGACGAGCTCCTGCTCGGGGGCGCGGAGGGAGGCCACGTACAGCGGCAGGGCCTGCCCGCCGGCGTCCTCGATCGCCTCGCACAGGGTGGCGACGAAGGCGGTGTTGCCGCTCATGTGGTGGGCGCGGTAGTAGAGCACGGCCACGGTGGGGCCGGTGGTGTTCCGCGCGGTCCGCTCCAGCGGGCCCCAGGTGGGGGCGGCGGCCGGCGGCTCGAAGCCGTGGCCGGTGAGCAGAACCGTGTCGGAGAGGAAACGGGCGAGCTGTTCCAGATTGTCCGGACCGCCGTGGGCGAGGTAGGCGTGCGCCTCGGCCGCGATGCCGATGGGGACGGTGGAGGTCTCCATCAGCTGGGCGTCGGGGGCCTGTTCGCCGGTGAGGACGACCACGGGCTTCCCGGCGTCCCGGACGGCCTGGAGGCCCTCCTCCCATGCGCGGACGCCGCCGAGGAGGCGCACGACGACCAGGTCGGCGCCGTCGAGGAGCCGGGGCACGTCGTCCAGCGGCAGCCGGGCGGGGTTCGCGAACCGGTACTCCACCGGGCCGCCGGCCGCGCGGGCGCTCAGCAGGTCGGTGTCGGAGTGCGACAGCAGCAGGATCGTCGTCGCGGGCGCCGGGGTGGGCGTCGCCTCGGGCGTGGTCGCGGGCGTCATGGCGTGCGCAGGCCTTCCTCGGGGTGTCCGCGCCCCGGGTGGTCGTAAGGACGGCGGGAGTTCCTGACTCGCCCGGCCGGGGCCGGACTCACAGTGGCGGGACCGCGCCGGATTTCCACCGGGCTTCCTCCCTAGGGCCCTGGGACCCTGTGCCGTCTGCATAGTAGATCCTGCGCCCTCGCCGCAGGGCGGGCACCTGGAAGGACGTGGGTATGCTCGCCGCCATGCCGCCCAGCTCACCAAAAACCCCGGACCGGGGTGAAGCTCACATACGGGACCGCGGTGACGCCTGCCCGGGTGCGCTGCGACTGCACCGGGCTGACGACGGCGGCCTGGCCCGACTCCGCCTGCCCGCAGGTCTTTTGACGTCCCATCAGGTGCTGGTGCTGGCGGACGCCGCCGACCGGCTGGGTGACGGGCGTCTCACTCTCACCTCACGCGGCAACATCGAGCTCAGGGGCCTCGGTGAGGACTGCGGGCTCGCCCTGGCCCGGCTGTTGCGGGACGCCGGGCTGCTGCCCTCCGACACCCATGAACGCGTACGCAATGTGGTGGCCTCCCCCTTGGCCGGGCTGGACGGACTCGGCTACGCCGACGTCCAGTTGTGGGCCCGCGAACTGGACTCCCTGATCTGCGCCGCCCCCTGGGCGACGGCCCTGTCCGGGCGTTTCCTCTTCGCCCTCGACGACGGGCGCGGCGACGTGGCGGCGCTCGGCGGAGATGTGACCTTGCTCGCAGCCCCGGATGCCGCTTCCGCCCTGGTACGGGTGGGAGCGCACCCCTTCCGCCGGGTGCCCGCCGCGGACGCGCCGCGCGCCGCTCTGGCCGCGGCCCGCGCCTTCCTGGCGGCCGTGCGGGAGGCGGGCACGGGCGCCTGGCGGGCGGGCGAGCTGCCGGACGGCCAGGACGTGGACGTGGAATCGGCCCTGGCGGCCGCGGGGATCGCCTCGGAGGCGGCGGACGCGCCGGCGACGAGCGGGCCCGAGGACGCCGGGTCGGCGAGCGGGGCGACCGCCGCGCGGCAGTTCCCGGGCGCTTACGCACGCGGCGCGGGTACCCGCGGCACGGACGCACGGGGCGCGGATGCCCGGAGCGTCGACGTACGGGGCACGGACACACGTGGCGCGGGCCCGGTTCCCGTACCCGTGGGGTCGCCTCCCGGGCTCGGGCTGGTCGGGGACGGCGCCCTGTCCGTACTCGCACCCCTCGGGCGGGTGACCAGCGCGCAGTTCCGCGCCCTGGTGCCGGCCGGGGAGGTACGGGCCACCCCCTGGCGCGGATTCGTCCTGTCGGGCCTCGCCGACCGCGCCGCGGCCGCGGAACGGCTCGCTGCCCTGGACGCGGCCGGATTCCTCACCCGCGCCGACTCACCCTGGCTCGGCGTCAGCGCCTGCACCGGCCGGCCGGGCTGCGCCAAGTCCCTGTCCGACGTGCGGGCCGACGCCACACCCGGCGACGCCCGCGGCCCGAACGGCCCCCGCGAGGGCGGCCCGCGCCCCCTGCCGGTCCACTGGTCGGGCTGCGAGCGCCGCTGCGGCCACCCGCGCGGCACGTGGGTGGACGCCGTCGCGACCGGCGACGGCACGTACCGGGTGACCGTACGGGGCACGGCGGAACACGACGTACCGACAGGCCAGGCCGCCGGCGGCGCGAGCCTGGCCGACGCGATCACGAGGGCCCGTACTACGAGATGAGCGAGAGCAGAGTGTTCGACTACGAGAAGGACGGCGCGGAGATCTACCGCCAGTCCTTTGCCACGATCCGCGCCGAGGCGGATCTCGCGGGCCTGCCCGCCGACGTCAGCCAGGTCGCCGTGCGGATGATCCACGCCTGCGGCATGGTCGACCTCGTCCGCGACCTCGCCCACACACCGAAGGTGGTCGCCCGCGCCCGCGAGGCGCTGCGCGCCGGTGCGCCGATCCTCTGCGACGCGCAGATGGTGGCGAGCGGGGTCACACGCAAGCGCCTGCCCGCCGACAACGACGTGATCTGCACGCTCTCCGACCCCTCCGTGCCGGCGCTCGCCGCCGAGCTCGGCACCACGCGCAGCGCCGCCGCGCTGGAGCTGTGGCGCGACCGGCTCGAAGGATCGGTCGTCGCCATCGGCAACGCCCCCACCGCCCTGTTCCGCCTGCTCGAGATGATCGATGCGGGCGCGCCCCTCCCGGCCGCCGTGATCGGCGTACCGGTGGGCTTCATCGGCGCGGCCGAGTCCAAGGACGCCCTCGCGGAGCACGTCTCGGGCGTCGACCACCTGGTGGTGCGCGGCCGGCGCGGCGGCAGCGCGATGGCGGCGGCCGCGATCAACGCGATCGCCCACGAGGCGGAGATCCAGGCATGAGCGGAAAGCTGTACGGGGTCGGGCTCGGCCCCGGCGACCCGAACCTGATGACGGTGGCGGCGGTGAAGGCCATCGCGGCCGCCGACGTGATCGCGTACCACTCGGCGCGGCACGGCCGCTCGATAGCACGGTCGATCGCGGCGGAGCACATCCGCGAGGACCACATCGAGGAGCGGCTGATGTACCCGCTCACGGTGGAGACCACGGACCACCCCGGCGGTTACCGCGGCGCCCTGAACGACTTCTACGAGGAGGCGTCCGCGCGGCTCGCGGCCCATCTCGACGCGGGCCGGACCGTCGCCGTCCTCGCCGAGGGCGACCCGCTCTTCTACGGCTCCTACCAGCACATGCACAAGCGCCTGGCGCACCGCTACGACACCACGGTGATCCCCGGTGTCACCTCGGTGAGCGCGGCGGCCGCCCGGCTCGGCGAACCGCTGTGCGAGGCCGAGGAAGTCCTCACGATCATCCCCGGCACGCTGCCGGAGGACGAGCTGACGGCGCGCCTCGCGGGCACGGACTCCGCGGTCGTGATGAAGCTCGGCCGCACCTTCCCGACCGTGCGCCGCGCCCTGGAGCGGGCCGGCCGGCTGGAGGACGCGCGGTACGTGGAGCGGGCGTTCATGGCAGGTGAGCGGACCGGGGAGCTGGCGGCCGTGGACCCGTCGACGGTCCCGTACTTCTCGGTGGCCGTGCTGCCCTCCCGGGTCGACGCCGTGGCTCCGGAGGCACGGGAGACGGGCGGCGAGGTCCTCGTGGTGGGCACCGGCCCGGCGGGCGCGCCCTGGCTGACCCCGGAGTCCCGCGGCGCGCTGGCCAACGCCGACGACCTGGTGGGCTACACGACCTACCTCGACCGGGTGCCGGTACGCCCCGGCCAGCGGCGGCACGGCTCCGACAACAAGGTCGAGTCGGAGCGGGCCGAGTTCGCCCTGGACCTCGCCCGGCGCGGACGCCGCGTCGCGGTCGTGTCGGGCGGCGACCCGGGCGTCTTCGCCATGGCCACGGCGGTCCTGGAGGCCGCGTCCCAGGAGCCGTACGCCGATGTGCCGGTGCGCGTCCTGCCCGGTGTCACCGCGGCGAACGCGGCCGCCGCGAAGGCGGGTGCCCCGCTGGGCCACGACTACGCGACGATCTCGCTCTCCGACCGGCTCAAGCCCTGGGAGGTCATCGCGCGCCGGCTGGCCTCCGCGGCGGCCGCCGACCTGGTCCTCGCCCTGTACAACCCCGGCTCGCGCAGCCGCACGTGGCAGGTCGCCAAGGCCCGGGAGCTGCTGCTGGAGCACCGCGCCCCGGACACGCCCGTGGTCGTCGCCCGTGACGTGGGCGGCCCGGAGGAGTCGGTCCGCGTCCTGCCCCTCGTGGACCTGGATCCGGCCGAGGTCGACATGCGCACCCTGCTGCTCATCGGCTCCTCGCAGACCCAGGCGGTCCGGAGGGGCGACGGCGGGACGGTCGCGTGGACCCCGCGGCGGTACCCGGAGGCGTAGCCCCGCTCGCAGCCGCACGGGCCCGCCGGGGCCCCGTGCCGGGCCAGTGCGCGCGCCGGCGGGTACGGCGTTCACCCGGTGGGCGACGCTCCCCGCCTCCGGGCCGGCTCGGTGCCCGCCCGCACGCCGAGGCCGAGGCCCACGGCGCACCCGCGGGGTCGTCCGGCGCTCGGCCGGACGGGCCGGCGCGCACGGACCGCAGGAGACCGGCCGCCCGCGGGACGGCGTCGGCCGACACGCACGGGCCGCCGGAGACCGGCGGATCGCGGGGCGGCGGCTTTACCGGCCGCCGCCCGCGGAGCCCGGGCCTGCCTGTGTGATCCGGTCAGCGCTGCTGGACGAACACCCGGCCCTGGCGGGCGGGCCCGGCGCCGTCGGCCGCACCGCCGGTGGCAGCGGTGGCCGCGCCGGCCGGGGCGGAGGCGTCGGCCGCGCAGGAACGCTTCTCCGCGGCCGTCATCTTGCGGCTCTTCACGACCACCGCGTTCTTCTTGCCGTCCGTGCCGTTCTTCGCCGGGCCGGTGATGGTGTCCTTGAAGAACCAGTAGTAGTGGCCCCACTTGGGGTTGTCGTAGTGGGTCTGCCAGGTGCCGGACACCTTCTGCATGACCTGGGCCCGCGAGATCCAGCCCACCTCGCCGGGCCGGACCGTCATGGTGAGGGAGCTGCTCTCCGAGTGCGTGCTCGACCAACTGTGGCTGTAACTCGCCGTAACACTGAGGTCGACTATGCCCGCGATCTTACCGCCCGCGGTGACCGAGACACCCAGCGAGTCGGTGGAGCCGACCGTGTCGTCCCACGTCATGGACTGGGTGGCCGGGGACGAGCTGCAGTTGTACAGCGAGTCCGAGACCTGGCGGAACGCACCGAGGTACGCCTCGCCGAGCTTCGGGTCGTTGAACGTGCACTTGCCGAGGCCCGACGCGCAGTCCGCCATGAGCTCCTGCCGGGTCGGCCCGGGCCCTTCGGCGGCGGTCGCCGGCAGCGCGCTCACGGCCGTGAGCCCGCACGCGGCCACGGCCGTGGCGAGCACACGTCTGCCGTACCGCCTGACGCGGTTCATCGTCATCTGTTCGTACCTTTCACATGGTGCTGGGGGGTCGGTGCGCGAACACCGCCTGTTGCGCGCCCGATTGTGGCAATGAATGCGTCAAGTGGCTTGTGAATCAGCCATGTTGCCCTCAGCGCCGGCACTGAGGCTTTCCCCACCCCGGCGCGGAGGCCTGTCGGATGGGAACGCGTGCGCGGTTCGACCAGGCTCTTGGCCATGACGAGACACCAGAACCGCCTCGCCCTGTGGACCGCGGTTTTCACCACCGCGCTGACCACGGCCGCCGTACCGACGGCGGTCGCCGCGCCGACAGCCCGCCTCGCCGCGCCCACAACCGTCGCCGCCGCGCCCGCAGTCGTCGCCGCCGAGGCGTCCGGGAGCACCGCCTCCTCCCCTGCCGTGCCCACCCTCCGGTGGCGGCCCTGCCCGCAGCCCCAGGGCCCCGCCGACCAGGAGTGCGCGGACCTGCCCGTACCGCTCGACTACCGGAACCCTGGCGGCCCGCGCATCACCCTCGCGGTGAGCCGGGTGCGCAGCGAGCGGCCGGAGGCCCGGCGCGGCACGCTGCTGGTGATCCCCGGCGGTCCTGGCTCGTCGGGCGTGCGGCGGCTCGCCCAGAAGGGCACCGCGCTGCGGAGCGAACTGGCGGGAGCGTACGACCTCGTCAGCCTCGACCCGCGCGGCGTGGGCGACAGCACCACCGCGAGCTGCCGGCTCGACGCCGAGGACCGCCACCTGGTGACGATTCGTCCCTGGCCGGGCGCCGACGGCTCCATCGCGGCGAACGTGGCCCGTGCCCGGCGGGTCGCCGAGGCGTGCGCCCGTCACGGCGGCCCCGTCCTGCGCGGTCTCACCACGGCGAACGAGGTGCGGGACATCGACCTCCTGCGGCAGGCGCTCGGCGAGGAGCGGCTGTCGGCGTGGGGCGTGTCGTACGGCGCGTACGTGGGCGCGGTGTACGCCCAGAAGTACCCGCACCGCACGGACCGCTGGGTGCTGGACAGCAGTGGTGACCCCGACCCCGAGCGCGTCGCGCGGGGCTGGCTGACCAACATGTCCCGGGGCGCGGAGGAACGCTTCCCGGACTTCGCGGCCTGGGCCTCGTCGGCCACGACACCGAAGGAACTCCGTCTCGCGGAACGACCCGAGGACGTGCGCCCGATGCTCCTCGCCCTGGCCGCCGAGCTGGACCGGACACCGAGGCCGACCGAGTCGGGGACACCCCTGACCGGCAACCATCTGCGCCAGGCCCTCCAGAACGCCCTCAACAGCGACGGGTCCTTCGCCCCGCTGGCCCGCCTCGTCCTGGCGGCCAGCAACCCGGCCGCGAAGCCCGTACTGACCCCCGACGTGGCGAATCCCCTGTCCGACCAGGACGCGGCCGTCACGGTCGCGGTCGTCTGCAACGACGTGCGCTGGCCGTCCTCCGTGCCCGCCCACGCGCGGGCCTCGGCCGCCGACCGGGCCCGCCATCCGCTGACGGCCGGCATGCCGGCGAACATCACGCCGTGCTCCTTCTGGAAGGACGCCCCGCGCGAGAAGCCCACCCGCGTCACCGCGGACGGCCCCTCCAACATCCTGATGATCCAGAACCTCCGGGACCCGTTGACCCCGTACTTCGGAGGCCTGAGGATGCGCGCCGCCCTGGGGGACCGGGCCCGTCTCGTCACCGTCGACAGCGGCGGCCACGGCGTCTACCTCGGCAACGGCAACCCGTGCGGCGACCGGGCCGTCACCCACTTCCTGCGGTCGGGGGAACGTCCCGCACGGGACGTCCACTGCGGCCCCTGACCCCCCGGCGCCCGCCGGAAAAAATTCTTTCGCCAATCGGTCACACACCTCCGTCGCGGCGGGTCAAAGGGATGACTCGCCAGAACGAACCACGCGGCACGAACCGCCGCGACAAGAGGAGAACGACATGCGTATGAAGAACCCGGTAATGGTCCTCCCGGACGCCATGAAGGGCATCGGCCACCTGCTCAAGGCCACGTCCCAGGGCGGTGTGCCGCAGCAGACCCTGGAACTGATCGGCCTGCGCGCCAGCCAGATCAACGGCTGCGGCCCCTGCGCCATCGGCCACTTCCAGGAGGGCAAGAAGGCGGGCGCCACCGAGGAGCAACTCGCCCTCGTCGCCACCTGGCGCCACGCGTCCACCTTCTTCACCGACGCCGAACGCGCGGCCCTGGACCTCACCGAGCACGTCACCCGCATGGCCGACCGGACGGGCGAGGCAGTCCCGGACGCGATCTGGGACGAGGCGACGAAGCACTACGACGAGGAGCAGCTAGCGGCGATCCTGCTGACGATCGCGACGCTTAACTTCTTCAACCGCATCAACACCACGATCCAGGAGGACGCCGCCCACCCGAGCTGGCTCTGACGCACCCGCTTCACCGGTGCGGCCACCGCCGGGCGGTGGCCGCACCGTCAGTCTTCCGACGGCGCGTCAGCTCGGCCAGCGATGCCCGCGGTGCCTGGCATGCCGGCTGCCGCCCGACGCTCAGGCGGACCGACTCACCCCCACGAACCCGCAGAGTGAACCGCCGGCAGCATGCGGGGTGTGCATACCGAGAAGGAGCTCAGGAAACTGGTGCGCTCGCTGGGCGACGGCCGCGGCATCCACGGACGAGTCACCCGCACCACTGCCCGGCCCGACACCGAAACCGTCGCCGGGGAGGTCCACCGTGTTGCCAGGAAGGCCCAGGCAGCGTGGGCGCGCCGTGGCCTGGAGGAGGCGCAGGGGCCGGACTCACCCGCACAGGTCGCCGAGGCGCTCGGTGAGACGAGCGAACAGCGAGCGGTCGAGATCATGACCTACTTGGCGGTCCACGGCCTTGTCTTTCCCGGGCATCCGAGGCGGAACCGTGATCGCGTGCTTCGAGCCGTCGGGCGCGTGGTGGGGCTCCTGGGTCAGGAGACCCGGTGGTGGACGAACATCGACGAATTCTCGGCCGGCGTCCCATCATGGTCCCCCGTGACCCGGCACAGCTTCGACGGGGTCGTCGTGGGGGCCGGGAACGGGCATGTCGTCGTCGTGCTTCAGGTGGGCGAGGACTGAAGACACCCACAGGCGCCGCACGGCTCCGCTGTGCCGGTGAGGCAGTGCGGCACGAGGGCCGCACTGCCGTGCGCGGGACGCGGATCCGGCCCGGACCGGACCGGTCAGAACCAGAACTTGACGCTGACCGACGCGCTGAGGCCGACGGGCTTGACGCGGATCTTGGGGGTGTCGGTGCGCTTGCCCCAGGGGACGCGGATCGTGGTTTCCGGGCCGGTCATACCGATCATGCCGGCGTGGTACCAACGGCCCTGACCGGTACGGTTGTCGAAGCCGTAGACCTGCACGAGCCCCTGGTTGCGGGAGTACTGGTTCCCGCCCTGCAGTTTGTAGACGAGGATCGAACTCTTCGACGCTCCCGAGTGGGAGCAGTCCGCCGCGCCGACCGTCCAGCGGCCGAGGAAGCCCGAGACCTTCTGCGGACCGCAGGTGCGGGACTCGGCGTGGGCGGCGACGGTGGCGGCGTTGACCGCGGGCCGGTCGGTCGTGGACGAGATGACGGCCGGTGTCGCGAGGACGGCGCCTGCCAGTGCGACGGCGGCGAGGGCACGGGTGGGTCGCATGCGTTCTCCTGGAGAGTGGGTGTGAGTGGATCCGTGGGTGGGGTGGGAGTGCGTCACTTCCAGCCGCCGCAGATGTAGCCCGCGGTGTTCGTGGTCGATTCGCGGCAGGCCGCCACCCAGATGCCCTTGACGTCGCGGCCGCCCTCGGCGAAGGGCACCATCTCGCCGATCAGGCACACGGAGCCGGTGTCGAGGACCTGCGTCCGGCCGTCGGTGTACTGCAGCTTGACCCGGGCGTGGGCGCACTCGGCCCTGCCGCGGTTCTTGTAGACCTGCCCCTGCACCTTGGCGTTGGTGACGCGGCCGGTGGAGGACTGCTTCCAGCAGATGTGGCCGAACGACCGCACCTCGACAGTGCCCTTGAGGAGGGCGTCGAAGGACCGGCACTTCTGGGTCGTGCCGCCGGCGACGAGGGCGACCGGATCGGCGGTGCCGTCGGCGGGGGCTGTGTCGGCGGTGGTGGAGTGGAGGGCGAGGCCTCCGGCGAGCAGGCCGGCGGCGACCGCGGCGACGGCCAGCGGGCGGCGGACGCCACGGGGCTGTGTGCTGGGCATGCTGATGCTCCCGATCGGTGTACGTGGTGGACGGGTCGGACGGGCTGTGCGCCGCCCGGTCCCGGGTGTGGTG
Organism: Streptomyces sp. STAM6; assembly: GCF_054963715.1. Lineage (NCBI taxonomy): Bacteria > Bacillati > Actinomycetota > Actinomycetes > Kitasatosporales > Streptomycetaceae > Streptomyces > Streptomyces sp. STAM6. The sequence continues at coordinate 41,323 of NZ_JBUEFZ010000019.1, read as the reverse complement.
TGTGAGAGCTCGCCCCGGTCGTCGTACCGGTTTCGGATGGCGAGGGTGACGCGGCGGACCCTGGTTCGCCGTCGACGTGGGGCGAAGCGGGTGGGCCGGTCGGTGGGCAGGAGCCTGCCGGGCCGGTGGGGCGGGCGGCAACGGTTCCGGGCGGCTCGGACAGTCCGGGAGTGTCCGTGCAGCTCAGCGCCCTGTCCGAGGGGTGCGGCGGGCTCGTCCGGTGGTCCCGGGGGAACGCGGTGTCCGGTCAGTGCCGCGTTCCAGCCTCTCCGGCGGGCTCGGCTCTCTAAGCTCCTGGGGTGATCGAGCACTGACGACCACAGCGGGGGGAACCACGGTGGACAGTGGGGCGCCACGGCCCGAAGGGGCCACGAGCGGGGCCGAGTTCGTAGCCGCGATGCGGCGGTTACGGGTCTGGTCGCATCTGAGCTACCGCCAGTTGGAGCGGCGGGCGCAGGACGCGGGGGACGTACTCCCTCGCGCGACACTCGCCGGTGTACTCGGCCGACAGGAGCTTCCCCGGGAGGAGTTGCTCGCGGCGTTCGTACGCGCCTGCGGCGGGGACGAGCCCACGGTCGGGGCCTGGGTCGGTGTGCGCAAGCGCCTGGCCGTGGAACTGGTGAGGCTGCCCCCGGAGCCGGGCGCCCTGCCGGCCCCCGCGGCGGATGCCGGTGGGGTGGACTCCGGTGGAGAAACCTCCGGTGGAGTGAAGCCCAGAGGGGCGGAGGGAGGGGTGGAGCCCGGTGCGGTCGACTCCGGCGGGGTCGACTCCGGCGGGGTCGACCCCGGCGGGGTGGGCTCTGGTGGACGGGCTCCCGATGGAGAGGCTTCCGATGGGGTGCGGCCCGATGGGGTGGAGCCCGGTGGAGTAGAGCCCGACGGGGTGCGGCCCGATGGGGTGAAGCCCGATGGGGTGAAGCCCGACGGGGTGGAGCCCGATGAGGTGCGGCCCGGTGGAGCGGACTCCGACGGGCTGGACTCCGGCGGGCTGGTAGCCCGCGCAGTGGATCTCGACGGAGCCGATTCCAGGGCGGTGGAGTCCGCGGCCGACCGCCCCGGTGACGGTGGCCGGCAGGCCGGCTCGGGTGCCGCGCCCGGCAGTCCGGCGGCTTCCGGTACCGCCGCCGCGGCCACCCTCGACGCGACACCATCCCGCCCGCGTCGCCCCGTGCTGCTCACGGTCATGAGCGTCACCGTGCTGCTTCTCGCCGCCGGTGTCACCGGCCTCGCGCTGCTGCCCGACGACGAACGCCGTGGCGCGGAGCAGGGGACCTCTCCCGGCGCACCCGGGGTGACGAAATCGGTCTCCCGTTCTCCGGCCGACACGGTCGACACGGTCGCGCCGGTGACCGCGGGGCCCTCCCGCGGCGAGTCCGCCGACGCGCCCTCACCGGCCGGCAAGCCGCGCACATCTCCGGCGCCTTCGCCGCGGCCTCCGGCCAAGGACGTGCCACGGCCCGGGCCCGCGCCGTCGCGGTCCGTTTCCGTGCCACCGCCGTACGAGCCCGAGCCCGGGCCCTGGGAGCCGCCGCCGGCCGCGTCGAGCTCACCGTCCGACGGGACGGGCGGGGGCGACCCGTTCCCCGAAGAGACCTGCTGGGACGTCACCAACGACTGTCTGTGAGGCGCTGACCTGCGCGGACGGGCCCGGACTGTCTCGGACGCCGAAAGGCCTGGCCGGACACCCTCGCCCCCGTCGAACCTCCTCTTCTGGCAGGCCACAAAGGCCGATGAGGAGGATGGGATGGACACGAGGACACGGCGGCCGTCGGGCCGCACGGCCTCCCCGCGGGCGGATCGGCCCGGGGCCGGCAAGCCCGTGGCACCGGCCGGGCAGGCGGCGCGTGCTGTACGGGCGGTGCGTGCGGCCCGAGCGGCACAAGCGGTGCGTGCGGCCCGAGCGGCACAAGCGGTACGCGCGGTGCGAGCGGTACGTGCCGCGTGGGCGCGGGCGTTGGAGCCGTCGAGCTGGTTGCGGACGGCCACCTCCCTGGGCGTGCTGTTCGTCGTCGCGGTGCTCGTCGGCGGACTCGTCGCCGTGGGCGGTGGCCCGGCGGACTCCGCTCCTCCCTCGCGGCCGCCGGCCGCCCAGGCCCCGGTGCCCGCCCCTGTTCCGGGCCGGGAGCCTCCCGCGCACAGCCCTCAGGAGGGCGGGACGGAGGCGCCGCCCGCGCCGGCGACCAAGGGGGTGGTGCTGCGCCCGGGCGACACGCTGTACGCGCTCGCTGGGCAGCACCGCACCAGCGTCGCCGAGTTGCAGCGGCTGAACGGGCTGGGCGACTCCACGCTCATCTACGCGGGCGACACCCTGCGGGTCCCGGCCCGGCCCGGGAAGGCCGCCGCCGGGAAGACGGCCGCCGCCGGGGAGGCCACCGGCGGGGAGGCCACCGGCGAGCGGACCCAGCCCGCCGCCGGCCGCGAGGGCCGCCCGGCGGCGAAGGGCCCGTCGCACACCGCCGTCGCCTACGCGCGGGCGCAGTTGGGCAAGCCCTATGTCTGGGGCGGTACGGGCCCGCGCGGCTACGACTGCTCCGGGCTCGTCATGCGGGCCTGGAAGGCGGCCGGTGTGACGCTCCCCCGCACCACCTGGGACCAGGTCCGCGCCGGGCGGGCCACCACACGCGGCGAGCTCGTCCCGGGGGATCTCGTGATCACCGCCGGGGGCGGGCACATCCAGCTGTACGTCGGGGACGGAAAGGTGATCGAGGCTCCCAGGACGGGCCTGCGCATCCGCACCGGCCCGCTGCCGTCCGAGGACCGGGTCGTCGCCTACCGGCACGTCGCGCGGTGAACGCCACCGCCCGAGACGCCGCCGGAGGCGACGACTCAGCGGGCCTGGCCGAGGTCCGTGAGCCAGCGGGCCGCGTCGGCCGGGCTGGGGACCGTGGGCACGCCGGGGGGTGCGGCGGGGCGGCGGACGATGACGACCGGGATGCCGGCCTCCCGGGCGGCCGTCAGCTTCGGGGCCGTCGCGGTGGCGCCGCTGTCCTTGGTGACGAGGACGTCGACGGCGTGGCGGCGCAGCAGTTCGCGTTCGCCGTCGAGGGTGAAGGGGCCGCGGTCGAGGAGGACGTGCAGCAGGGGCGGGGCGGGGGGCTCCGGGGGGTCGACCGACCGGAGCAGGAACCAGGCGTCGTGCACATGCGCGAAGGACGCGAGACCCATGCGGCCGGTGGTGAGGAAGATTCGGCTGCCCAGGCGGCGGGCCGTGTCCGCGGCTTCGGTGAGGGTGTCCACCGGGTGCCAGTCGTCGCCCGCTACGGGGGCCCACCCGGGACGGCGGAGGACAAGCAGGGGAACATGGGCTTCGGCGGCCGCGCGGGCCGCGTTGCAACTGATCGTGTCCGCGAAGGGATGAGTGGCGTCGATGACCGCGTCCACCTGGTGCTCGCGCAGCCAGCGGGCGAGGCCTTCGGGTCCGCCGAAGCCCCCGATGCGGACCTCTCCCGGGGGGAGCTTCGGGGCGGCGACACGGCCGGCGAGCGAGGACGTGACCCGCGGCCCCGAGCCGTGCAGGAGTTCGGCGAGGCGGCGGGCCTCGGTCGTGCCGCCGAGGATCAGTATGTGCACGGGGTCCAGCCATGAGTGAGGCGACGGGCGGGCGTAGTGCCCAACTCAAGCACACCGGTCTGCGGCCCGGCTGGACGACCGGGGCGTGTGCCACGGCGGCGACGACCGCCGCGTACACCGCGCTGCTGACCGGGGACTTTCCCGACCCGGTGACGATCACCCTGCCGAAGGGTCAGACGCCGTCCTTCGCGCTGGCGGCTGAGGAGCTCTCCGGCGGCCGGGCCATGGCCGGTGTCGTGAAGGACGCCGGTGACGATCCGGACGTGACGCACGGGGCGCTGGTCCGGGCGACGGTGCGGCGGCTGCCGCCAGGGGCGGGTGTGGTGTTCCGGGCGGGGGCCGGGGTGGGGACGGTGACCCGGCCGGGCCTGCCGCTGGAGGTGGGCGAGCCGGCGATCAATCCGGTGCCGCGGCAGATGATGCGTGACCACGTCGCGCGGGTGGCGGCAGCGCACGGCGACGGCGGGGACGTCGAGATCACCGTCTCGGTCGACCACGGTGAGGAGATCGCCCGGTCGACGTGGAACCCGCGGCTGGGGATCCTGGGCGGGCTGTCGATCCTGGGGACGACGGGCATCGTGGTGCCGTACTCGTGCTCGGCGTGGATCGACTCGATCCGCCGCGGCGTGGACGTGGCGCGCGCGGCGGGGCGTACGCATGTCGCGGGATGCACGGGGTCGACGTCGGAGAAGACGGTCGTGTCGCTGTACGGGCTGCCGGAGGACGCGCTGCTCGACATGGGTGACTTCGCGGGGGCGGTGCTGAAGTACGTCCGCCGGCATCCGGTGGAACGGCTCACCGTGTGCGGCGGGTTCGCGAAGCTGTCGAAGCTCGCGGCGGGCCATCTGGACCTGCATTCGGCGCGGTCGCAGGTGGACAAGGGGTTCCTGGCGGAGCTCGCGCGCGAGGGCGGTGCGGACGAGGAGCTGGCGGCCGCGGTCGCGGCCGCCAACACGGGCCTGGAGGCGTTGCAGTTGTGTGCCGCCCGGGGTGTGCCGCTGGGTGATCTGGTCGCGGCGGCGGCACGGGACGAGGCGCTCGCGGTGCTGCTGGGCGCCCCCGTCGCGGTCGACGTGGTGTGCATCGACCGCGCGGGCACGATCGTGGGCCGCGCGGACCCGGCGGGCCCGCGCGATGCCCTCTTCGCCGGTTAGCGGGCCCGGTTGACGGCGACCGGGGAGCCGGCGACCGTCCGCAGCTCGGTCTTCGCGGGCTTCGGCAGCGTCCCGCAGAACTCGCCCTCGAACATGTTCTCGAACGGCGGGCTCTGGTCGAGCCAGTCGCCGTTGATGTTGAACGTGAGCATGTGCTTGCCGTCGCGCGTACCGGCGGAGCCGGTCAGCGAGCCCCAGACGACACCGTCGTGGCCGTACACCTGCACGCCGCAGGTCAGCTTGCGGGAGATGATGCCGAGCCCGTACGTGTAGTGCTCGCCGGTCTCGACGGTGGTGAGCATGGCGTCGAGCTGCTTCTTCGGGAGCAGCCTGCCCTTCAGCAGCGCGCCGAAGAAGCGGTTGAGGTCACCGCTGGTGCTGACGACCTCACCGGTGGCTCCGGACCAGGAGGGCCGGTACTCGGTGGCGTCGTGGATCTCCGGGCCGGGGTCGGGCACGTACAGCTTGGAGTAGCCGATCGGGTGCGGGGCGGGCAGTTTCGGGTCGGTGCCGGGGAAGGTCGTCTCCTTCAGGCCCAGCGGCTTGACGATGCGCCGCTCCACCTCGCGGGCGTAGGGCTTGCCGGTGACCTTCTCGATGATCATGCCGGCGAGGACGAAGTTGGTGTTGGAATAGCGCCAGCCCTTGCCGGGCTCGAAGTCCGGGCCGTACTTGATGCCCATGGCGACGATCTGCTCGGGCGTCTTGATGTCGTAGCGGTGCTCGAAGAAGCCCTGGCCGTTCATCAGCTCGTTCCACTCCGGCGTCATGACCATGTCGTGCACGCCGCTGGTGTGGTTGAGAAGCTGACGGATCTTGATCTTGTTGCCGTCGTAGCCGTTGCCCTGCAGGACGCCGGGGAGCCACCGCTCCACCGGGTCGTCCAGCTTCAGCTTGCCCTCGGCCTCCATCTGGAGCAGGACCGTGGCGACGAAGGTCTTGGTGATGCTGCCCGCCCGGAAGTGGTCGGCGGCCGTCCGCTGCCGCTGGGTGGCGGTGTCCGCATGGCCGGCGGAGCCGGACCAGGTGCCCCGGGGCGTGAGGGTCGCCGCCCCCACGCCGGGCATCCCGGCGGCGACGAGGCCGTTCAGGGCCTCCTGCGTCGCCGCGTGGGACTCACCGGCCTGCTCCGCCGCGACGGCCGGGCCGGCCGTCACGGCCCCGCCGAGCAGGGCGGTCGCGGTGAGCGCGACGAGCGCCCCCCGCATCGCCGGGCGCTGGGTCAGGCGCCGCGATATGTCCTCAGAAGCGCGCTTGCGCATCGAGCTTCCCCCTTGGAGTCAATGTGCCGAATCGGCACCTTGATCATTTCAAGATGATCACTCCGGGACAAGGCTCAATGATCGCAACGGTCCCGGTCCGGCGAGTACAGGTAGCTGTCCGGGAACTGCTCGGCCGCCAGCGTGCGGCCCACGATGATGACCGCCGTCCGCACCACGCCGGCCTCCTTCGTACGGTCCGCGATGTCGGCCAGCGTGCCGCGCAGGACCAGCTCGTCCGGCCGGCTCGCCATCGCGACGACGGCGGCCGGGCAGTCGGAGCCGTAGTGCGGGGTCAGTTCGGCGACGACCCGGTCGACGTAGCGGGCGGCCAGGTGCAGGACCAGCAGGGCGCCGCTGCGGCCCAGGGTCGCCAGGTCCTCGCCCTTCGGCATGGGCGTGGCCTGCTGGGCGATGCGGGTCAGGACGACCGTCTGGCCGACGGTGGGGACGGTGAGTTCCCGCTTCAGCGCGGCCGCCGCGGCGGCGAACGCCGGGACCCCCGGCACGACCTCGTACGGGATGCCCGCCGCGTCCAGGCGCCTCATCTGCTCGGCCACGGCGCTGAAGACGGACGGGTCGCCCGAGTGCAGCCGGGCGACGTCGTGCCCCTCCTCGTGGGCGCGGACGAGTTCCGCGGTGATGGCGTCCAGGTCGAGGCGGGCCGTGTCGACGAGCCGGGCGTCCGGCGGGCATTCCGCGAGCAGCTCACGCGGCACGAGCGACCCCGCGTACAGGCACACCTTGCAGGAGGCGAGGGTGCGCGCGCCGCGCACGGTGATCAGGTCGGCGGCGCCGGGGCCCGCACCGATGAAATAGACGGTCATCCTTCTGTCTCCTGCTTGGTCACGGACCATTGGGTGACCGGCATGGCCTGGCGCCAGCCGGTGAAGCCGCCCACCGGTACGGCGTGGGCGACAGCGAGCCGTACGAGCTCACCGCCGTGGCGCCGGTAGCGGTCGGCGAGCAGCGCCTCGGACTCGAGCGTCACGGTGTTGGCGACGAGCCGGCCGCCCGGCCGCAGGGCGGCCCAGCAGGCGTCCAGCAGGCCGGGGGCGGTGAGGCCGCCGCCGATGAACACGGCGTCGGGGGCCGGCAGGTCCGCCAGCCCGGCCGGCGCGGCGGCGGTGACGACGCGGAGGGCCGGCACGCCGAGCGCGGCGGCGTTGCGGGCGATGCGCCCCGCCCGCTCCGGGGAGCGTTCCACGGTGACGGCGCGGCAGGAGCGGTGCGTGCGCATCCACTCGATGCCGATGGAACCGGATCCGCCGCCGACGTCCCACAGCAGCTCGCCGGGTGCGGGCGCGAGCGCGGCGAGCGTCGCGGCCCGGACATGCCGCTTGGTGAGCTGGCCGTCGTTCTCGTACGCCTCGTCGGGCAGGCCGGGGACGGCGCCGACGCGGAGGGCACCGGCGGAGCGCACGCACTCGACGGCGATGACGTTCAGCGGGTCGCCGGGCGGATGGGGCCAGTCCTGGGCGGTGCCGTCCAGGCGGTGCTCCCGTCCGGAGCCGAGCTGTTCGAGGACGGTGAGCCGGCTGGGGCCGAAGCCGCGCTCGCGCAGCAGCGCGGCGACCTCGCCGGGCGTGGCCGCGCCGGCGCTGAGGACCAGCACGCGCCGGCCGTGATGGAGGGTGGCCGCCAGGGAGGGGAGCGGCCGGCCGACGAGCGTCACGGTCTCCGTGTCCTCCTGCGGCCAGCCGAGCCGGGCGCAGGCGTACGAGACGGACGACGGGTGCGGCAGGACGCGCAGCCGCTCGGGGCCGGCCGTCTCGGCGAGGGCGCGGCCGACGCCGTAGAACATGGGGTCGCCGCTGGCCAGCACGGCGAGACGGCGCCCGCCCCGGGTGTGCTCGGCGAGCAGCCGGGGCACGGCGGGACGCAGCGGCGAGGGCCAGACGACGCGCTCGCCCCGGCACTCGGCGGGCAGCAGGGCGAGCTGCCGGTCGCCGCCGATGACGACGTCCGCGGCGGCGAGGGCGGCGCGGGAGGGGTCCGGGAGCCCGGCCCAGCCGTCCGCGCCGATGCCGACGACGGTCACGGGCGGGGTGGATGCGGGGCTGCTCACGGGCTGGAACCCTACCGGCCGGTCGCCCCGGGCCACACGTGGGGCAGCACCGCGGGCCGGCTCGTAGGGTCGGGGCATGACCGACAGGGAGCCCGGCGCCGTACCGGGCGGGCCGCTCGACCTGACGCTGCTGCGGACGTTCCTCGCGGTGCACCGCTCCGGTTCGTTCACGGCGGCCGCACGGCTGGTCGGGCTGTCGCAGCCGACGGTCACGGCGCAGATCCGGGCACTGGAGCGGCAGTTGGGGCGGGAACTGTTCGCGCGCCGGGCGCGCGGCGTGACGCCGACTGCGGTGGCGGACGACCTCGCCGCCCGGGTCGCCGGCCCGCTGGACGCGCTGGAGACGGTGACGGCCCGGCCGGTGGACGGCGCTCCCGCCGAGCCGGTACGGCTGGGCGGGCCGGCCGAGCTGCTCTGCGTCCGGGTGCTGCCGGCTTTGGCGCCGCTGGTCGCCGAGCGGGGTGTGGTGCTGCGCACCGCGACCGGCCTGACCGACGCGCTGCTGGAGGGGCTCCGGGCGGGCCACCACGACCTGGTGCTCTCGACGCACCGGCCGCGTGGCCGGGCGCTGGTGGCGGCGCCGCTGATGGACGAGGAGTTCGTGCTGGTCGCGGCGCCGGTGTGGGCGGACCGGATCGGCGCGGTGCGGCCCGCCGCGGAGGGCGCGGCGGCGCTGCGCGGCGTGCCCCTGGTGACGTACGCGGAGGACCTGCCGATCGCACGGCGCTACTGGCGGCATGTGTTCGGCACCCGGCTGACCGCCCAGGCCGCGGCCACGGTGCCCGATCTGCGCGGTGTGCTGGCGGCGGTGGCGGCGGGCGCCGGGATCAGTGTGCTGCCGCGCTACCTGTGCGCGGGCGAGCTGGCGGCGGGGACGGTCGTACCGCTGCTCACGCCCGAGGACCCGCCGATCAACACGGGGTATCTGGTCCGGCGTCCGGGCCCCTCGGACAACCCGCATCTGGCGCTGGTGGAGGAGGTGCTGCTGCGCGAGGGGCGTTCCTGGTGAGCCGGCTCCACGGTCCGGTGCGGGGCCGGTGGGCCGGGGTACCCGTCACCGGTGGACGGCCCGGAACAGAAAGGGGCCGGACGCGGTTGACGCGGTGGTTAAATATTCAACCACTATTCGACCGCTGCGAGAGGTGAGCACGATGGAGTTCGGGATCTTCACCGTCGGCGATGTGACGCCCGACCCGACCAACGGCCGTACGCCGACCGAGCACGAGCGGATCAAGGCCATGGTCACCCTCGCCCTCAAGGCCGAGGAGGTGGGACTGGACGTCTTCGCGACCGGTGAACACCACAATCCGCCGTTCGTGCCGTCCTCGCCCACCACGATGCTGGGTTTCGTCGCCGCCCGCACCGAGCGGCTCGTCCTGTCGACGTCGACGACCCTGATCACGACCAACGACCCGGTGAAGATCGCCGAGGACTACGCGATGCTGCAGCACCTCGCGGACGGGCGTGTCGACCTGATGATGGGGCGCGGCAACACCGCCCCCGTCTACCCGTGGTTCGGGCAGGACATCCGGCAGGGCATCCCGCTCGCCGTCGAGAAATACGCCCTCCTCCACAAGCTGTGGAGGGAGGAGAGCGTCGACTGGGAGGGCCACTTCCGCACGCCCCTGGAGGGCTTCACCGCCACACCGCGGCCCCTGGACGGCGTCCCGCCCTTCGTCTGGCACGGCTCCATCCGCTCCCCCGAGATCGCCGAACAGGCCGCGTACTACGGCGACGGGTTCTTCCACAACAACATCTTCTGGCCCATGGAGCACACCAGGAACATGGTCGGGCTCTACCGGCGGCGGTACGCACACTACGGGCACGGCACCCCCGAGCAGGCCGTCGTCGGCCTCGGCGGCCAGGTCTTCATGCGACGGAACTCCCAAGACGCCGTCCGGGAGTTCCGGCCCTACTTCGACAACGCACCCGTCTACGGACACGGCCCGTCCCTGGAGGAGTTCACCGAGCAGACGCCGCTGACCGTCGGCTCCCCCCAGCAGGTCATCGAGCGGACGCTCGGCTTCCGCGATGCTGTCGGCGACTACCAGCGCCAGCTGTTCCTGATGGACCACGCCGGGCTGCCGCTCAAGACGGTCCTCGAACAGCTCGACATCCTCGGCGAGGAGGTCGTCCCGGTCCTCCGCAAGGAGTTCGCCGACCGCCGCCCGGCCGGGGTCCCCGCGACGGCGCCGCGCCACCCGGCCCTGGACCGCGGCCCGGAGACGTGAGCCCGTCCTGCCGGGGTACACGGGTCGCCGTACACCGGAACGCACGAACGAAGCGGAGGTCGGCATGGCAGCGGGAACGGGCAGGATCGTGGTCGGCGTGGACGGCTCCGAGCCGTCCCTGCGGGCGCTGACGTGGGCCGCGCGCCAGGCGGCGCTCACCGGTGACGTGCTGGAGGCCGTCATCGGCTGGGAGTACCCGGCCACCGGATGGACGGCCATGGCGCCCGGGGTCCCACCCACCTCGTACACGCCGCAGTACGACGCGGAGGACGTCGCCCGCCGGACGCTCGACGAGGCCCTGGACAAGACGCTCGACCCGGCCGCGGCCGTCGCCGTCGACCGCCGCGTGATCGCCGGGCACGCCGCGCAGGCCCTGCTGGAGCGGGCCGAGGGGGCCGCCCTGCTGGTGGTCGGCGACCGCGGCTACAGCGGCTTCAAGGCGGCGCTGCTCGGCTCCGTGAGCCTCCACCTCACCCAGCACGCCCCGTGCCCCGTGGTCGTGGTGCGCGGCGAGGACGCCGACTGACGAACCTCGCGGCCCGCGCCGGGGGACGGACGGCGCCGACCGGGAGGCGGAGGGCGGACGCGTCCGCTCGGACGGCGACGGACTGCGACCGGCGGCGAACGGTCCCGGACGGACCGCGACGGAGGGCGACGGAGGGCAGGCACGCTCCGACGGCGGCGGACGCGGCCGCGCGGGCTGCCGCGGCGGGCCGAACCGGGCGCATGCCACCGGCGGCGGACGCGCTGCCCCGGCGGCGGACAGGGCCGGGCGGGTTTTTTCACGAGCCGATTGTCAGTAGGGGCTTCTATCGTTTTCGGGCATGACCCCTGCACTCATCGGGCGTGATCACCCCGCAGGCGTCCTCCGGTCGGAGATCGGCCGGGCGACGGACAGCCACGGCGGACTGGTGCTGGTCACCGGCGAGGCCGGGATCGGCAAGACCGCCCTGGTCACAGAGGCGGCGGACGAGGCACGGCGGCGCGGTGCCCTGGTGCTCGGCGGGTCCTGCTGGGACGCCGCGGGTGCCGCGGGGGCGCCCGGGTACTGGCCGTGGGTGCAGGTCGTACGCGGCCTGCGGCGCGCGGTGCCGGCCGAGGAGTGGGCCGCGGTCGAGCGGGCGGCAGGCGGGCGGCTGGCGGTGCTGCTCGGCGAGGCGCCGGGCGAGGAGGCCGGGCGGGAGGCGTTCGCCCTGTACGACGCGGTGACCACCGCGCTCGTGACCGTCTCGCACGGCCGGCCGGTCGTGGTCGTGCTGGACGATCTGCACTGGGCCGACCCGGCGTCGCTGCGGCTGCTCGCCTTCGCGGCCCAGCACACCTGGTTCGAACGGCTGCTGCTGATCGGGACGTACCGCGACGTGGAGGCGGAGGCGGCCGGACACCCACTGCGCGAACTGATCCTGCCGCTGGCCGCCCGCGCCTCCGCCGCGGTGACGCTGACCGGTCTCGGCCGGGACGAGGTGGGCGCGCTCATGGCGCTGACCGCCGGCCGGGAGCCGGAGGCGGCACTCGTCGCGGAGGTGCACCGGCGGACCGGCGGGAACCCGTTCTTCGTCGAGCAGACGGCCCGGCTGTGGCACGGCGGGGGGCCGGTCACCGCCATCGCGCCCGGGGTGCGGGAAGCCGTGCGGCGGCGCCTCGCGCTGCTGCCCGATCCGGTCGGCGCGATGCTCGTGACGGCGGCCGTGCTGGGGCGGGAGTTCCACCGACGGGTGCTCGCGGCGGTGTTCGGCGCGCCGGTGCCGCACGTCGACCGGCTGCTGGAACGGGCCGTCGCGGCGCGGCTGGTGACGGCGCGGGAGGCGGGGCGGTTCTCGTTCGCCCACGATCTCGTACGCGAGACGCTGTACGAGGCGCTGGACGAGGGCGACGCGCGGCGTCGGCACGCCGGGGTCGTCGAAGCACTGGCGGGGCCTCCGGAGGGGACGGGCAGGGGGCCGGACGGAGAACCCGGCGGGCAGGGTGGGCCCGGCGGGCCGGACGGCGGCTCGCGCGGCGAGTCCGGGGGCGGAGTGCTGCCGGCCGATCTGGCACGGCACGCCTACCTCGCCGGGGACGAACTTCCGTCCGCGCGGCGGGTGGAGTTGCTGACCGCCGCGGCGCGGGACGCGTCCGGCCGGCTCGCGGGCGAGGAGGCCGCCGGCCACTACCGGCGGGCGCTGGAGATCGTGGAGGACCCGCGCCGCGAGACGCTGATCGCCCTCGACCTGGCCGGTGAACTGTGGCACGACGGGGAACGGACCGCCTGCCGGGCGCTCCTGGAGCGGGCAGTGGCGATCGCGCGGCGCCGCGGGGACCCGGAGCTGCTCGCCCGGGTGGCGATCACGCTCCACCGGTTCCAGGGGCTGCCCGGCCCGGAGAAGGACGCGACGGAGCTGTTGCGCGAGGCGTACCGGGCCCTGGTCGGCGGCGGTGGGGCGGAGAACCTGACCCCCGAGGGCATCGCCCAGGAACTGGCCGTGCGGTCCACGGCGCTGGCCCGCGAGAGCGACGACGACGAGGCCCTCGCCTTCTCGCTGTGGGCACGGCACGACTCGATCTGGGGGCTGGGCACCTCCGGGGAACGGCTGGCCCTGACCGCCGAGATGATCGACGTCGCACGGCGCACGGACAACCGCGTCATGGAGCTGCACGCCACCTCCATGCGCTGGGTCACGCTGCTGGAGCTGGGCGACCCCGGCTATCTCGACCAGCTCGACCGGTTCGTCGCGCTCGCCGAGCGCACCGGGATGCGCCGCTTCGAGCTGGGCGTCTCCGTGGACCAGTGCATCATCACCGGGCTGACCGGCCGGTTCACGGAGGCGGACGGGCATCTGGCGGACGTGGACGCGTTCGTGGTCGAGCACAACCCGTACGCGTTCATGGGCCCGCACGTCGGCTGGGGACTGCGGCTGTTGCAGCGGCGGTTCGACGCGGCGGAGACGCTGGTCGGGGTGATGACGGAGAACGGCCATCCGTATCCCCGGCTCGTGGAGGCGGTCACGGCCGTGGAGCGCGGCGACCGTGACCGCGGGGACCACGAGCGCGCGCTGCGGCTGCTGGAGGAGCTGACCCGGCAGGCCGCGGTGGAGCCGTTCCCGCGGTTCTTCGCCCCCCTGTGGATGCGCTTCCGGGCGCAGGCCGCGGCCCTGTCCGGCGACGCGGCGCTGATCGCCGCCGCCCGTGCCCCGCTCGTTCCGTACGCCCGGCAGTGGGTGGTCTCGCTGTACGGCTGCGACATCAGCGGCCCGGTCGACCTCTGGCTGGGGACGCTGTCGGCGGCGGCCGGCGACTGGGACACGGCGGTCGCCGAGCTGACGTCGGCGTACGAGTCCGCGGACCTGCTGCGGGCCCGGCCCTGGGCGCTGCGGGCGCGGGCCACGCTGTCGGCCGTGCTCCGCTCGCGCGGCGGCCCGGACGACGCCCGGCGGGCGGCCGCCCTGGAGGAGGCGGTGCGACGCGAGTCCGGAGAACTGGGCCTGGAAGACCCGGTCACGGCGTGGACGTCGGCCTTCGGGGACCGACCCGCCGCCCCGCGCGAGCCCCGCCCCCGCACGGACGGGACGTTCCGCCGCGAGGGTGCCGTGTGGGCGCTGGAGTTCCAGGGGCGGTCCGTGCACGTGCCCGACGCCAAGGGCCTGCGGGACCTGCACACCCTCCTCGGGCATCCCGGCGCGGACGTGCCCGCCGCCCGGCTGCTCGACCCCGCGGGCGGTGAACCACTGGTGGCGGCCCGCCGGTTCGGCGGTGACCCGGTGCTCGACGACGAGGCCAAGTCCCGCTACCGGCGCCGGCTGGAGGAGCTGGACCAGGAGATGGACCGCGCCTCCGCCCTCGGGGACGACGCCCGCGCCGCCGCCTGCGACCGGGAACGCCAGGCGCTGCTGGACGAACTGCGCGCCGCGGCGGGCCTCGGCGGCCGGACCCGCCGCCTCGGCGACGAGACCGAGCGCGCCCGCAAGACGGTGACCGCCCGCATCCGCGACATGCTGCGCAGACTCGACGCGCTCCACCCCGCCCTCGCCGCGCACCTGCGCGCGTCGATCTCCACCGGCACCTCCTGCGCCTACCGCCCGCCCCGCCCCACGACCTGGCACCTGTGACCCGCGGGGCCCCCGGCCCGACCGATGCTGGGCCTTCCCGCGCGGGGAAGGTCAAGGAAGGACTCCATCAGGCGGCGTGCCCCGGCGGCTACTTGCGGTTGTACAGCCGCATCGTCACCGCGCCGAACACCGTCACGAACAGGGCCGCCCAGCCCAGGGACCAGGCGATGTCGGCGGCCGGCCAGTTGCCGGCCATCAGTTCGCGGACGGCGGTGGCGACATGGGTGACCGGACTGTTGTTGACGAACGCCTGCAGCCAGCCGGGCATGGTCCTCGGGTCGACGAAGACATTGCTCAGGAACGTCAGCGGGAAGATCACCATCATGCTGACGCCCATCACGGACTTCTCGGTGCGCAGCAGCAGGCCGAACATCGTCCAGATCCAGGAGAAGGCGAACGAGAAGACCATCAGCAGCGCCACCCCGGCGAGGACCCCCACCGGGCCGCCGTGCGGGCGGTAGCCGATGATCAGGCCCACCGTGATCATCACGGCGGAGGCGATCAGATAGCGGACCACGTCACCGAGGAGGTAGCCGACCATCGGGGCGGGGCGCCAGATCGGCAGGGTGCGGAAGCGGTCGAAGACGCCCTTGGCGATGTCGGTGTTGACGGCCACCCCGGTGTACATGGTGATCATCACCACGCTCATGGTGAGGATGCCGGGCAGCAGGAACTGGATGTACTCCGTGACCGAGCCCGCCAGTGCCCCTCCGAAGAGGTACGTGTACATCAGCACCATCATGATGGGGAACGCCGTGACGTCGAAGAGCTGCTCCGGCACATGCTTGATCTTCAGCATGGCCCGCCAGCCGAACGTCATGGACGCGGACAGGGCCGTCGGCCGCGGTGGGCGTTCTCCGGCGACGAGCAGCGCCGCCAGGTCTTCCGTGCGGGGCGCGGCGAACGCCGCGTCCTCGGTCCTGCCTGCGGTGGTGACGGTGCTCATGCCACGGTCTCCTTCGTGTCCGTCCTGTCGGTGAGGGCGAGGAAGACCTCGTCCAGGCTGGGCTGTCCCAGCGCGAAGTTGTCGACGGTGATGCCCGCGCGGGCCAGCTCGGACAGTGCCCTGGCCGCCTGTTCGGCCGCGCCGAGCTCCGTCCCGTGGCCGCCGACCGTCGCGGTCAGGGCCACCGGGTCCGGGTCCAGCTGCACCACCGCGTTCAGCGCGGACGCCAGCACGCGCTCCGCGTCCGGGCGCCGGTCGGCGTCGCGCAGCCGGACGTGCACGGAACCGGCGCCGACCGACGCCTTGAGTTCGCCCTTGGTGCCTTCGGCGATGACCCGGCCGTGGTCGATCACCGCGATGCGGGACGCCAGTTGGTCCGCCTCGTCCAGGTACTGCGTGGTCAGCAGCACGGTCGTGCCCTGGGCGACGACCGCCCGCACGATGTCCCACACCTGGTTGCGGCTGCGCGGGTCGAGGCCGGTGGTCGGCTCGTCGAGGAACAGCAGATCGGGGGTGTTGAGGATGGACGCGGCGATGTCGATACGGCGCCGCATGCCGCCCGAGTAGTTCTTCACCTGCCGGTCGGCCGCCTCCGACAGACCGAACGCCGCCAGCAGTTGGGCGGCCCGCTCCCGCGCGGCCGGTTTGGCGTGGCCGAGGAGACGGCCCAGCAGGATCAGGTTCTCGGTGCCCGTGAGGTCCTCGTCGACCGAGGCGTACTGTCCGGTGAGGCTGACCCGGCCGCGGACCGCGTCGGCGTCCCGCACCACGTCCTTGCCGAAGACACGGGCCTCGCCGCCGTCGGGCCGCAGCAGCGTCGCCAGCATCTTCACGGCGGTGGTCTTGCCGGCGCCGTTGGGGCCGAGGACGCCGTAGACCGTGCCCGCCGGGACACGCAGATCGACGCCGTCCACGGCCCTGTTGTCGCCGAAGACCTTCACCAGGCCTTCCGTCTCGATGGCCAGTTCCGTACCTGTCGCTGTCATGTGTCCGGTTCCTTAGGAGATGTAAGGGCGCACGGCACGCGCGTCCCGGAGGGCGAGGCCCCACCAGCCGAGCTGGTCGAGCATCAGGCCGACCGCGCGGTCGCGGTCGTCGTCGGTCAGTGCGTGGGGGGCCGGCCGGGCCGGGTCGTCGAGCGGGAGGTCGAGCAGGTTGAGGAACACCCCGTTGCGCAGCGTCACGGTGTGCAGCTCGGTGAAGACCGACCGGAGCTGCTCCACGGCGTACAGTCCGGTCGACCCGTGCCCGTACCCCACGAAGGCGACGGGCTTGGTGTGCCACTCGTCGTAGGCGTAGTCGATGGCCTGCTTGAGGGAGGCCGGGAAGGAGCGGTTGTATTCCGGCGTCACGATCACGAACGCGTCGGCCCGGCCCACTTCGGCGGTGAACTCCCGTATCTGGGCGGTGGCCCGGTCCGGGTACCGCGCCGGGAAGTCGTAGGCGACGAGGTCGAGGACGGTGAGCTCCAGGTCGGTCCGCCCGGCCGCCCGGGCTGCGAACCAGCGCGCGACCGCGTCCCCGACCCGGCCCTCGCGCGTGCTGCCGACGATGACCGCGACACGCAGCGGCTCCGGCATGGCCGCCTCCCTTCGTCGCCGGTGCGGGCGGCCGCGGGCGCGGCCGTCACCCATGAGGCGCGAGACAGCGGCGCGCGGCCGCCAGATCGGATCCAGCGGCCGCGCGAGGTGACGGCCGGACGGGTGCGCGGGTCGGCGCCGGGGGCGCGCGTCTCACCCGGAGGTGCCCTCACCCAGAGGTGCCCTCGCCCCGTGCGTTCTCACTCGTGGGTGTAGAACACGTAGAACGTCCCGAGGGCCACTCCGGCACCCACCACCAGCCCCAGAACCACGCCCGACAGGACGCTCGCGTCCGACAGGCTGTAGAGGAAGCCCACCGACGCTCCGGCGAGCCCGCCGTAGGCGGCCGCTCTCGCTTCGCGGGGCAGGGCCTTCTGGTAGCGGCCGAGGAGGTAGCACAGCGCGCCGAAGACGAAGGCGCTGACGAAGCCGAGCAGGATCTGCCCGCCGGTGATCGGGCCGTCGCCGGACCGGGCGATGAACTGGGTGTAGAAGCCGTAGAAGATGCCCAGCGCGAGCGGCAGCGCCCAGGAGCGGACGGTGGTGCGGCGGGTGGTCGTGCGACGGGCGCGGCGGTGCCGTGCGGGCGCCGTTGCGGGTGCGGCCATGACGGAGCTCCTTCCCAGTCACCCCTCATCCAGAGGACACCCGCGATCGCCGGGCGGCAAGTGGAGCGGCCGGCAACCCCGTGTTGCGAGGCTTCGTCCTTCAGGGAGGAGCCGTCTTCCGGAAGGATGCTCGGTGCCCGGCAGACCGCGACAGGGAGGTTCACCCCGTGGACAGCGACCAGGCGTCGCCGACCCCTCCCCGCGACCCGGCGTCGCCCACCCCTCCCGACGGACCGGCATCGCCCACCCCTCCCCGCGACCCGGCATCGCCCACCCCTCCCCGCGGACCGGCCCGGCCGCGGACCGGTGGACGGCCGCTCTCCCGTCCTGCCGTGGCCTGGGCCGCCGGGCTGCTGCTCGCCGTGCCCACCGCCGTCACCGGCTGCCGGCTCCTCGGCACGGACGGCGTCACCCCCCTGCCGCAGCTCCTCGCCTTCCTGCCGTGGCTCACCGTGCCGGCCGGCCTCGCGCTGCTGCTCACCCTGGCCGGCCGGCGTCCGGTACTCGCCGGCTGGGCGGCGCTCGTGCTCGCCGCCACGGCCTGGTTCGTACGGCCGTACGGCCCGGACAGCACCCGCGCGGAAGGGCCGGTCACGGCGCGCCTGCGCGTACTGGCCGCCAACGTCGAGTTCGGCGCGGCGGCCCCGGAACTCCTCGCCGCCGTCCGGCGCGAGCGGCCCGATCTGGTCTTCGTCTCCGAGTGCGACCCGGCCTGCGCCCGCACCCTGGCCGCGGCCCTCCCGTACCGCGTCCAGGTCGCGGCGCCCGGCTCCGCGGGCTCGGTCGTCCTCGGCGACCGCCCGCTCGCCGGGGAGCCGCCGCTGCCGGGCAGCATGGGCATGCCCGGGGCATCGGCGCGGATCGGCGGCCGGGAGGTGCGCCTGCAGCTCGCGCACCCCATGCCGCCGCTGCCCGGCCAGGTGTCCGTGTGGAAGCGCGAGCTCGGCCTGCTGCGCTCGTTCGCGGCCGAACGGCGCGGGCGCCCCACCCTGCTGGCCGGTGACTTCAACGCCACCCAGGACCATGCCGCGTTCCGGGCCGTGCTCGACTCCGGAACCCTGCACGACGGCGCCCGGCTGGCCGGGGCCTGGCGCACCGCGTCCTGGCCGCAGGACGGCCCGCTGCCGCCCTTCGCACAGATCGACCACATCCTGGTCAGCGACCACTTCTCCGTGCGCGGCGCCCGTTTCCTCGACCTGTCCCGCACCGACCACCGGGCCCTGCTCGTCGACCTCGACCTGCACGACCGGCCCTGATCCGGAAAGGTGGAGGTCATGGACGACGAGCGGACCCGACCTCATCGGTGCCCTCGTCCGTGAGGACCGCGCCCTGCGCGACCGGGCCGCGGGCCACCGGCGACGAGCGGGCGCGACCGCACTCCCCGAAAGCCCAACGGGACCGGCACCGGGCGCTGTTGCGTCGACGGCGCGCCAAGGAGAAGGCCGGCGAGAACCCGGACGCGCGGCGCCCGCCCGCCCGGTGGGGTCGAGGGCCACCGCCGGCCGACCGGCCCGGACCGCGCGCCGGCGGGCCCCGGCCCCGGTGGCGCGACGCAGGGTGCCCGTCGTGGACGGGTTCCTTCCGGGTGACGTCACCACGGGTCCGGCGCCCTACTACGATGCGCACGATCCACGCGTGCCGCCGCATGCGCGGCCCGCTCACGACCTACCGCCATTTGCCATGCCATACAAGGACATTCGCGATGCGCAGCACTCCTGGCAGAGGGCTCCAGCCCAATGTCCTCGGTACGTTCGACACGATCGTGATGGCGGTCGCGGGCAGTGCCCCGGCGTACTCGCTGGCCGCCACCACCGCCGTCCTCGTCGGGGCCGTGGGGCTGGCGTCCCCGGCCGCGCTGCTGTACTGCGCGATCCCCATGCTCGGCATCGTGCTGGCGTTCAGCCGGCTCGGCCGGATCGACGTCAACGCCGGCGCCAGCTATTCCTGGGTGGGCCGGACGCTCCACCCCTTCCTGGGCTTCCTCTCCGGCTGGGCCCTGGTGGTGGCCGCCACGCTGTTCATGGCCGCCGGTTCGCTGCCGGCCGGCTCGCTCACCCTGGCGCTCTTCGACGCGGAGCTCGCCGGTGACACCGCCCTGGCCGCCACCGTCGGCGCGGGCTGGTTCCTGATGATGCTGCTGGTGGTCCTGGGCGGTGCCCGGCTCACCGTACGGGCGCAACTGCTGATGTCGGGTGTCGAGTTGGCGATCCTCGTCCTGTTCATCGGCGGTGTACTGATGCACCGTGGTTCGGCGGTCGCCTTCGACTGGTCCTGGCTGGGCTTCGGGCACTTCGACGGGGTGTCCGGGTTCGCGTCCGGCGCGCTGATCGCCGCCTTCTACTACTGGGGCTGGGACGTCACCAGCAACCTCAGCGAGGAGACCCGGGACAGCCGCCGCACCGCCGGCTTCGCCGCGCTGATCGGCATGGGTGTGGTCTTCCTGCTCTTCGAGGCGTTCACGATCGCCGTCAACGTCGTCCTCGCGGCCGACGACATCACTGCCGGCGGGGCAAACGTGCTGTCCCTGCTCGGGGACGCCGTCTGGCCCGGAGTCGGCGGGAAGCTGCTGATCGTGGCGGTACTGCTGTCCACGGTCGCCACCCTGGAGACCACGCTGATCCAGGTGACGCGTTCCCTGTTCGCGATGGGCCGGGACCGCACGCTGCCGGCCGCGCTCGGCACCGTCCACCGCCGCTGGAACACCCCGTGGGTGGCGATCGCCGCCGTCGGCGCCGTGGCGCTGCTGATGCTCGCGGCGGCGACGGCGCTCGGCTCCGTCGGCGAGATCCTCACCCACGCGGTCAGCGGGATCGGCCTGCTCATCGCCTTCTACTACGCACTCGCGGGGATCGCGGCGGTGGTCGCCTACCGGGGGATGCTGCTGACGTCCGTGCGGCACTTCGTGCTCGGCGGCGCCTGGCCGCTGCTCGGCGCCGCCTTCATGCTGTGGATCTTCTTCGAGTCGCTCGGTGAACTGAGCGGTGCCTCGGTGGCCATCGGTCTGGGCGGGATCGTCGCCGGACTCGTACCGATGGTCCTTTACTGGCGGAGGGGCAGTTCGTACTACCGTCCGGCGAAGCTGGACGCGACGCGGGCACTGGCGGCGGCCGAGCCGTACGCCGTACCACCACAGCGTCGGCAGGGAAACGGGAGCGAGACCCTGGCGACCGACTTCTGACGGGGGGACAGGGACATGGCAGCACGCCGCCGTTCCGCGCGTTTTCAGCCGGACTTCGACCCGGACTTCGGCGACCGCGCCCTCACCGAGGCGCGGCACGACATCGTTATCGGACGCTGGCAGGGCGTACGCGACCTGCTGCGGGACACCGGTGACCAGTGGGCCCTGCGTACCCACCGCGTGCGGCTGCTGGCCCACGCGGCGGCCGACAGCTCGACCGTCGAGGCGTGGCGGGCGGCCGAGCCGGACAACCCGGACGCCGCCGTGATGCGGGCGGCGACCGAGGTCGTACGGGTCTTCAACGAGGCGATCGCGGCGGGGCGCGGCAGCGCCGTGGACCGGGCGCGGCTCGATGTGACGGTCATGGCCTGCCTGTGCGCGGCCGACGCGCGGCCCGCCGACCCCATGCCATGGGTGTCACTGATGACGGTGGCCCGGCTGTACGAGGGCGGGGTCGGCCGGCCCGAGCTGCGCGGCTGGTGGGACGAGCTGCGCCGGCGCGACCCGCACAACCTGGAGGGCCATGTGCAGCTGCTGCGCTACCGGTCGGCTCGCTGGCACGGTACGCACGGCGCCATGTACGACATCGCGCGGGACGCGGCGGGGGCGGCGCCGCCCGGTTCGCCGCTGCCGGTGCTGGTGCAGATCGCCCGGGTGGAGGAGTACCGGTACATCGCGGACGCGGCACGGGGCCGGGGGCCGGTGCGCGGCTTCGACCAGCACTGGAAGCACGAGCTCGCGGCGACGGAGGTCCACCGCACGTGGGAGCGGTGGCTCGGCGGACGGCCGGCCGGCCCGGTGCTGCCCGAGGAGGTCGAGCCGCTCAACTACCTGCTGCACGCCGCCTGTCACGCCGGTCTGGCCGACCTGGCCCGGGAGCTGTTCGGGCTGCTCGGGGCGCGCGCGGCCTGGGTGCCGTGGTCGTACACGGGTGACCCGGCGGAGCAGTTCACGAGGTGGCGCGAACAGGTCCGCGCCACCTCGTGAGGGCGGTCAGACGCCGATGTCGCGTCCGTCCTTGCGGTACACGGCCACGACCGCCGGGCGGACGAGCCGGCCCGGGCCGTCGGGCCAAGTGGAGGCCGGCTTCTCGACGGACGCCCCGTCGACCTCCCCCGGGTGCTGCACGGCCACGAGGACCCGGCGGCTCTGGACGACCGGGCCGCAGGTCTCCGCACCGGCCGGGACGGTGAGGAACTGCTTCAGCTCACCGCGCCGCTCGCCGTGCGTGGCGACACCGAAGAGGCCGTCGTGCGAGCCGAGCTGGTTGCCGTCCGTGGAGAGCCACAGGTTGCCGTGCGGGTCGAAGGTGATGTTGTCCGGGCAGGAGATGGGGCTGACCTTCTCCTTGGGGTAGCCGGCGAAGTAGCTGGCCGGGTCGCCCGGGTCGCCCGCGACGAGGAACAGCCGCCAGGCGAAGCCGTCGGACGCCGGGTCGTCCCAGTGCTCGGCCAGCTCCAGCACATGGCCGTGCTTGTTGATGTTGCGCGGGTTGGCCTCGTCGGCGCCCGCCTTCCCCGCGGCGCCGCGGTCCTTGTTGTTGGTGAGCGCGACGTACACGCGGCCCGTGCGGGGGCTCGGCTCGACGTCCTCGGGGCGGTCCATCTTCGTGGCCCCGACCTTGTCGCCGGCGAGGCGGGTGAAGACGTACACCTCCTCGGCGGTCATACCGGGCACATGGGACGTGTCGCCGGTGGCGAGCGGGATCCACTGGCCGCTGCCGTCGAACTCGCCGTCGTTCGGGAGCCTGCCCGTGCCGTCGACGTCCTGCGGGCTGTCCCCGGTCAGCTTGGCGACGTACAGCGTGCCCTCGTCGAGGAGGGTGAGGTTGTGCTCGCGGGCGCGCCGGGAGCCGCCCTTCATCATCCGCTTGCTCGACACGAACTTGTAGAAGTAGTCGAAGCGCTCGTCGTCGCCCATGTAGACGACGGGGCGGCCGTCGGCGGTCAGGCGCGGCTGGGCGGCCTCGTGCTTGAAGCGGCCGAGGGCGGTGCGCTTGCGGGGCGTGGAGTCCGGGTCGTACGGGTCGAGCTCGACGACCCAGCCGAACCGGTGCGACTCGTTGGGCTCCTGCTTGACGTCGAAGCGCTTGTCGAACCGCTCCCACTTGCGCTCGCTGGCGCCGGAGCCGATGCCGTAGCGCTTGTCGGTGGGGGACGAACCGCCCGCGAAGTACTGGTTGAAGTTCTCCTCGCCGTGGAGCGTGGTGCCCCAGGGGGTGGTGCCGCCGGCGCAGTTGTTGAGCGTGCCGTACACCTTGCGGCCGGTCGGGTCCGCGCTCGTCCTGAGCAGCGCGCCGCCCGCGGCCGGGCCGGTCAGCTCGAACTCGCTGGTGGCGGTGAGACGACGGTTGAGCGGGTGCCGGGTGACGGGCGTGAGCCGGCCGGAGCGGTGCTCCTCCTGCACGACGACCACGGACAGGCCGTGCGCGGCCCAGGCGATCTCCACCTGCTCGCGCGTCGGGTTCTCGGGGTCGTAGCCCCGGAACATCAGGACCTCGTCGGTGTACTCGTGGTTGGCGACGAGCACCTGGCGTGCGTGCTCGCCCTTCAGCGGCAGCAGGGAGAGGAAGTCGTTGTTGTAGCCGAACTGGCCGGCCTGGGCCTTCGCCGTCTGCTTCTCGGCGTCGAAGGCGGGCGCCCCGCGCAGGATGGGCTCGCCCCACCGGATGACGACGCTCTGCGCGTAGCCGTCGGGGACGGTGACCTTGTCGTCCTTGTTGGGCGCGACGGGCGTGAAGCGCAGGCCGCGCGCGCCGCCGCTCGTGCCGCTCCCGCCGCCCGGGTACGCGGCGGCCGCGGCGGCCTCCGCGGCCGGGGCACCCCGCAGCGCCACGGCACCGCCCGCCGCGGTCGCGACGGTCACGACGGCGGCGGCGCGCATCATCGACCGCCTCGACAGAGCGCCGGCTATGACGTCGCCCGCGTACTCGTTGTCGCTGGGGTTGGGCACTTCGTGGAAGCACGCGTCGCCACAGCGGTAGCGACAGGTGAGGGCGGACCGGCCGCCCCCGTGCGAGTTGGTGCTCAGCAGCGGCAGCAGCTTGCGCACGTGGTCCTCCTCCGGCGCACACCGCGCCGACAGTGTGTCGGGAATCCGTTCGTGCGCGACGTTAGGGGCGTACCTCTGCAGACCGGCGGCAACGGGGTGAACGGGGGATGAATGCGGGGCGACCGGGGCGAGGTTGACGCGTTTGCCCCTTGCCTTTCGCCGCCACTCGGGGCGGCTAACCTTACGTGTCCGCCATGGCCAGGGATGATTCCTAGCAGTACGGACATACACGGCACCCATAACATGCGAAAGGCCTCGCCCATGGGCATTCGGAGCTTGCTGCGCAAGGTGTTTGGACGCGACCGTGCGGAGCGTAACGAGACGGCGGCCGCCTCCGTCCCGCCCCAGACGGAACGCGCGGTGCCCCAGGAGGAGGCCTCGGTCGCGGCGACGGTCCCTTCCCCCACCCCGCCCTCCCCGGTGGAACAGTCGGCCGCGGACCTGGTGGCCGCGTCCTTCGACAACCCCCCGCCCACGACGCGCCGCACGACGGTCCCGGCGGCCCGCGACGCGTCATCCCCCGCCCGCGAGGCGGCGATTGACGCGGCCCAGCGCACACGCGCGACGCCGCCCGAGGAGCCGGAGGCGGACTCCCCCGCCGCGCAGGAGACCGCGGACGCGCAGCCGGCCGCGGCCGGCCCCGCCCGTACGGACGAGGCTGCGGCCCCCGAGGTCCCGGCGGAGCCGGAAACGACCCAGCCCGACGCCGCACCCGCCGAGGAGGCCCCCGCACCCGCCGAGGCCGAGGCGAACGCGGACGTCCAGGCGCCCGACGAGGCCACCGAACCGGAGACGGCCCCCGCGACCGCCGCCGAGACCCCGGCCGAGCCGGAACCCGCGGCCGCCGGGGCGGAGGCAGCGGTCGAGCCCGCCGAGCCGGAGCCGGTCCCCGAGCCGGCGCAGGAGGCGGCACCCGCCAAGGGCCAGGCACAGGACCAGGCCGAGGACCAGCCGGAGGCCCAGTCCGCCACGGCCGAGACCGAAACCGCCGCGGACGGGGCGCACACCCCCGAGACGGACCCGGAGCCGGAGGCCGCAGCCGCCGAGGAAACCGAAGCAGCCACCGAGGCGGAGGCAGCACCCGAGCCGGAAGCGGCACCCGAGGCGGAGGCCGCTGCGGAGCCTGCCGCGGAAACCCCCGCACCCGCCGACACCGAGACGGCCCCCGAGCCGGCACAGGAGACGGCGCCCGCCCAGGACCAGAACCAGGCCCAGGACCGGGCCGAGGAGCAGACGGAGGCCCAGTCCGCCACGGCGGAGCCGGAGGCCGCGGTCGCCGCTGCTGCTGCGGCGACGACGGACGCCCCGGCGTCCGGCACCGAGGACCCCTCCGTGCCCGCGGTGCTCGGCAGCGGGAAGCCGGCCCACGGCCTCGCCCGGGTCAAGGCGCGGGCGCCGCAGCTCACGGAGGCGTACAAGGCAGCCGGGGCCGCGCTGAAGAAGCGCGGGCTCGTCGGGGCGCGGGCCGCCGTGTACCTGGTGCTCGACCGTTCGGGGTCGATGCGCCCGTACTACAAGGACGGCAGCGCCCAGCACCTCGCCGAGCAGGCGCTCGCTCTGGCCGCGCACCTCGACGAGACCGAGAACGCCCCCGTCACCGTCGTCTTCTTCTCGACCGAGATCGACGGCGCCGGTGAGATCACCCTCGCCGACGTCGACGGCCGTGTCGAGGCCCTGCACGCCTCCCTGGGCCGGATGGGCCGGACCAACTACGACCGGGCCGTCCAGGAGGTGCTCTCCCGGCACGCGGAGTCCGACGCGGCGGACCTGCCCGCGCTCGTCCTCTTCCAGACGGACGGGGCGCCCGAGTCCAAGACGGCGGCCACGCAGGCCCTGACGGACGCCGCGGTGAAGGGCCGGAACGTGTTCTGGCAGTTCGTGGCGTTCGGCGAGGAGGACTCGAAGGCGTTCGACTACCTGCGCAAGCTGCAGCTGGAGAACGCCGGCTTCTTCCACGCGGGCCCCGCACCCGCCGAGGTCCCGCACGCCACCTTCTACCGCGAGGTCCTCGCGAAGTGGACCGTGTAGCGCGCTAGCCGACCGGCGTCGCCCGGCCGGTGACGGGCAACCGCACCGTCACCGCCAGGCCGCCCACGCCCTCTCCGCCGGGCTCCGCCGTCACCGTCCCGCCGTGCGCCACCGCGATCGACCGGACGATGGACAGGCCGAGCCCGGCGCCGGGACCCATCCGGTCCCGGCCCTCGCCCCGCCGGAACGGCTCGAAGAGTCCCGGCACGTCGCCCGCGGCGACGACCGGCCCGGTGTTGGCGACGGTCAGCACACCGCCCCGGACCGTCACGTTCACGGAGCCGCCGGGCACGTTGTACGCGACCGCGTTGACCAGCAGGTTCCTGACGAGCTGGGCCAGCAGCAGCGGACTGCCCCGCACCACACCACCCGCCACGCCGCGGCCGGCGTCCGCGTCGGCGTCGGTATCGGCCTCCCCGGCGGCGTCCGCACCGGTATCGGAACCGGCGTCCCTGTCGGCGTCCGCACCGGTATCGGTACCGGCGTCCACCTCGACCGTCACGCCGTGGCTCTCGCACTCCTCCGCCACCACCCGGCCCAGGTCGACGTCCTCCCGCTCCTCCAGTCCGCGCTCGCTGCGGGCCAGCACCAGCAGGCCGTCGATCAGCCGCTCGCTGCGCCGGTTGCCGTCCAGCAGCACCTGTTTGACCGACACGGTGTCGTCCAGCCCCACCTGGATCGCCGCGCGCTGCGTGGCCAGGGGCGTCCGCAGCTCGTGCGAGGCGTTCGCGATGAACCGCCGCTGGCTGTCGAAGGCCTTCTCCAGCCGGCCGAGCAGCGCGTCGATCGTGTCGCCCAGCTCCTTGAGCTCGTCGTCGGGGCCGCTCACCGCGATCCGCCCGGCGAGGTTCCGTTCCGAGAGTCTCCGGGCACGTGCGGTCATCTCGTGGACGGGACGCAGCACGCGCCCCGCCATCCACCAGCCGACGACCACGGCGACCAGCGCCATCACCAGCAGCGCCCCGCACGACCACATCAGCAGTTGTTCGGAGGCGGCGCGGCTGACGGTGTCGGTGAGCCCGTGGACGGTGAGCCCCTCGGGGTACGCCTCGAGGCCGGCGTCGAGGACCACCTCCGACGCCGGGGCGGTGCTCTCCGCGATGGCTTCGGCGGCCTGCTGCGTCCCGGCGCGGGCCAGCACATTGACGACCGCGAGCAGGCAGCCGCCGAGGACCAGGAAGACGGCGCCGTACACCATGGCGAGCCGGGTCCGGATCGTGGAGCCGGGCCCGATCACAGGGAGTACCCCACGCCCTGCACCGTACGGATCAGCGGTGGCCCGCCGAGCTTGCCGCGCAGCTTGCTCATGCAGACCCGGACCGCCCCGGTGAACGGGTCGGTGTGGGCGTCCCAGGCGCGCTCCAGCAGGTCCTCGGCGGAGACGGTCGCCCCGCCGGCCTCCAGCAGGATCTGGAGGACGGCGAACTCCTTCGGGGACAGGTCGAGGTCCCGGCCGTCCCTCGTCGCCGTGCGCCGCACCGGGTCGAGCCGTATGCCGCGCCGCTCAAGGACGGGCGGTACGGGCGGGGCGCTGCGCCGCCGCAGCGCCCTCACCCGGGAGACCAGCTCGGGGAACTCGAACGGTTTGCCCAGGTAGTCGTCGGCGCCCAGGTCGAGGCCGGCCACCCGGTCCTCCAGGGCGGAGGCGGCGGTCAGCATCAGGATCCGGGTCCGCGCCCCGGCGCCGACGAGCCTGCGGGCCACCTCGTCGCCGTGGACGCGGGGCAGGTCCCGGTCGAGGACGACGACGTCGTAGTCGTGGAGCCCGAGGTGGTCGAGGGCGGCGTCGCCGCTGTGGACGGTGTCGACGGCGAAGCCGGCGCGCCGCAGACCGGTGGCGACGAGCTCGGCGAGGACGGTCTCGTCCTCGGCAACCAGTACACGCATGCCCCCACTCTCCTCCGGGGGGTGTTTCGGGAACGTCTCCCCCCTCGGAACGGAGGTGAGGGGAGCTTCCGGGGGCGGATAGGATTTCGACCATGGCGGCCACTGGATCCGAGAAGCAGGGGACGAAGGCGTTTTACGTCTCGACCCCCATTTACTACGTCAACGACGCTCCTCACCTGGGCCACGCCTACACGACCGTCGCAGGCGACGTGCTCACGCGCTGGCACCGTCAGCGCGGCGAGAAGGTGTGGTACCTCACCGGCACGGACGAGCACGGTCAGAAGATCATGCGCACCGCGGAGGCGAACAACGTCAGCCCTCAGGAGTGGTGCGACAAGCTCGTCGAGGAGGCGTGGAAGCCCCTCTGGGAGCACCTGGAGATCGCGAACGACGACTTCATCCGTACGACGGAGAAGCGGCACACGGACCGCGTCCAGGAGTTCGTGCAGGACCTGTACGACAAGGGCGAGATCTACAAGGGCGGGTACGAAGGCCCGTACTGCGTGGGCTGCGAGGAGTACAAGCTCCCCGGCGACCTGATCGAGGACGAGCAGGGTGTGAAGCTCTGCCCGGTCCACAAGAAGCCGGTGGAGATCCTCAAGGAGGAGAACTACTTCTTCAAGCTGAGCGAGTACGGCCCGAAGCTGCTGGAGTTCTACGAGGCGAACCCGGACTTCATCCAGCCGGAGTCGGCGCGCAACGAGGTCCTGAACTTCGTCCGCCAGGGCCTGCAGGACCTGTCGATCTCCCGCTCGACGTTCGACTGGGGCATCCCGATCCCGTGGGACGACAAGCACGTCATCTACGTGTGGGTGGACGCCCTCCTGAACTACGCGACGGCCGTCGGCTACGGCTCGAACCAGGCGAAGTTCGACGAGACGTTCCCGGCCAATGTGCACCTGGTCGGCAAGGACATCCTGCGGTTCCACGCGGTGATCTGGCCGGCGATGCTGATGGCGCAGGGTCTGCCGGTGCCGGGGAAGGTCGCGGCCAACGGCTGGCTGATGGTCGGCGGCGAGAAGATGTCGAAGTCCAACCTGACCGGCATCAAGCCGCAGGACCTGACGTCGCACTTCGGCGTGGACGCCTACCGCTGGTACTTCCTGCGGGCGATCGCGTTCGGCAGCGACGGCTCGTTCTCGTGGGAGGACTTCACCGCCCGCTACACCAGTGAGCTGGCGAACGACTACGGCAACCTGGCGTCGCGCGTCGCGGCGATGGTCGGCAAGTACTTCGACGGTGCCCTCCCCGCCGCGGACGCCACGGGCGACGCGGAGAAGGCCGTCCACGACGGCCTGGCCAAGGCGGCCGCCGAGGCCGACCGGAAGATCGGCGAGGAGCTGGACTTCCAGGGCGGCATCCTGGCGATCTTCGACTTCGTGAAGCAGGTCAACGGCTACATCACGGAGCAGGAGCCCTGGAAGGTCGCCAAGGACGACTCCCCGGAGGGCCGCGCCCGCCTGGCGACGATCCTCTACACGGCGGCCGAGTCGCTCCGCGCGGTGGCGGTCCTGCTGAACCCGGTCATGCCGGACACCTCCCAGAAGCTCTGGGACTCCCTCGGCGCGGAGGCCTCCCTGGGCGCCCTCGCCGACCAGCGGGTGCAGTCGGCCGCCACGTGGGGCCAACTGCCCGCCGGCACGACGGTGACGAAGGGCGCGGTGCTGTTCCCCCGCCTGGAAGACCCGAAGAAGGCCTGACCCTCCCAGGGGCTCCCGAAGCCCCAGCCCCCGGAGGCCCGAGACCGCCGCTCCCTCGTCCGCAGGGGGCGGCGGTCTCGTCGTTCCGGTGTGTGCGACCGGCGGATCAATTCCGGCCACGGTGCCGATACGCCGTTGCCGGGCCCCTTTGGTGACTACAGACACGAAGTGGAAACGCCATGTCGGCTCGCAGCGTTCGCTCCATGGACACCCTGGGAAGGTCCGGCGAGCTCGCCCGGTTCACATCAGCTGCCGTGCGCCATCCCTTCCACTCTCATCGGGTCCTGGCCGAGGCCGGGGCCGCCGGTGCCCCCGGAGGGAGGCCCCGGGGCGGCTCCTCACCGCCCCAGTGCCAGCACGTCCCCCATCACCACCACCGGTTCCTTCGACGGGTCGAGCCATTTCAGGAGCTCCTGCATGCGGTGCCGTTCGAGGGAGACGCAGCCCTGGGTGGGGCCGTTGTGGTCGACGTGGATCCAGATGCCGCCGCCGCGTTCGGGGCCAAGGGGGCGGGTGCGGTCGAGGGGGCTCGTGCCCGCGATGCGGTTGTAGTTGATGGCGACCACGTAGTCGAAGGAGCCCTCCAGGGGTTCGCCCTGGGTGCCGGTGCCGGTGGCGGTGAAGCCGTAGGCCTGGTCGTAGGGCAGTCCGCTGCCGGGGTCGGCGAGGAGTCCGCCCGCGTCGGTGAGGCCGAAGACGCCGATCGGGGAGCGGAGGTCGCCCTCGACGTGGTGGTCCGTCCAGCCGTTGAGGGCGTTGTGGGCCGGCCAGGGGTCGGAGATCCGCTGCCAGCCCTCGGTGGCGTGGCGCTCGTAGAGGACCGCCGTGGCGCGGGCGGAGTCCGCGGCGTCGCCGGTGACCACGACGGCCTGGCGGGCGGTGTCGGGGATGGCGGCACGGGTGGCCGGGCCGAGGGCGGGGATCTCGCGGGGGCCGGCCGCCTTGGCCTGCGGGTGGGGCGGCGCGCCGGCGGCCGGCGGCGCCGCGGTGGTGGCCGCGCCGTCGCCCCCTGCGCCGCCCGGGCCTGTGCAGGCGGCGAGGGGCAGGAAGCACAGGAGCAGGGCCGCGACGGCCTGGGCGCGGGAACGGGCGGGCATGTCAGGGCCTTTCGCGCTGCGTACAGACATCACTTTTCGTATACGTACAGGTGTATTTGTACGGGGTGATGGGTGCCGTTCCCGCATACCCCGGGGCCGCGGTTTCTGTCACGCGTCGCCCGGCACGTCCGTACGGAGCAGTGGAGGAACACGAAAGGGCCCCGGAACCACGAGGTTCCGGGGCCCTTCGGCGGTGCCGGGCCGGCGGCCGGGCGACTACTTGTCGGTGACCGGCTTCCGCAGCGCGATGTTCAGCTCCTTGAGCCGCGCCTCGTCCAGCTCCGTCGGCGCGCCCATCATCAGGTCCTGCGCGTTGCCGTTGAGCGGGAAGGCGATCGTCTCGCGGATGTTCGGCTCGTCGGCGAGGAGCATCACGATGCGGTCCACGCCGGGGGCGATGCCGCCGTGCGGCGGGGCGCCGAACTGGAAGGCCTTCAGCATGCCGGAGAACTCGCGCTCCACGGTCTCGCGGTCGTAGCCCGCGATCTCGAAGGCCTTGAACATGATGTCCGGCTCGTGGTTCCGGATCGCGCCGGAGGACAGCTCGACGCCGTTGCAGACGATGTCGTACTGCCAGCCGAGGATGTCCAGCGGGTCCTGGGTCTCCAGGGCCTCCAGGCCGCCCTGGGGCATGGAGAACGGGTTGTGCGAGAAGTCGATCTTGCCGGTCTCCTCGTCCTTCTCGTACATCGGGAAGTCGACGATCCAGCAGAAGCGGAAGACGTCCTTCTCGAAGTGGCCGGCCCGCTTGGCGGCCTCGACGCGCACCGCGCCCATGATCTTCGAGACCTCGTCGAAGTCGCCCGCGCCGAAGAAGACGGCGTGGCCGGCGGCGAGGCCGAGGCGCTCGGTGAGGACCTTGACGTTCTCCTCGGTGAGGAACTTGGCGATCGGTCCGGTCAGCCCGATGGGGGCACCTCCCACGCCGTCAGGGCTGTGGGGGACCTCGCCGACGCGGACCCAGGCCAGGCCCTTCGCGCCCTGCTCCACGGCGAAGTCGCCGAGGCCGTCGAAGAACTTGCGCGGCTGGTCGGCGGTGTCCGGGACGGCCAGCGCGCGCACGTGCTTGCCGGCGAAGGCCTTGAACTCCGAGCCCTCGAAGACGTCGGTGATGTCCACGAGCTCCAGCTGCGCACGCAGGTCGGGCTTGTCGGAGCCGTACTTCAGCATCGCCTCGCGGAACGGGATCCGCGGGAACGGCGAGGTGACGTGGCGTCCGCCGCCGAACTCCTCGAAGAGCTCGGTCATCAGCTGCTCGATCGGCTGGAAGACGTCCTCCTGCTCGACGAAGCTCATCTCGACGTCGAGCTGGTAGAACTCGCCCGGCGAGCGGTCGGCGCGGGCGTCCTCGTCGCGGAAGCAGGGCGCGATCTGGAAGTACCGGTCGAAGCCCGAGATCATCAGCAGCTGCTTGAACTGCTGCGGGGCCTGCGGCAGCGCGTAGAACTTGCCCGGGTTCAGGCGCGACGGGACGACGAAGTCACGGGCGCCCTCGGGGGACGTCGCGGTGAGGATCGGGGTCGCCATCTCGTTGAAGCCGAGGGCGGTCATCTTGTGCCGGATCGCCGAGATCACGGCCGTGCGCAGCATGATGTTGCGGTGCATGCGCTCGCGGCGCAGGTCGAGGAAGCGGTACTCCAGGCGCCGCTCCTCGTTGACGCCGTCGTCGGCGTTGATCGTGAACGGGATCTGCCTGGCCGCGCCCAGAACCTCGACCTCGGCGACCTCGACCTCGATCTCACCGGTGGGCAGCTCGGTGTTGATGTTCTCCGCGCCGCGCGAGACGACCTTGCCGTCGACACGGACGACGGACTCCTTCGTCTGCTTGTCCAGCGCCTCGTACGCGGCGGTGCCGGGGCGGGCGACGAGCTGCGTGATGCCGTAGTGGTCGCGCAGATCGATGAAGAGGATGCCGCCCAGGTCGCGCCGATTGTGCAGCCAGCCGCTCAGCCGGACGTCGGTGCCGACGTCAGAGGCGCGGAGCTCGCCGCAGGTGTGGGACCTGTACCGATGCATCGTCGTTCATCCAGTCTTCGATATCGGGAGTGGGCCGGGGTATGGCTCGACCCGTCAAGGTTACCGGTCGTCCCAAGATCGCCGCCCGATACGCTCGGTGGCGACCGATCGGCTCATCTTCTTAAAGTGGGGCAATGCGTACCGAGGACGTCCTGGCCGCGATCCTGACCGGCCTGTGGCGCTGGGACAACGCGACCGGGATCGTCACGCTCGACGCCGAGGCCGCCCGGTTGCTCGGGCTGCCCGCCGAGCCCACCGAGCTCTCCGAGGCCGCCGTGCGCTCCCGCTTCCACCCCGTCGACTGGAACGAGATCGACGGGGTGGTGAACCTCGCGGTCGCCGAGGGCACCCTCGCCGAGGCCCGACTGCGGATCATGGACGAGAACGGCCGGGTCGTCCGTACCGTCCGCAGCCGCTCCAAGCCCCTGATCAGCGGGAAGGACTACCGGCTGGTCGGCACCCTGCAGGAGGTCGCCGAGCCGGGGCCCGGGACCGCCGCGCGCACACCCGTGACGGGCGACTGGCGCCGCTCGCGGGAGGCGTTCCTGCTGGACGCCGGGCGGGCGCTGGCCGAGGCGCGGTCCACGGCGGAGGTGCTGCGGGTCGCGGCCTCCCTGTCGATGCCGGGATTCTCGCCGGACGGCCTCGCGGTCTTCGGCGTCCGCGGCGACCGCCTGACGATCATCGGGCACCACGGGCACCACCCGGACGACGAGCATCCCTTCGCGCAGATGCCGCTGGACACCGACTACCCCGCTGCCGAAGTGGTGCGGACCGGCCGGGCGATCTACCTGCCGACGCCCGACGACTACCGGGAGCGGTTCCCGGCGAGCTGGCCGCTGGCGCAGCGGTTCGGGCGGGACTCCTGGGCGTTTCTGCCGCTGATCGTCGCGGGGCGGACGATGGGCGCCTGGATGGCGGCGTTCAAGTACCCGGTGGCCTTCACGCCCGACGAGCGGTCGGTGCTGACGACGGTGGCCCGGATGCTGGCGCAGGCCCTCGCCAGGGCGGGGGTCGCCGAGTCGGAGCGGGAGCTGTCGCTGGGCCTCCAGCGGACGATGATGCCGGTCCTCGGACCGGCGATCCCCGGCATGGAGGTGGCCGCGCGGTACGTGCCGACGGGCGGCGGACTCCAGGTCGGCGGCGACTGGTACGACATGATCCAGCTTCCGGCGGGCCGGATCGCGCTGGTCATCGGAGACGTCCAGGGCCATGACGTGCGGGCCGCCGGGCTGATGGGGCAGCTGCGGATCGCGCTGCGCGCCTACGCCTCCGAGGGTCACCGCCCGGACGCGGTCCTCTCCCGGGCGTCCCGGTTCCTGTACGGCATCACGGACGGCGCCGAGGGCGACCACGGCTCGACGCGCTTCGCGACCTGCCTCTATCTGGAGGTCGACCCGGCGACCGGAACCCTGGACATCGCCCGGGCCGGGCACCCCGACCCGGCGGTCCGGATGGCGGACGGCACGGTGATGCTGCGGCCGACGGAGGGCGGCCTGCCGCTCGGCATCGTGCCCGACACCGACTATCCGACGACCCGGCTCACCCTGGAGCCCGGGGAGACGCTGATGGTCTGCACCGACGGACTGCTGGAGACCGGCGGGCACGATCTGGACTCCGGCTGGGCCCGTATCCGCGCGCTGCTGGAGCGGCACGACGGCGACGATTCGCTGGAGGTGCTCGCCGACTCCCTCGTACAGGCCGTGCACGGGCCGGGTTCGCACCACACCGCCGGGCCGCTGGTCGACCGGCGCGAGGACGACATCGCGGTCCTGCTGCTGTCCCGTACGGGCACGGCCGGCCGGGAGGCCGCGCCGCGGCGGATGGCGGTGACCGTGGCGCAGGCGGAGCCGGAGCGGATCGCCGCGGCACGCCGGCACGTACGGGAGCTGCTGCACGACTGGGGCGACGAGGAGCAGGTCGACTCGGCGGTGCTGATGGTCTCCGAGATGGTGACGAACGTGCTGGTGCACACGGACGGCGACGCCATGCTGGTCGCGGAGGCGACCGGCGAGCAGGGGGCGCGGCGCCTCCGGGTCGAGGTCGCCGACGCCAGCGACGAGCTGCCGCACAAGCGGCGGCCGGGCGAGATGGCCTCGTCCGGACGGGGCCTCGTCCTGATGGAGATGCTGGCGCACGCGTGGGGCGTGGACCCGCGGGGCGAGGGCAAGTCGATCTGGTTCGAGTTGTACGAGAAGGACGGCGACGGCCCGGCCGTGTGACCGCCGTGCCCGGCCCCGCCGCCCCGCGGGCGGCGCTGCCCGGCATGCCGCCGGCGGACGACGGGTCGGCCGGCGGCGAGCAGACGGGCAGGGCGCCGGGCGTATCGGCGGCGGGGGTCGCCCGACGGACGGGGCGTCGGCCGAGGCAGTCAGCTGCCGGGGGCGGCACCCGCCGGACGGGATCGGCCGGTCGGCCGATGGGGAGTGCCCCGGCGAGCTGGTCGGCCAGTCGGCCGACAGGGAGCCGAGGGCCGGGGTCGGCCGGCCGGAGGCGGCCCACGAAGTCGGCTCCCGCCGCGGGGCCGGCCGGCGGGTCAGCCGACGGGGAGTCGCCGGACGGGGCCGGGCCGGGCAGGTTCGGCCGAGGGCGTCAGCCGGCGGGGGCAGCCCCCCGCCGTGACGGTCCCTCCGCCGACGGCGGCATCGCCCGGCCGGTCGTCCGACGGGGAGCGGCCCAACGGGCCGGCCGGAGAGTCGCCCGACAGCCGGCCCAGGGGCCGGAGTCGGCCCATGCAGTTGCCTCACCCGTCAGTCTGATCCCAGCGAGGGGCCGGTGCAGTGTGCCCACGCTCGCAAACGTGCACACCTTTTGAGGCGAATGCCCCCACCTTCGCATGAAACCGGACAACCCGTCACTATGTGTAACGTTTCTGCTTCTTAGGGTGCGGTGCGGGGTGAGCAGTTCGGCGAAC
This sequence comes from Streptomyces sp. STAM6, assembly GCF_054963715.1. Lineage (NCBI taxonomy): Bacteria > Bacillati > Actinomycetota > Actinomycetes > Kitasatosporales > Streptomycetaceae > Streptomyces > Streptomyces sp. STAM6. Next base: position 5,951 of record NZ_JBUEFZ010000019.1, on the reverse strand, counting down.
CCCCAACACCTTCCTCCAAGGAGCCAACTGATCATGGCCACCCCCGTCATCGACATCTGGGGCCCCGCCGCCCCGGGAGCCCGAACCGAGATTCCCTCCGCCCCGGAGCCTCACGATGAGTGGACGCTCCTCGGTGGGACGGCCTGGGTCTTCTACAGCCCGCTGAACCGCAGGCAGCTCATCCGGCCGGTCATCCTCTCCGATGGCTTCTCCGGCGGGTCGAGCAGCCTGGACCGGCTCTGGGAGGGCCTGGAGGAGAACGGGGACTACCGCTTCGTCTCCGAGCTCCACGCGACCGGCCGGGACGTGATCATCCTGGGCTACGACGACCGGGCGGCATCGATCACGGCGAACGCGGACACCGTCATCGACTGCATTCGCCGGGCCCTTTCCGAGCGGGTGGGACGGTCGAAGCTGGTCGTGGGCGGATTCAGCATGGGCGGGCTCGTCACCCGCTACGCGCTGGCGAAGATGGAGCGGGACCCCGCCCTCCCGGACCATGAGACGTCCCTGTACCTCTCCTACGACACCCCGCACCAGGGCGCGTGGCTGCCTGTCTCCCTGCAGGCGTTCACCCACTTCGCAGCGGACAACTGGGGCCAGGTCCCCCTCGTGGGCGAGAAGCTGCGCCAGTTCTCGGCGCTGCTCAACAGCCCCGCCGCACGGCAGATGGCGCGCTGGCACCTGGAGAGGGTCGGCGGCACCGTGAAGGAGGCCCCGGAGCGGGTCGAGTTCCTCCGGGCGCTCGAAGAGCTCGGCGGCTGGCCGCGGTCCGTCCGCAAGATCGGCGTCGCCAACGGTGTGGAGACCGGCAACAGCAACGGCATCAAGCCCGACGTGACCGCCGTGCGGGCCGACGGTGAAACGCTCGTCGACACGTGGCTCAAGACCCAGGCCACCGGCGACCAGGAAGTCGCCCGTCTGCAGAAGAAGGGCGGCGAGGCGGTCTCGGTCCGCACCAGCGGGCTGCCCGACATCGACGGCGCCCCCGGCGGCCTGTTCACTGCGCCCTCCGAACAGGGCGACCCCGGCAGCTTCGGCCTCGTCGCGCTCCTCAGCAGGCTGCTCGGCAACACCGTGGACCCGGACGTCATCACCACGTCCTGCTTCATCCCGGCCATCAGCGCCCTCGCCGCCGGCGACATCAGCGACCCGAAGGCGCTTTACCAGCCGATCACGCCCGACAGCAGCGAGCTCGACGCCTTCGTGGCCGCCGGCCGCAACGAGGGCCACACCACCATGACCGAAGAACTCGGCGCATGGATCGTGAACGAAATCGTCGCCGACAGCTGACCCCCCTCCGGGGGTGGACGGGGCGAATCCACCCGAGCCCGCCCGCCCCCGGACTTCCTGGCCTCGCTCGTGGCTCGTGGTGCGGGAAGACAGGCCTGCGGCCGAGGAACACGGTGGTGGGACTACGGCTTCGGGCAGTGGCTGTGGACCCGGGCAGACGGCGGCAATGTCTGGGACGAAGCACCGGCACCACCCGATGAGGGGCCAGCGGGGCGGTGGCAGAACAGACGCATTCTGTCTTGCCGGGCGTCCTGCTCGGCGGGTGCTCTTCGGCTTCGCGGTCGGGTGGTGGGCCCAGCGGCCGCGCTGCACTGTGTCGCGTCTTGCGCGGGTTCTCAGCACCGGCCATCGGTTCGGCTTCTTGATTGCACGTGGGCAGTCCCGGCTGCCGCGAGTCGGCAGGAGGCGGCTGCGTGCTTCCTGCCTGGCCTCGGTGGAGGAGCGGGTGAGCTTGCCGGCCCTGGGGGAAGTCGCTCAGCGGGCCGGTCGGCAGGCGAGGTCGACGGAATGGACCGGCGGAGTCGGCCCCGGCCAGGGCGGACCCGGCGGCCGGACAGGGTCGGCCGGTGAGTCGGCCGACGGGGAGTCGCCCGGCGGGTCGGCGGGCGGGAAGTCGCCCGGCGGCCGGTGCGATCTGGCGCCGGCCGGTGGCGTGAACCCGGGCGCACCCACCACAGCCCGGTCGCAGAGCGCCCGCAGGTCGGTCGTCGGTCAGCGCGGCGGCCGTAGGCGGTCGGTCGAGGGAGTCGCCGGCGGGGGCGGCCCCCGCCGGGGCCGCGGGCCCGCGAGCGGGGTCAGGCGACGGGGTCGGCCTCCGCGCCCGGGTTCTCGGCGGCGCGGCCCGGGTGGGTGACGCGGAGCTTGGACTGGCCGTGCGGCAGCCGCTCCCAGTCGTCCATGAAGTGCGCGACGAGGCCGTGCCGTTCCGCGAGCCGGATCAGCGTCTCGGTGCGGTAGTAGAAGTCCTCCCTCAGCACATGGTGCTCGGCGCCCTCGGTGCGGTCGTAGGTGAAGTCGAAGAAGCCGCCGGGGGCGAGGATCCGCCCGATGTGGGCGAGGCACTCGTCGATCACCTCGGGCGGCGAGTGCGAGAACACGCTGTGGGCGTGCACGACGGTGAACCACCGGTCGGGGAGGAAGTCGAGTTTCAGGTCGTCGACGGGTGTCAGGTACGGGAGCTTGTCCTGGAGCCCGTACCGGACGAGGGTCTTCTTGGCCTCGATGAGGATGTCGGGCGAGATGTCGATGCCGTAGTAGTGGCCGGGCTCCAGGTGCTGGATGAAGCGCCATCCGGCGCGCAGATTGCCGCAGCCGATCTCCAGCATCCGGTCCTGGGGCCGCAGGCCGTGCCGGACGAGGTAGTCGTACTGCAGCTGTCCGAGGGCCAGCCAGCGCTCCTGCGAGGGGGCGCCGCCGACGGCGGCCTCCGGGCTCCGCGCGGTGTCGGACGCCATGACGGCGCGGTAGTACGCCACGTGGCTGCCGTGGTGGCGCAGCCGCAGCCAGTGGTCGCGGCCGGCCCGGCGCAGGTGGGGCAGCAGCCGTCCGGGGTGGCGCAGCGCGTAGCGGAGCTTGTGCCCGAGCGCCGAGCGGTCGGTGGTCAGCCGGGAAGCGGGCTTGCCGTGCGTCCGGCGCATACGAGGACTCCGTTCAGCCGCGGGCCGCCCCCTGCCGGGATGCTAGCGCGCACCCCGGGTGTACCGCCTGCGCAGCTCGCCGAGGATGCCGAAGGCGGCGGCGGTCAGCGGTACGGCGAGGAGCATGCCGAGGATGCCGGCGACGGAGGCGCCCGCGGTGATCGTCAGCATCACGAGCGCGGGGTGCATCTGGACGGTGCGGCTCTGGATCATCGGCTGGAGGACGTGGCCCTCCAGGACCTGGACGGCGAGGACGACGCCGAGCGCCCACAGGGCGATGGCGAAGCCCCGGTCGGCGAAGGCGACGAGCACGGCGACGGCGCCGGAGATGAACGCGCCGAGGTAGGGGATGTACGCGCCGACGAAGACGAGCGCGCCGAGGCCGGGCGCGCCCGGGACCCGCAGGATGAGCAGTCCGGCGGTGATGAGCAGGGCGTCGATGAGCGCGATGAGGGTCGTGCCGCGCATGAACCCCTCGACGGCGTCGAAGGCGCGGCGGGCCATGGCCTCCAGGGTGTCGCCGGAGCCGCGCGGGGCGAGGCTGTGGAGGGCGGCGACGGCGCGGCCGGAGTCCCGGAGGAAGAAGAAGACCAGCAGCAGCGCGAGGACGGCCATGGCGATGACCTCGCCGACCACGCTGAGCCCGCTGATCACGCCGGAGGCGGCGGTGCCGCCGAACTTGGAGAGCAGTTCCCTGGAGTTGGCGGCGAGGTCGTCGAGCGAGGTCCCGGCGGCCCCGAAGTGCTCGGACAGGTCGGTCGCCGCCTGGCGGAGGGAGGCGACGATCTCGTCGCCGGTTTCGAAGAGGGCGGACACCACGATGTAGGTGGCGCCGCCGACGAAGACGAGGACGGCGGCGCAGGTGAGCCCGGCGGCGAGGGAGGTGTTGACCTTCATGCGTACGAGCCGCCGGTACAGCGGCCCGAGCAGCGCGGTGCCGAGCAGGGCGAGCAGGACGGGTGTGACGGCCGTCTGGAAGACGAAGCAGAGCCAGATGCCGATGGCCGCGACGCCGGTGACGAGCAGGATCACGAGGCACCAGGCCGCGAGCCGGCGGACGGGCTCGGGGAGGAGCCTGGCGGATTCGGGCAGCAGGGGCGGCACGTCTCCAGCGGATCATGCGCCGGCCGGGCCCGCCGTGTGGACGGGCCCGGCCGGGTGGCGAACCGTCAGTCGTGCTGTCCGGTCGCCCTCGTGTGGCGTCGTCCGCCCGGAGGGCGGGGCCGGGGGCGTCTGGTGCGTGCGTTCGCGAGGCGGAGGGTGGGGGTACCTCCCGCGTCGCCGGGCGCGGGGGGAGAGAGCGCGGCGGGCCGCGCCGACGACCGACAACGCCGCGAGCGTGCGTGCCGGACGCCCCCGGCCGGACGGGACTTCCGAAACGCGCCCTACAGGTTCTCGCCCATGCCGTGGACCGCGGGGATGCGCCCGAGGCGGCCGGCCTGGAAGTCCTCGAAGGCCTTGCGCAGTTCCTCCTGGGTGTTCATCACGAACGGCCCGTAGTGCGCCATGGGCTCACGGATGGGCCGGCCACCCAGAACGACGACCTCCAGGTCGGGGGTGTGCCCGTCCTGCTTCTCGTCCGCGCGGACGACGAGCGAGCCGCCGTCGCCGAAGACGGCGGTCTGTCCCATGTGGACGGGCCGGCGTTCGGCTCCGACGGTGCCGCGCCCGGCGAGGACGTAGACGAGACCGTTGAAGTCCTCGCGCCACGGCAGGGTGATCTCGGCGCCCGGCCGGATCGTCGCGTGGATCATGGTGATCGGCGTGTGCGTGATGCCGGGGCCCTGGTGGCCGTCCAGGTCGCCGGCGATGACGCGCAGCAGCGCGCCGCCGTCGGGGGAGGTGAGCAGCTGGACGTTGCCACCGCGGATGTCCTGGTAGCGCGGCGCCATCATCTTGTCCTTGGCCGGAAGGTTCACCCACAGCTGGAGGCCGTGGAAGAGACCGCCGGACACGACGAGGTGCTCCGGCGGCGCCTCGATGTGCAGGATGCCCCCACCCGCGGTCATCCACTGGGTGTCGCCGTTGGTGATGGTGCCGCCGCCGCCGTTGGAGTCCTGGTGGTCGAAGATCCCGTCGATGATGTACGTGACGGTCTCGAAGCCGCGGTGCGGATGCCACGGGGTCCCTTTCGGCTCCCCGGGCTGATACTCCACCTCGCCCATCTGGTCCATCATGATGAACGGGTCGAGGTAGCGGTAGTTGATCCCGGCGAACGCGCGGCGAACCGGGAAGCCCTCTCCCTCGAAGCCACTGGGAGCGGTGGTCACGGCGAGCACCGGGCGCGCCACCGCCTCGGCCGGCGCGGCGACGCGCGGCAGGGTGAGCGGGTTCTCGACGGTTACGGCAGGCATGACGGGACCTCCTCGACGGGCGTACGTCCAGATTAGTTGAACACTGAACTTCCTGTCACCCAGAACGCGGAAAGCCCGGGGATCATTCCCCCGGGCTTCCCCATTTCCGGCAGCGTCGCGTCATGGCGCCCGCGCTCGGCCGCGCCTATCCCTTTGTACCGCCGCGCTCCCTTCAGGCCGCCGCGCATACCCCTTCACGGCACGCGGCGGCCCGGCGCCGCGCGTCAGCCGTACATACGGCGCATCGCGAAGTCGACCATCTGCTCGACGGCCTTCGCGTCGAAGACCATCCGGTGGTCGCCCTCCATGTCGAGGACGAAGCCGTACCCCGTGGGCAGCAGGTCGATCACCTCGGCGCCGGTGATCACGAAGTACTTGGACTCCTTGCCCGCGTACCTGCGCAGCTCCTTCAGCGAGGTGAACATCGGGATGACCGGCTGCTGCGTGTTGTGCAGCGCCAGGAACCCGGGGTTGTCCCCGCGCGGGCAGTACACCTTGGACGTCGCGAAGATCTGCTGGAAGTCCTCGGCGGCGAGCTGCCCGGTGGTGAAGGCCCGCACCGCGTCGGCGAGCGAGGGCGGCGACGGCTCGGGGTACAGCGGTGGCTGCTGCGCGTATCCCTGCTGGGGCGGGGCGTACTGCTGCTGGGCACCCTGATTCTGGTCGT